>CAITZZ010000028.1 GCA_903897005.1 uncultured beta proteobacterium | reverse complement strand
GCTTCGCGCGTGTTTGGTACTTGAACCACACCACCCACCATGCGGGTCCGCGGCAGGCATTTGATGCAGTGTTGAGCGACCGCTGAGTGTCTGTAAGCGCTCGCTGGTAGACTGCGCCGATTTGGGGCGAGGACATGGACATGTTGATAGGCAAAAGGACGGGCCGGCCCTTGATGCTGGCTCTGATGGCAATGCTGAGCGCAGCCTTGCTGGTTTCTTGCGGCGGGAGTTCGGCAGCCCCGAAGACGATCGAGATCACGCCCGTGGCACTGACCGGGAGCACGATTGACGCTGCGGTCGGGGACACGATCATCGTCAACCTCAAAGCCAACGCGACGACCGGCTTCGCATGGACATTCACTGCCGGCGACACCTTCGAGATAGTTAGCAGCAATTACGCGGCAGACCCGAATCCACCAGGTACGACCGGCGCGGGGGGCAAGCAGATCGTCACCTTGAAGGTCACCAAAATCGGCTCATCGGATCTAAGGGGCACTTACCGGCAGCCATGGAACCCGCTGCCGCCGGGCGCCAGTCCCGACTTCACCATGACTGTGCTGGCAAAGTAGCCGCAGATTCCCGTTGCCTCGATCTGTCGGCCTGGCTGTGTGCGGCCCCGCAAGCATCTGCCGCACAATACCGTCACCATGGACAAGTTCAAGCAGCTCGAATCCTTTGTGTCCGTTGCGACGCGTGGCAGTCTGACCGCCGCTGCCAAGGCTGAAGGCGTGGCACCGGCCATCATGGGGCGCAGGCTTGACGCGCTGGAGCAGCGCCTGGGTGTGAAGTTGCTGGTGCGCAGCACCCGGCGCATCTCGCTCACGCACGAGGGCAGTTCCTTTCTCGAAGATTGCCAGCGCGTGCTGGCCGACGTTGCCAGTGCCGAGTCCAGTGTCTCGGCGGGTGGCGTCAAGGCCAGCGGGCACTTGCGGGTGACGGCGCCAGCGGGTTTTGGCCGGCGCCACGTGGCGCCGCTGGTGCCGCGCTTTCGCGAATTGCACAGCGACGTCAGTATTTCGCTGAACCTGAGCGACCGCGTCGTCGACCTGTCGGCCGAGGGCTTTGACTGCGCGGTGCGGGTCGGTGACCTGAGCGACTCCAGCCTGATCAGTGTGCGTCTGGCGGATAACCGCCGGCTCTGCGTTGCCACCCCGAATTACCTCAAGCAGCATGGCACACCGGTGCAACCGGCCGACCTGTCGAAGTTTGATTGCCTGGTTTTGTCGAGTGATGCCTCGCAGACACGGGGTTGGTCGTTCCGCGTGCCCAAGGGCAACAGCAGCGAACCTGTTTACCTGAAGCCCGGAGGGCCACTCGACTGCTCGGATGGTCAGGTGCTGCATGACTGGTGCCTGGCCGGCTACGGCATTGCCTGGCGCAGCACCTGGGAGGTCGAGGCCGAGATCGCCGCCGGACTGCTGGTGGAAGTGCTGGAGGATTTTGCCGCGCCGGCCAACGGCATTTACGCGGTTTTTGCCCACGCCAAACACATGCCGCTGCGCCTGCGCCTGTGGATTGACTTTCTGAAACACCACTACGCCCAGCCAGGTTTCTGGCGTGCACCATGATGCGACCCCGCAGCGTGCAGGCCAAGCGCGTCATCGTCTGCGCTGACGATTTTGCTGTCCATGTCGGCGCCTCACAAGGTATCGCTGCACTGGCGCGCGCCGGGCGCATCAGTGCCACCAGTGTCATGGTGCTCGCACCTCGCTGGCCACAGGATGTGCACTTGCTGAAGGACTTGCCGCAGGCGATTGACGTTGGACTGCATCTGGACTGGACCAGTGAGTTTGCGCTTGCCCATGGGCACGGCTTGGCGCTGGGAGCTGCCATGCTCAAGGCGACCTTGGGAGGCTTTGGTCGCGGCAGCGCGGCAGCGCAGACGCGGACGCTGATCGAGCATCAACTTGATGCTTTCGAGGCGCACTGGAAAGCGCCGCCCGACTATGTGGACGGCCATCAGCATGTACATCAGTTCGCCGGCATTCGCGAAGCGTTGGTGCAGACGCTGGTCAAGCGTTACGGACCTGGCCAGTTGCCCTATCTGCGGATTTCCCGGGTGCCCGTTGGCCGCGTCGACCTGAAAAGTCGCGTCATCACGGCCATGGGCGCAGCGGCTCTGGAAAAGTTGGTGGCTGAGGCCGGTTTGCGGGCGATGACTGTTTTGCTTGGCGTTTACGATTTTGCCGGCGACCAAAAACGCTACAGCGCATTGATGGAAGGCTGGTTGCGGGCCGCGCCGGAGCGCAGCATCATCATGTGCCACCCGGCTCTGGGCTCAGAGTCGCCGGACGCGATCGGTGCCGCCCGTCTGTGGGAGTTCGACTACCTCAGCGGCACCCAATTTCCGGCAGCGCTTGAGGGTGCCGCCGTTCGGGTGGTCCGGGGAAATTCTTTTGATCGCTAAAATTTCGTGGTGACTCCCTCCTTGACCGAACGCCAGAAATCCTGGCTCACGCTGGCTGTGCTCTGGCTGGGCTTGCTGCTGCTGGCCGGCCTGCGGCCCTTGGCCGTTCCTGATGAAGGACGCTACGGAGAAATTGGCCGCTGGATGCTGGTGAGCGGCGACTGGCTGACGCCGCGCCTGAACGGCATTCCTTTCTTTCACAAGCCGCCCTATCTGCATTGGCTCGAAGCCATCTCGCTGGCGACCTTTGGCGTTAATGAACTGGCGCTGCGCCTGGTGCCGGCGCTGCATGTGGGCATGATGCTGGTGGCGCTGTATCTGGCGACCCGCACCATCAGCACCGAGCAGATGGCGCGTCGCGCGGCGCTCATGCTCGGTACCAGTTTGAGCTTTTTGCTCGGTGGTCAGTACATCAATCACGACATGCTGGTGGCGAGCTGGATCGGCGTGGCGATCTGGTGCTTTGCCTTTTCCTTCATGACCGGCGCGAAACCGCAGGCTCTGCTGGCCCGACTCGGTTTTGTGGCCTGCGCCATGGGCATGCTGAGCAAGGGGCTGATCGGCATTGCGCTGCCGGGTCTGGTGATACTGGTCTGGCTGATCTGGACGCGGCAACTGAAAAAAGTGCTGTACCTGCCCTGGTTCAGTGGCCTGGCCCTGTTTGCCGTGATCGCCCTGCCCTGGTTTGTGATTGCCCAGCAAAAGTACCCGCAGCTGTTTGATTACATGTTTGTCAACCAACACTTCAAACGTTATACCGCCAGCACCTACAACAATCCGCAACCCTGGTGGTTTTACCTGGCCGCGCTGGGCTTGCTGCTGTTTCCCTGGGTCTTTTTTGCACTGGCGCAGCTGCACCGCAAAGGGCAGCGGGCGGCAGACGCGGCACCGCCGGTGGCCAGAGAGTGGACCGCTCTGTGCTGGATCTGGGCCGCATCAATCACGCTCTTCTTCTCGATCCCCAATTCCAAGCTGGTTGGCTACGTGTTGCCGGCGGTGCCGCCGCTGGCCTTGCTGGCAGCGCTCGGGTGGCAGCGCAGCATGGCGCAGCGGACACGCGCTCCGCAGATTTTTGCTGCACTGTGTGTCGTCAACGTTGGCATTGCGCTGGCCATCGTGACCCAGGTCGGCGCGGTCACGCGCAGCGGGCGCGCACAGGACCTGGCGCAAGTGCTGGCCTGCGCTGCCACACCAACCGACACGATTTACGTTACAGGCGCTTACCCTTACGACCTGCCGTTTTATGCACAGACAGCCAAGCCGATGGTGGTGCTGGAAGACTGGCCGCTGCTGCGTCAGCGGGCCGGCGACGGCTGGCAGCGCGAACTGTTTGAAGGTGCGGATTTTGATGCCTATGCGGCCAGGCAGTTGCAGCCGCCTGAAGTGCTGGCAACTGCGGGCCTGGTGAGCGGCAACTGGCTGGTGCTGCGCATTGGCGGCGAAAAGTCTCTGGATCTTTCCGGCTGGAAGCGCTTTTACGAAGGTGCCGGCTGGCTCCTGTACCAGTCGGCTCCAGCCTTAACGGCGAAAAGCCCAGAACCGGCTCAGCACATAGGTCTGCCCGGCTGCCAGCACCAGCGCCAGCGCTAGAGCCGCTAACGCCGGCCAGTGCAGCGCGCGCAGCAGCAGCATGAAGACCAGCTCGTTGCTGGCGAAGCCGGCGACGGCGGTCGCCGCAAAGCGGCCCAGGCTGGTCGTGACCGAAGTCCCGGCATCCTTGAAAGTGAGCAGGCGGTGGCCGGCAAAACTGACAAAGAAGGCAACGCAAAAACCCAGCGCATTGGCCAGTTCGGGCCACATCAGCTGCTGTGTCACGGCAAAGACAGCCATGTGGGTTGCCGCCGCACTGGCGCCGACCAGCAGGAACCAGAACGTCGATGCGCTCAAAGCAGCGAGGCTTCCTGTTCCTGCCGTCGGGGGCTGAACCCGTCAGACGCGTCGGCCGCTGGCAGGCCATGTCCGTTACGCTGGCTGATCAGGTAGGGGGGGCGCTGTTTGACCTCTTCGTAGATGCGCCCGACATATTCGGCCAGCACACCAATGGAGAGCAACTGGATGCCACTGAAAAACATCATGCCGACGACGATGGTGGCGTAGCCGGGCACCGCAATGCCGGAGAAAAAATACTCACCCACAACCCACAGGCCGTAGCCCAGGGCGATTGCTGACAGTGCCATGCCGACGGCGGCCAATGCGCGCAAGGGTGTAATCGAAAACGCCAGAATCCCGGTCAGCGCCAGCGACAGTGAACCGCGCAGACCAAAGTTGCTCTTACCGTCGGCGCGCGGCAAGGGCTCGTAGTCAATCGCTGTGCTGTTGAAACCAACCCAGGCGTACAAGCCTTTCATGAAGCGGTTGCGCTCGGGCAGGCTCTTGAGTGCATTGACGACCTTGCGGTCCATCAGTCTGAAGTCACCAGCATTGGCCGGGATTTTGACCCGGCTGCCAAAGTTCACCAGCTTGTAGAAAAGCGCTGTCAGTTTGACCTGCAGACCCGACTGGTCGTCGCGGGTCTTGCGCACGGCATAGACGACGTCCGAGCCCTGCTGCCATTTCCTGAGCATTTCGGGCAGCAGGCTGACGGGGTGCTGGCCGTCGGCATCCATCAGGATCAGCACATCGCCGCGCGCTGTGTCTATGCCAGCGGTGAGCGCCGGCTCCTTGCCAAAATTCCGGGAAAACCGAAGGTAGACCAGTTCGCGATGGCTGGCACACAGGGCCTGCATGACTTCGCTGGTGTTGTCCAGGCTGCCATCGTCCACCACGATCAGTTCAACGCTGGGGCTCAGGGAAGCCAGCGTGGCCAGAATTTCCGGCACCACGACGCCCAGATTGCGCGCTTCGTTGAAGGACGGAATGACACAGGAAATGGACGGAGACGAGGTATTGCGATGCATCATGGCCGCATCATGCCAAAAGAAAACCCCGTCGGGCGGAACCGGCGGGGTTTTTTCTTGCTTACTTGCTCAGACAGTCTTTCATGAAGGCCTTGCGCTCGTCACCCTTGAGCTTCTTGTCGCCGGCGTCCTTGTTGCAGGAGGCCATCTTGTTTTGTTGTGATGACTTTGCCGGCGCGTCAGCAGCGAAAGCGCTGCCCAGAGAAAGGGACAGGCCGACAGTCAGGAGGGTGAGTAGCTTTTTCATCGTGCATCGTTCACAAAAGGGGTTTGGGAGGGAATCCCGCAATGGATTCTCGACCATAACGGCTGGCGCTGCAAAGGCGATGACAAAGCGCTTTCCTGGCCACACCCTTAAAATCAGGCGATGCTCTCCGTAAAAATTGAATTGCTCGAAGCCTTGGCCCAGGTGCTGGAAAAAATGTCGCCTGGCGCTGCCGGCAAAGCCGCTTTTGAGTCACCCAAGCAGGCGGCGCTGGGCGATCTGGCCAGCACGGCGGCCATGCAACTGGCCAAGCCCCTCAAGCTAAACCCGCGACAGCTGGCGGACAATTTGCGTACCGAGTTGCTGTTGATGCCGGCCTTTGTGCGCTGGGTTGATGCGATCGATATCGCTGGCCCGGGCTTCATCAATATCCGGCTCAAGCCGGCAGCCAAACAACAGATCGTGCGCGAAGTGCTGTCGCAGGCGCAGCGGTTTGGCAGCCAGGCCCCCACGGAGAAGCGCCTGCTGGTGGAATTTGTCTCGGCCAATCCGACCGGCCCGCTGCATGTGGGACATGGTCGGCAGGCCGCTTTGGGCGACGCCATCTGCAATCTGTACCAGACCCAGGGCTGGCAGGTTTACCGTGAGTTCTATTACAACGATGCTGGCGTTCAGATTGGCACGCTGGCCAGCAGCGTGCAATTGCGCGCGCGCGGTTTCAAGCCGGGGGACGCCGAGTGGCCCAGTGGCGAAAATGCCGCCGCCTACAACGGTGACTACATCGCCGACATCGCCGCCGACTTTCTTGCCAACAAGACGGTTTCTTCTGATGACCGCGAATTCACAGCCTCGGGCGACGTCGAGGCGCTCGATGACATGCGCCTGTTTGCCGTGGCTTACCTGCGCCATGAGCAGGATCTTGATTTGAAGGCTTTTGCTGTCGAGTTTGACAACTACTACCTGGAATCCAGCCTTTACCTCAGCGGGAAGGTTGATGACACCGTCAAGCGACTGCATGAGGCCGGCAAGACCTATGAGAAAGATGGTGCCCTGTGGCTCAAGTCCACCGATTACGGTGACGACAAAGACCGCGTCATGCGCAAGGGCGACGGCAGCTACACCTACTTTGTGCCCGACGTGGCGTACCACATCAGCAAGTGGGAGCGAGGCTTTGGCAAGGTTGTCAATATTCAGGGCACCGACCACCACGGCACGATCGCCCGCGTCCGGGCCGGCCTGCAGGCGGCCAATGTGGGGATTCCGGCGGGCTACCCCGACTACGTGCTGCACACCATGGTGCGCGTTGTGCGTGGTGGGCAGGAGGTCAAGATTTCCAAGCGTGCCGGCAGTTACGTGACCTTGCGTGATTTGATCGAGTGGACATCGAAAGACGCGGTGCGCTTCTTCCTGCTCAGCCGCAAGCCCGACACCGAGTACACCTTTGACGTTGATCTGGCAGTGGCGAAGAACAACGACAACCCGGTCTATTATGTGCAGTACGCGCACGCCCGCATCTGCTCGGTCCTGGCGGCCTGGCGTGAAAAGGACAGCGGCGATGTGGCGACCCTGTTGCAGGCCGACCTCTCCCCGCTGCAAAGTCCGCAGGCACAGGCCCTGATGCTGCAACTGGCCAGGTACCCCGAGATGCTGACGGCAGCGGCGCAGGATTTTGCACCGCACGATGTCACTTTTTACCTGCGTGAGCTGGCTGCCAGTTACCACAGCTATTACGATGCAGAGCGGATTCTGGTTGATGACCCGATCGTCAAACAAGCCCGGCTGGCCCTGGTCGCGGCGACGGCGCAGGTGCTGCACAATGGGCTGGCTGTGCTGGGTGTCAGCGCGCCGGAGAAAATGTAATGACTTTGCGGGACAGATCTTGAGCGCTGTCCGGTACGATAATTTTGCGGGACAGATCTTTAGCTCTGTCCCCAACTGTTTATAGAGGGATGGGCATGAAACAGCAAAGCGGTGGAACCATTCTGGGTTTTATCCTGGGGGTTGTCGTTGGCCTGGCGGTGGCGCTGGCAGTGGCTCTCTACGTCATGAAAGTTCCGGTCCAGTTCATGAACAAAGGGCAGACCCGCACGCCGGATCAGGACGCCGCCGAGACCAAAAAGAACAAGGATTGGGATCCCAATGCCCCCTTGTACGGCAAGAATCCGGCCAAGCCGCTGGTGCCGGCCGAGGCTGCGGCATCGGCTGCCGCCGTGGCGCCGAGCACGGTTGTCGCTTCACCCCCGGTGCCCAAAAAAGAATCAAAGCCGGCGGTGACAGCCGATCCACTGGGCGACCTGGCCAATGCGCGAAGTGCCAGCAGCGACCCGTTTATCTATTTTGTCCAGGTCGGGGCATTTCGTACGCCTGAGGATGCAGAGAGTCAGCGCGCCAAGCTCTCCCTCAGTGGCGTTGAAACCAAGGTCTCGGAGCGCGAACAGTCCGGTCGGACCGTGTTCCGGGTTCGCTCCGGTCCGTTTGACAAGCGCGAAGACGCCGACAAGGTCAAGGAAAAGCTCGATGCCAATGGCATGGAGGCCGCCTTGGTGCGGGTGCAACGTTAGGCTATGGATGAAACCCTTTTAACTGGAGTGATTGAAGATGAAGCGTCGTGATTTTTCCCTGGCCTGCGGTGCCCTTGTTGCCGGTGCCGGCATTGTTCAGTCCACTGCCTTGGCGCAAGGCAAAGCGCCCGAAGCCGGCGTAGATTACCTGACGCTGGACAAGCGGGTCATGGTCGAGGCGCCCGCTGGCAAGATCGAAGTAGTCGCGTTCTTCTGGTACAACTGCTCGCACTGCAACGCTTTTGAACCGGCGTTCGATGCCTGGAGCAAGCGACTTCCGAAAGACGTTGTCGCGCGGCGCGTGCCGATTGCTTTTCGCGATGATTTTGCGCCGCAACAGCGCCTGTACTACGCGCTGGAAGCCATGGGCCTGGTCGACAAGCTTCATGCCAAGGTGTTTGCCGCGATTCACGTCGAAAAGAAGGAGCTGAACAAAGGCGATGCGATTGCCGACTGGGTTGCCAAACAGGGGGTCGACAAAGCCAAGTTCCTGGAGCAGTACAACTCTTTCTCGGTGGCCACCAAGGCCAGTCGTGCCACCCAGCTGCAGAACAACTACATGATCGATGGCGTACCGGCTTTGGGTGTGGCCGGTCGTTATTGGACCAACGGCACCATGGCCAAGAGCTTGGAGCGCGCCTTGCAGGTAGTGGACCATCTGGTAGCAGGCATCCGCAACGGCAAATAAGCGCCGCGCGCTCGCTACAATCCAAAGGCAAGGTCTTCTTGCAAGATTCGTGCCTTTATGAAATCCTTCCTTTTCCGTTTCTTCCTGCTGCTTGCCCTGGCGCTTGGCGCCGGTTTTGCATGTGCTGAAAAAGCGGACCGCGACAAGCCCTTGAACGTCGAAGCGGACGCCCTGCGCTACGATGATCTGAAGCAGACCAGTGTCTTCAGTGGCCGGGTCGTTCTGACCAAAGGCACGATTCTGATCCGGGCCGCCAAAATCGACGTGCGCCAGGACGCGCAGGGCTACCAGTTTGGGCTGATCAGTGCCGAGCCAGGCAAGCTGGCCTTCTTTCGGCAAAAGCGCGAAGGTCTGGATGAGTATTTTGAAGGCGAAGGCGAGTTGATCGAGTACGACGGGCGCGCCGACACCGTCAGGATCAGCAGCAAGGCGCAGTTGCGGCGCTACCGTGGCGCAACCCTGGCCGATGAATTTACCGGCGACGTCATTGTCTACAACAACACAACTGACATGTTCAGCATCGACGGCACCCAGCCCAAGACCGGCGCAAGTCCTGCACCGGGCGGGCGCATCCGGGCCATGCTGATACCCAAGCCGCAGGCCGCCAGCGCGCCAGCGACCAGTGCACCTGCCGCGCCGGCACTTCGCCAAAGCATCACGCTGGGCGGGGAGAAGAAGTGACGTCCGGCAATCCCCCGGACGAGGTGCCGCTACGCGCTGATGGCAGCCATTGCGTAAGCCGCCTGGAAGTCAGCCACCTGCAGAAGTTCTACGGTAGCCGCAAGGCCGTCAAAGACGTTTCGCTGACGGTGTGCAAGGGTGAAGTGGTGGGTTTGCTGGGTCCCAACGGGGCCGGCAAGACCACATCTTTTTACATGATTGTCGGTCTGGTGCAAGCCAGTGCCGGTGACATCACGATCGACGGCCAGTCGATCGCCCACATGCCAATCCACCGCCGCGCGCGCCTGGGGCTGAGTTACCTGCCGCAGGAGGCCTCGATTTTTCGCAAACTCAATGTGGAAGAGAATGTGCGTGCCGTGCTGGAGTTGCAGCGCGACGAGACAGGCAAGCCCTTGGTCAAGGCCGAGATCGAGAAGCGCCTGACGGGATTGCTGCAAGACCTGCGCGTCGAGCACCTGCGCCAGACACCGGCGCTGGCCCTCTCCGGCGGTGAACGCCGACGCGTCGAGATTGCCCGCGCTCTGGCGACGCAACCCCGCTTCATCCTGCTGGACGAACCTTTTGCCGGGATTGATCCGATCGCGGTGATCGAGATCCAGCGCATCATCAGTTTCCTCAAGCAGCGCGGCATCGGCGTTCTGATCACCGATCACAACGTGCGCGAGACACTGGGTATTTGTGACCATGCCTACATCATCAGCGATGGCAGCGTGTTGGCACAAGGCACCCCCTCCGAGATCGTGAACGACGCCGAAGTGCGGCGCGTTTATCTCGGCGAACACTTCAAAATGTAGGCATGTGGGCCCCCACGCTTGTCACTGCCCCGGGATCGGCACGAGCCGATGCCGCACGTACTGCGCTGGACGTGCCGTTGCCACAGGCAACGGCTCTTCGCCCCGTCCCAGCCTGCGCAGGCAGGCTGGGAGCTGCGGGGCTCAGCCCCGAGGGGGCTGGCCTTGCTTGGGGCGGCCCGGCGCGGCGGCCGACCCCCACGCACAGCACTGTCGGTAGTGTTCTGAATCCATGAAACAAGGTCTCTCGCTCCGGGTTTCGCAGCATCTCGCGTTGACGCCGCAGCTGCAGCAGTCGATCCGCTTGCTGCAGCTCTCCACGCTGGAACTGAGCCAGGAAGTTGGCCAGATGCTCGACGAGAATCCGTTTCTGGAACTCGGCGCGGACGAGGCGCCGCGCGAAGACTTTGGTCTGGCTCAGGCCGACACGCCGGTTCGCAAGGATGATATCGAGGCCGAGTATGTGAGCGGCGCCGGTGCTGACTACGCCACTGCCACCGTTGCCGTAGCCGACAGTGACGCCGAAGCCAGCCCGCTCTCCGCCGACGATGGACAGAACTGGGAGGGCGACGGCTGCGTCCAGATCTCGCCCGACGACAACGAGTGGGGTGGTGACGCGCGCGCGCACGGCAACAACCTGAGCGACAACGAAGACGCCGAAGTTACCGAACTGGCGCGGACGCAGGAATCTCTGCAAAGTTATCTGCATGCCCAGACGCTGGCCTTGCGGCTGAGCGAGGAGGACCGCGCCGCGCTGAGCTTCCTGATTGAATCGCTGAATGACGACGGCTATCTGGAAGATTCTCTGGAAGCACTGGCCAACGGTTTGGATCCCGGTGACGAGGCGCAACGGGATCAACTGGTGCACCACTTTACGGTCGCCTTGGGGCTGTTGCAAAGTCTGGAACCGATGGGCGTGGGTGCCCGTGATCTGGCCGAGTGCCTGACCTTGCAGCTCAAGGCCTTGCTGGCGCAGGCGCTGCGCGAGCCTGGCAAGACCGGCGCTACGCTGAACGTGGCGCTGCGCATCTGCAAGCAGCCGATGGACTTGCTGGCGCGGCGCGACATCAAGCGTCTGGTGCAACAGTGCCATGCGACCGACGCTGCGATACGCGAGGCGATCGCCCTGATTGCTCACCTGGAGCCCAAGCCGGGTCGGCGTTTTGTCAACGTGGAACGCAATATCGTCGTCCCCGATGTGCTGGTGGTCCGGGTCGGCAAGGGAGCGCAGGCCCGGTTCCAGGCCCGGCTCAACCCTGATGTCATGCCGCGTCTGCGCGTGCACGACATCTACGCCAACGCCCTGAAACAGCACAAGGGCGGCGGCAGCGATGCATCGAGCTACGCCGCGCTGCAGCAGCGTCTGCAGGAGGCGCGCTGGTTCATCAAGAACATCCAGCAGCGTTTTGACACGATTCTGCGCGTCAGCTCGGCCATCGTCGAGCGGCAGAAGAGCTTCTTCACGCACGGTGAACTGGCCATGCGCCCGTTGGTACTGCGCGAGATCGCCGATGAACTCGGCCTGCACGAGTCCACCATCAGCCGCGTCACCACCGCCAAGTACATAGCGACACCGTTCGGTACGTTCGAACTGAAGTACTTCTTCGGCTCCGGCCTGGGAACTGACTCGGGCGGCAACGCGTCGAGCACGGCGGTACGAGCCCTGATCAAGCAGTTCATCAGCGCCGAAAATCTGAAAAAGCCGCTGAGCGACAACCAGTTGTCCGAAATGCTCAAGGAGCAGGGCATAGACTGTGCACGGCGCACCGTGGCCAAATACCGGGAAGGACTGCGCATTGCGCCGGCAAGTCTTAGAAAGGCTCTTTGATTGTCATCCCGGAATAATGGTTTGTCATCCCGGACTCGATCCGGGATCCAGTGCCACGCCACCACTGGATTGCGGGTCAGGCCCGCAATGACAACCAACAGGCCCGCAATGACAAGCAGCAAGAATTTATGAATCAGATCCAACTTTTCCTCCCCTGCGCCGCTGGCGTCGAGGACTACCTGAGCCTGGAGGTGCAGCGCATCACCGGGCTGCCGCTGGCAGTGGTCTTGAAGCAGCGCGGCGGCGTTGCGCTGCGCAGTTCCTGGCGCGATGTTTTGTTGCTCAACCTGCACAGTCGCCTGTCGCAGCGCGTGCTCGTGTTGCTGTCGTACACCGAGTACCGCAACGAACAGGATTTGTACCGCGCGGCCAGCGAAGTGGCGTGGGAGGCCTGGTTCACACCGCGCCAGAGCATCAAGGTCGAAGTAACAGCGCAGCACAGCCCGCTCACCTCGCTGAACTTTGCCGCCCTCAAGATCAAGGACGCGCTGTGCGACCGCTTCCGCGTCAAGGCCGGCGGCGTGCGCCCCGACGTCAATACGCAGTGGCCCGATGTACGTATCTACGCGCACCTCACGACCGACAGTTGCTCACTCTACATCGACACCTCCGGTGAGCCGCTCTTCAAGCGTGGCTGGCGCCAGGACAAGGGCGAGGCGCCGCTGAAGGAAACGCTGGCCGCTGCCATGCTCGCTGCCAGCGGCTGGATGGACGGAGACGGCGACCTGCTGCCGCTTTACGACCCCTGCTGCGGCAGCGGCACGATTGCCATCGAGGCGGCGCAGATGGCCTGCAACATCGCGCCGGGCAGCTTGCGGGCGTTTGCGTTTGAGAAATACCTGCCCTACCAGGCGCATGTCTGGGATGCCATCAAGAGCGAAGCGCGCGCCGCCGAGGTGAAGCGCGAACCGGGTCAGCAGCCCATCATTTTCGGCAGCGATGTGGCGCACCGGATGGTCGACTTTGCCCAGCGCAACGCGGAGCGGGCCGGCGTGGCTGATGTGATCGAATTTCGCGGCGGCGACGCCTTGCAGCGCATGCCACCGTGCCCGACACCCGGCATCCTGCTGCTCAACCCACCCTATGGCGAGCGCATTGAAGTGGCCGGTGTGGCCGGCGTTAGTCAGCGTGCTGGACGCGAGCAGGCGCAACTGTCTGATGGCGGCGAGTTTTTCAACCAGCTCAGCTCCCACTGGAAGAAGAATTACGCCGGCTGGAGCGCCTGGGTGCTTTCACCCGATCTCAAGCTGCCCGGCAAGATGCGCCTGAAGGAATCGCGCCGCGTGCCGCTGTGGAACGGCCCGATCGAGTGCCGATTGTTCCGCTTCGACCTGGTGGCTGGAACCATGCGCCCCGAAAAGTCGGGGTCGGATCAACCGACAAAATCGAGGTCAGATCACCGGCCGGAAAAGTTGCGGTGAGCTGGGGTCAGATCCCAATTCAGGACTACGATGCAGGCAGTACACATGACGGTGAACGAAATTGGGCTCTGACCCCAACGGTCTGGTTCGACCGATCGTGATCGACACCAACATCGTCCTCGACTTGCTGCTGTTCAAAGACCCCGCAACGCAGGCCCTCAAGCTTGCCCTGGCTTCCCACAAAATCCAGTGGCTGACAACCCAGGCCATGCGCGATGAACTGGAGCGGGTCCTGAGCTATCCGAAGATCATGGCCCGTCTGGCAGTCACTGAGCTGGACGCGCCAAGCGTGCTGCAACAGTTCGATACCCGAGCCCGCCTGGTCGAAGTGGCGCCCAAGGCCAGCGTTACCTGCCGGGACGCGGATGACCAGAAGTTCATTGACTTGGCCGTCCTGCACAAGGCCACGTTGCTGAGCAAGGACCGCGCTGTGCTGTGCATGAGAAAACGCCTGCTCACCCTGTCGGTGCGGGCACGAACCGCAATGGATTTTGAACCATGAACCAGACCTTGCCTGCCCAGAACGCCATCGAAACGGTGCCGCTGGGCGCTGACGAATTTGACGAGATGGACGCCATCCTGGACGAGTTGCGCAGCCGTTACGACGAAACACCGCAATGGGAATTTTGCGAAGGCTTCATGGCCGCGCTGATCTGCTGTCGTCGCCCGATCGCGCCTTCAGAGTACCTGCCAGTCCTGCTGGCCATCAGCATCGAGGGCGACGCGGATGAAAGCTCGTTTGCGACCCAGGGGCAGCAGCAGCGTTTCCTCGAACTCTGGACGCGGCGTTGGGATGAAGTGGCGCGAGCCCTCGACACAGAAGTCGAATCGCTGGACGACGCGGCCGCCTACCAGCCCGAGGTGATGGACGTACGGGGCGCTGTGGCTGCGCTGCCGGAAGCAGAACGGCTTGCCATGCAAGCTGACACCCTGCCGGCGTTCGGCCAGATCTGGGCGCTGGGTTTTATGTATGCGGTCGAGGCCTGGCCCGAGGAATGGGCACCGCCGCGCGACAAGGAAGCCGTCAAGTGGCTCAACGGCGCGCTGGACGCCATGGTTGCCCTGACCGAGGACGACACGGACACGCCGACGCTCTCCTTCTTTGATGAAAACGGCCCACCCAGCCTCAGTGTGAAACGCCTGAACACCTTTGCCGACGCGGTGTGGGCAGTCTATGACCTGCGAGAACTGTGGCGTAACTTCGGTCCACGCGTACCGACGCTGCACGCCGACATCACGCCGGGGCGCAACGATCCCTGCTCCTGCGGCAGTGGCAAGAAATACAAGAAGTGCTGTGGTGCGGGTTGAAGGCGACGGTCACAGGCGTGCTGACAGACGCAGCAGCAGTCCTTCGAGAATTGCCGGTCAAGCTAACACTTCTAATCCGTGCTTCTCAACCACGGCCAATAATTTGAGCGCCATTCCACTGGGTTGCTTGCTTCCGGATTCCCACTTTTGTACCGTTGACTCACTGGTGTTGAGGTATCGCGCAAAAACGGGTTGGCTCACATGCGCGCGCTCACGAATACCTTTGATCTGCTTGGGTGCCAGGGTTACCGGCGTGGCCAGGCACGACTCATCGAACTTGCGCATCGTGGTCAAGTCAATGGCGCCCACCTTTTGAAGCGCCGAAGCAGAGGCGTGAATCGCCTCAAATGCATCACTCTTGAATTTCTGTTTTGTCGTCATGGCAAATCTCCACAAAGTCCCCGTTGGCAATCAACTGACCAAGCTGGTGTTCTTTCAAACCTGCATAGCTCTTTGCCAGCAGGCGAAAAGCAAGCAACTCGTCGTCCTCAATATTGTCACGATCCTTCTTGGCAAACAGGTACTCGTAGACCCAATACTGACCACCCTTGGCCAAAATGATTGACCGATGCAGGTTGTCATTGAGTCGCTTCTTGAAAACACCTCCACCCAGATCGTCTACTTGGCCCAACATGACCTGCTTGATCGCTTGGCAAAGCTCTTCATCTTTGATCTTCGCTTTCTTCGCGTCCTTGGCGAACCTGGCGGTCTTGAAGGCGCGCGTCAAATGTCTGGATGGCATACTTTAGTGTAGCACCAGGTGATACGTATTTCAAGCGCAAGGTGATCCCGTGTCATGGTTCTTGTGCTGGTGAACGCTCTGCATTTCGAATACGATATGCTCTTGAGGGGGAACAATTATGACGAAAAGTCTATCCGCGGCTCACGCCACGCCTGCTCCCGCCTGGGCGGTGGGGATGCGCAAGTTCACCGACTACCTTTCCAAAGACTTTCTGGGTGGGCCGCGCCCCTGGAAGTTTGCCTGGATCATCAATTTCCAGAAGGGCGGCAGCTTCTTCTTTTTTGGTTTCCTGATCTGGTACTACCAGAACACGTCCACCGCCGCCTGGATCTACCTTGCGCTGCACGGTGGTTATGGTCTGGTCTGGCTGATCAAGGACCTGGCTTTTCCGGACCCGAACTGGCAGATCAAAATCACCATAGGCGCCGGCATCAACGCTTTCGCGGCGGTGCTCGGGCTTTACTGGGTCTTTGGCTGGTTGCTGATTTCGCGCAGCTCGCAGCCGGTCTACCCACTGCCTGAAGCAGTCTGGTTTGCGCTGTGCATCAGCCTGTGCCTGCTCGGCTCGGTGATCATGATCGCCGCCGACGCGCAGAAGTTCTATACCCTGCGC
>CAITZZ010000027.1 GCA_903897005.1 uncultured beta proteobacterium | reverse complement strand
ATGCCGGCCAAGTGCGTCTGCAAGCTGCCCGACGTTATTTCATTCGAGACCGGTGCTGCCATGATGCTCAAGGGGCTGACGGCGCAGTACCTGCTCAAGCGCACGCTGCCGCAGGGTGGTCTGCAGGCCGGCGACTTTGTGCTGTTTCACGCAGCGGCCGGTGGTGTGGGCCTGATTGCCTGCCAGTGGGCGCGTGCAATGGGGCTGCAACTGATTGGCACGGCCGGGTCTGACGCCAAGTGCGCGCTGGCCAAGGAGCATGGTGCCGCCTTTGTCATCAACTATGCGAGCGAGGACTTTCTGGCGCGCGTGAAAGAAATCACCGGTGGCAAGGGCGTCAAGGTGGTGTACGACTCGGTGGGCAAGGACACCTGGGACAAGTCGCTGGATTGTCTGGCGCCCTTTGGCCTGATGGCCAGCTTTGGCAACGCGTCGGGTCCGGTAGCACCGTTTTCGCCCGGCATTCTGGGCCCCAAAGGCTCGATCTATGTGACGCGTCAGACTCTGTTCAGCCACATCACGACGCGCGAGACCACGCAGGCCATGGCCGATGATCTGTTTGAGGTCGTGAGCAGCGGCAAAGTCCACATCCGCATCGACCAGCGTTTCAAGCTCGAAGACGTGCAGCAAGCACACATTGCGCTGGAAGCACGCAAGACCACCGGCTGCACCATCCTGACTCTGTGAGGCTGGCAGTCGATCCGCAGTGGCGCGCGGCTCTGCTGGCCAGGGCCGATCAGCTGCCTTTACGACCGCGCTTGCCGCTGCTCTGGCAGCAGCATGTGATTGGTTCGGTGGAGGTCGACTTCTTCGACCCCCTGATTTCCCAACATGCATCACTTGCCAGGGAGTTGCTGCAGTTGCAACACAGCGCCAGCGGTTCGCATTGGCGCTTGCTGGGTGATGCGACGCCCGCACTGAATACGCTGGCCGATGCGCTTCGTGCCTTGGGCGCGGGTCGGGTGCGCCAGCACTGGCGCAATGAGCAACTTGCCGTGTGCGATGCGCAGGGGCTGAGAATTGCCAGCGTGGAGCGTGGCATCTGTCGACCACTGGGCATGGCCACAAGTGCCGTGCATCTGGTCGGCGGCACGAGCGACGGCCGGTTCTGGGTGCAACAGCGCTCGCTGGACAAGGCCAACGAACCGGGCCTCTGGGACACGCTGATGGGTGGCATGGTCTCGGCCCAGGACAGTCTGGAGTCGGCGCTGGCACGCGAGACCTGGGAGGAGGCTGGCTTGCGCATGGACACGCTGACCGACCTGCGCCGTGGCGGTGAAGTGCTGCTGCGCAAGCCCAGTTCCGACGGTGCGGACGCAGGCTATGTGGTGGAGCGGGTTGACTGGTACCGCTGCACCGTGCCAGACGGCGTGCAGCCGCTCAATCAGGACGGTGAGGTGGCGCAGTTCGCTTTGCTGGAGGTGCCCGATTTGATCGAGCGCCTGCAGCGCGATGAATTCACGACCGAGGCGGCCTTGATTCTGGAATGCGCCCTGGGTGCGGCTTGACCGAATGCGGTGCCACCGGGTCGCGCAAGCGGTTCGGTGCCAGGGCACCGGCTGAATCCAGGATCGGATAGGCGATCGAGCAGATGTGCGAATTGATGCGTTTCAAGTCGCTGATCAGATCGATGTGCAGCGAACTGGTGTCCATGCTCTGAGGCGTATTGACGGCCAGACGTTCCAGATGGGTGGCGGCGTATTCACGCTCGAGATCACGAAAACGCGTCTTTTCTTCAAGCAGTTTGCGCGCGTCGCGCACATTGCCGTCCAGAAACACGCTCATGCCCAGGCGCAGGTTGTCCACCAGACGGCCATGCAGGTCGGTGATCTCTGCCATGCCGGCCTCGGAGAACTCGCGGCCCGGTTTGATCTTCTTGTTTTCGACGTCTTCCAGTACGCGTTCGATGATGTCACCGATCTGTTCCATGTTGATGGTGAAGCTGATGATGTCGGTCCAGCGGTGGCCCTCGCTCTCACTCAGCGCCTCGCGCGAAATCTTGGTCAGGTAGTACTTGATGTCGGAGTACAACTCGTCTACCGTGTCGT
>CAITZZ010000026.1 GCA_903897005.1 uncultured beta proteobacterium | reverse complement strand
CGCAGACGCGAGAATTCGCTGGGAGTGAAATCAAGCATCAGCGTGGTCTTGCTCGGCTGGTAGGCGGTGCCCGAAAGCCAGGCTGCGTTGCTGGCGTAGTCCGGCGTTCCCGGGTTCAGGCGCTCACTGCGCAGCCCGACGCGCCAGCCCGGCATGAACTGGTAGATGCCTTGCAGATACCAGCCCGACTGCGCGGCGCGATGCGCGTCCGTCAGATTCAGGCCATTGAGGTCATAGCTCAGGCTGCCACTGCGCGTGCTGTGCAGGTACTCGCCCTGCAATTTGAAGCTGGTGTGCGTGGCGTTGCCGCTGGGCGCCCACTTCCAGACGCCATCAAGCACCCAGACCCGCGTGTTGCCGCTAAAGGCGTTGCTCACCATGTTGCCTGCGGTGTCCATGGCCGTCAGCGCCTGATCGCTCGCCTTGGCGGAGAGCCAGGACAGGCCGGCGCGCCAGTTGTGACTATCACCCAGATCACCACCGGTATGCAGCGTCAATGCTCTCATGCCGGCGCCATTGGCGTCGCTATCGCTGCCCGGAAAGCTGCGCCCGCGCCCCAGTTCAGCGCCCAGCTCAAGGTACTGATCGGTCGGCGCCAGCCAGCGCAGTTGCAAACCGTCGTCGCTGTACTGCGTGCCCAGCAGAGCCTGGTAGGCCAGCGGGTTGTCAACAAAGTCCCAGGCGTGGGCGTGGTGCGAGTTCAGGTAGCCCAGTCCGGAGAAGAAGCGCCCGGCTTTCAGTGTGAGGCCATGGCCTAGCGCCGTGGTCTGGACAAAGCCTTCTTCGACGGAGACGGCATCGTCGCCATGCAGCGCCAGATTGAGGGTGCCACGCCACCAGGGGTCGATGCTGGCCGACAGCCCGAGCTCGGATTCGCCCAGCGCAAAGCCGCGTTGGCCAGGGCCCATCTCGGATCCGGCAGGCAGCTGAAAGCCACTCAGGTGGTAGCTGGCCGGGTCGCTGGAGAGCTGGCTGTAGCCGCCCGAGAGAATCAGCGAAATTGCCGGATTGAAGGCGTTGGCGCTGCCACCGGTCGCAACGGGCAGCGCAGCTGCAGCCGGCACGGGATCAGCGGGTGCTGGCGCCGTTGGCGGCGTGCTCGAAGCAAGCCGCTGCACGTTGAGCAGACGCTGCTCCATGGCCTGCAAGCGGGCCTCGTACTGGGCTCGCATGGCTGCCATTTCACTGCGCAGCAATTGAATTTCGGCTGCGCTGCCGGACGTCGTATCTGCAAAAGCGCCAGTCGGCGCGACCAAGGCGAGCGCAAGGCTCGCGGAAAACAGTTTGTGCATGGGTGAGTTCTCCCGACAATGCATTGAACAAGGCCGGCTCGCGCAGGGCGCGAGCTGGACGCTAGGGTTTCAAGATCAACGCAGGGAAAACGGTGGCGCGCGGCTGTCGTAAGCGCGTGCAGCTGGCTTCCAGAGGACAGTGCGCCAGTCGGCAGCGACCTGTTGCGCCAGCGCAGGGGCGTGAGGCAGATCGGCTGTCGCGACCAGCGGCGCACCGCTGAGCAGGGCCGCAGCACTCAGACACAATTCGCAATTCGCCTGGTGCAGAGTCTGCTGATCATCGGGCTCGCTCAGCTGCCCGGAATTTGCGTGTGAGAGCACATGCCAGCTGGCAGCGGCCTGAGCCAGCGGCAGCAACAGGACAAGCCACAACAGCCACGCCTTGTGGCGCTGCATGAACGGCTTGGATTGCGCTAGTTGCATAGGGGGCCGATGGTAGCCCAATCCGGATTCAGGCGCTGGTCTTGGCGCGAATACGCAGGACCAGGTCAGAGATTGACTTGTCCGCCAGCGCCGGCGCTGCCGGATCCTGAAGTTGAGAGCGGATCAGGCGCTCCAGCATTTCCGCTTGTGGCGTGACCGGACCCAGGAAGCGCGGCACATTGCCGGATGCCAACAACAGGGTGGGGAAATCCTCAATATCCAGCGGATGCAGCAGGTCGGCCTCGTCCTCGACATCGATCCAGAGAAACTCGATTTGTGGAAACCTGGCCTGCACCTGCGCAAAGCGGCTCTGGTAGTCGCGACAGACACCACACCACGCTGCGCAAAGGCAAACAACGAGTGCAGTAGCAGGAGCAGGTGGCATAACCAGGTTCATGAGGCAATGATCGCAAAAGACGTTATGCGGATTTTGCAATAAACAAATGCCGAATAAGTAGTTTGTGTTTTAACGGGCCACATTCACAATCCGCAACTCCCGGCCCGCTCCCGGCGGCTTTGGCCCTTCTTTCACTATCTCAACTGGAATTCGCATGAACCTGAAAAGAACAATGACACTGGCACTGGCCGGCATGGCGCTGGGCGTCGGCAACTTTGCAGTGGCCCAGACCACGCTGCTGAACGCTTCCTACGATGTGGCGCGCGAGTTCTACAAGGACTACAACGCCGCCTTCGTCGCGCACTACAAGAAGAGCACCGGCAAGGACGTCAAGATCGACCAGGCACACGGCGGCTCCAGCGCCCAGGCGCGCGCCGTCAACGATGGGCTGGAGGCCGACGTGGTGACCATGAACACGACCACCGACATCGAATTTCTGGCCGGCACCGGTGTCGTGGCCAAGGACTGGGCCAAGCGCTTTGCGGGCAATGCCTCGCCCACAACATCGACGATGCTGTTCCTGACGCGCAATGGCAACCCGAAGAACATCAAGGATTGGGATGACCTGGTCAAGCCCGGCACCCAGGTGATCATCGTCAACCCCAAGACTGGCGGCAACGGCCGCATGGCCTACCTCGCGGCCTGGGGCTATGTGCGCAAGAAGGGTGGCACGGATGCGCAAGCCGCCGAGTTTGTCGGTAAGCTGTTCCGAAATGTGCCGGTGCTGGCCAAGGGTGGGCGCGACGCCACCACCATCTTCCTGCAGCGCAATATCGGCGACGTGCTGGTAACCTTTGAGTCTGAAGTGGTGTCGGTGGACCGTGAATTTGGCGCCGGCAAGGTGGACGCAGTGCACCCTTCGATCAGCATCGTGGCAGAGAACCCGGTGGCCGTCGTGGAGCGCACGGTGGCCAAAAAGGGCACGGCGGAAGTCGCCAAAGCCTATCTGGACTATCTGTATTCAGACGAAGCACAGGAAATTGCCGCCAAGCACGCGCTGCGCCCGCGCTCTGCCGCGATCCTGAAGAAGTACGCCAACACCTTCAAGCCGATCCAGCTGTTCACGGTGGCTGAATACTTTGGCTCCCTGTCCGAAGCGCAGAAGGTTCACTTCAATGACGGCGGACAATTCGACAAGCTCTACACCGTCAAGTAAATGTCGGTTGCGACTGTGACCGCGCGCCCACCGCGCCGGGTGCTGCCAGGCTTTGGCCTGACGCTGGGCTATACCGTCCTGTACCTCAGCCTGATCGTGCTGATTCCGCTCTCGGCACTGGTGTTCAAGACCTTCACGCTGAGCTGGGAACAGTTCTGGACGGCGGTTGCCAGTCCGCGCGTGCTGGCCTCCTACCAGCTGACTTTTGGTGCCTCTTTCATTGCCGCCGTGGTGAATGTTTTCTTTGGCCTGTTGGTGGCCTGGGTGCTGGTGCGCTACTCATTTCCGGGTAAGAAGATCATCGACGCCTTGGTCGATTTGCCGTTTGCGCTGCCCACGGCAGTAGCAGGCATTGCTTTGACCGCGCTGCTGGCGGGCAACGGCTGGGTTGGCCAGCTGCTGGAGCCCCAGGGCATCAAACTGGCCTTTAACCGCAACGGCATCGTGATTGCACTGATCTTCATTGGCCTGCCCTTTGTCGTGCGCACCGTGCAACCGGTGCTGGAAGATGCCGAGAAGGAACTTGAAGAAGCGGCGACCTGCCTGGGTGCGACACGCTGGCAGACTTTTCGCTACGTGATTTTCCCGACCATTGCACCAGCCCTGCTGACCGGTTTTGCCATGGCCTTTGCGCGTGCCATCGGCGAGTACGGTTCGGTCATCTTCATCGCCGGCAACATGCCGATGATTTCCGAGATCACGCCACTCATCATCATTGGCAAGCTCGAGCAGTACGACTATGCCGGTGCCACGGCGGTGGCGGTGGTGATGCTGGGCATATCGTTCATGCTGCTGCTGGTCATCAACGCTCTGCAGGCCTGGCAACGCCGGCGCTCCGGAGCGGCAACATGAGCAGTACAACGGAGCCAGTCTGGGTGCGCCGGACGCTGATTTCCATCGCCCTGGGCTTCATCTTCCTGTTTCTCATCCTGCCACTGGCAGCCGTGTTCACGGAGGCGCTGCGCAAGGGCCTCGGCGCGTACCTGGAAGCGCTCAAGGAGCCCGATGCCTGGACGGCGATCCGTCTGACCCTTGTCACAGCCGCCATCGTGGTACCCATAAATCTGGTGTTTGGCGTGGCTGCCGCCTGGTCCATCGCCAAATTTGAGTTTCGCGGCAAGGCTTTCCTGACGACGCTGGTGGACCTGCCGTTCTCGGTCTCACCGGTGGTAGCGGGTCTGGTCTACGTTTTGCTGTTCGGTGCCCACGGCTGGATCGGCCCCTGGCTGCAAGCGCACGATATCAAAATCGTCTTCGCCGTACCCGGCATCGTTCTGGCCACCGTCTTCGTCACCTTCCCCTTCATCGCGCGCGAGCTGATTCCCTTGATGCAGGCACAGGGCACAGAGGAAGAACAGGCGGCGATGGTGCTGGGCGCTAGCGGCTGGCAGACCTTCTGGCACGTGACGCTGCCCAACATCAAGTGGGGTCTGGTGTACGGCGTGATTCTGTGCAACGCACGCGCCATGGGCGAATTTGGCGCGGTATCCGTGGTGTCAGGCCACATCCGGGGCCAGACCAACACGATGCCGCTGCATGTGGAAATTCT
>CAITZZ010000025.1 GCA_903897005.1 uncultured beta proteobacterium | reverse complement strand
CCTGACGCCTGGATGAAAGCGCTGGGCAAGACCTGGATGGAAAACGATCCGGACGAAGCCGGCTACCTCTACGTCGACGGCCATGTCCGTGTCTACCACGGCGACCAGGCCAACTTGCCGCGCCGTTTCGTATCGCGGGAGCGGCTCTGTCTGCGCGGCACCACCGATTACTGGATCAACGACGCCGTGGGACGCCCCTTCTTCGTCTTCTCCAAAGCCGTCACCGAAGGCCTGGCCAACAGCCTGCTGGACGACATTCAGACTTCCTGATCCCGGCGGAACTTGACTTGGCACTTTACACAAGCGAGTAAATCATCCTCGCACCGGTTTCCGGGTGATGGAACTCCTCCTGATTGATTTCCTTAAGCAGTTCGGCAATGGCCTTGTCATGTACGGGATTCGCCATCCGGTGAACTCTGATCGTCAGCGTTCTGGCGAGGTCGTCCGGTTCGATGTCGGCGGAAGACACGAACAGTTCCCGGATCAGCGCACGGGCCTCGTCCTCCTTGTTCAAATGACGGCGCAATAGCGCGACCAAGGCCGTCTCAGCGCGATAGGCGATCATCTTCACGGCGTCCGTCAGGGTCTTGCTCAAGGGCAGCAACTGGGTCGGGCGCTGGGCCTCGGGCAGACTGTCGATGGTTACTTTTTTCTGCGTGATCTTGCGCTGGGCGCGCAGCCCCTGAAGCTCCGCCTGGACGGCCTGAATGGCTTCGACTGCCTCGGCCCTTTTCTGGATGTCGGCAGGCTCCACTTTATCCCCCAGAGTTTTCCCCGCCCATTCGGCCTGGAGCTTCCGCTCGACGTGACGCGTCTGCCGAACAGCCTTGTCCAGGTCGCGCCAGGCGGGGTTGATGACCTGCGTGGTGCCCGGAAGGCTTTCTGCGCCGTACTCGACAAGCCCATCAATATCAAAGTGTTTCATCATGTAGGCAAAAAAGTTTTCTTGGCACCATCGGGAGAACATGCGTCCGGCAATGACGGTATTTCCCAAGCGCTGCGCGCTCGCGATCACGGCCGTTTGATGTCCGGTTTTCGTCAGCCGACGCACTTCGGTGATCGGCATCGACTCCTTGCCGGCGCCGATTCGGGTTTCGCGCATGGACAATTTCATGCGGGCGCTTCCGCCCCCGGGAACGGGGACATCCTGTTCAGCGAATTCGTCCTCCGGCCAGACGTCCTTGACGTTCTTCCGGTAGGTCAGCGCGCCAATGCGGTGTTCCCAGAGTTGGGCGAGCAGGCTGTGCGTGGCGCCTTCCCGGTCGAAGACGATGACGAACCGGTGCAGTTTCGGATCGGCGGCGAGTTCGTCCGCCGTCGGTTGCCGGGGAACGCTGATGAGCAGCTCGGGAACAATGTCGTTCAGCAGACTGTTGGCCAGGCCTTCTGTGACGGCTTTGGAGAAGACGAAGAAGGGGCGTCCCACGGCGTCATTGATCCAGTAGTCGGTGGTGCCGCGCAGACAGAGCCGCTCGCGTGATACGAAGCGGCGCGGCAAGTTGGCCTGGTCGCCGTGGTAGACACGGACATGGCCGTCGACGTAGAGGTAGCCAGCTTCGTCCGGATCGTTTTCCATCCAGGTCTTGCCCAGCGCTTTCATCCAGGCGTCAGGCTCGCCGGTGCGGGCCATCAGGTGAATTTTTTCTCTCAGGGTGCGCACTTCGGGCACCCGATCCATACCGATGATTTTGCCCAGTTCGCCAGGCGGAAGGTGGCGCAGTCCTTCGGGCCGACGGATGCGTCCGAGTGCCATGAAGCCCAGGGTGATCAAGATGTGCAGGCAGCTGTAAAAACCGCTGGGCAGGCTCAGGTGCTTGCCGATGCCACTCAGGAGTCCATTGGCACACAGGACGGGCAGGCCTGCCAGAAGGCCGCCCATGGCGACGTCGGCGCT
>CAITZZ010000024.1 GCA_903897005.1 uncultured beta proteobacterium | reverse complement strand
GCCGCAGTGTGCTTTGCCCCACCCAAATGGGGGATTTCACCCGGAAAGTTCACCCAAGTTCAGCCACGAAATCGGTCGGGCTGGAAAACCCATTACAAATCAACGCGTTGGCGCGGTGGCGCGGGTCAAGTCTGGATGGCACGGGTTGTGCGATAGGTGATGGGCTAACAAAGAGCCCCCTCTCCAGGAGTGATTGGTGAACGTAAAACGAATCGAAGGGCGGCTGCTCAATTTTTGGGTCGCCAAGTCGGCAGGGCTCAGACTGTCCGATGAGAATCCGGCTCCGGGCAAGCGCCACGACCCCGACAGCGGCCTGTGGCATCCACATACCTACAACCCGGCCAATGATTGGTCGCATGGCGGTGCCATCGTCGCCGAGGAATGGTTCTTCATTGAAAACATGCTGGCCGAATGGTTTGGCCCCGAATGGGCGCACGTGCCGGAGGTCGCCGATCACCCGCTGAGCTGGTTCATGCGCGCCTATGTCGCGATCCATTTCGGCAACGAAGTGGAAGACTACCGCCCTCTGCCATTGATGGAGCATGATGGCAGCGAAAGGTCAAGCCCGACTTCGCCCCGATGGGTCGGCCGGTTTTTTCGGGGGTCCTGGTTCAGGAAATTTAGCTGGTGATAATGAGGGCTCATGTCGAGAACTATTGCCCCATGCACCCAGAGGCCGCAAGCCCACCCCTGAATTTGCGCAGACGTTTTGCCCTCAGCAGCCTCGGGGTGATTGCCGTCATTGCCCTTGGCCTGGGCTGGCTCATGTCGCACATGTTGACGCAACGCATGCTGCAGCGCGAAGGCGAAGTCAGCATGGATTTCATCCAGAACCTCCTGCTGACAGACCAGTCTGCCTCCTATCTGACCAATCCTGGCAACGAGGCTCTCAAGGCTCGATTCCTGGGTTCCATGGCCCACGTTTCATCCATGAGCGAGCCGGTTCGCGCCAACGCCTACCGGTCCGACGGCACGGTGATCTGGTCGACCGACAGCGCACTTGTTGGACGCCACTACCCGGTCAATGACGAACTTGACGAAGCGCTGTCTGGCAGACTCGTTGTGCACCACGGCCGCCTGGATTCGAACAAGCCTGGCAAGGAGGAACATGTGGGCCTGGCGGTGCGAACCAGTTACTACGTCGAGAGCTATATCCCGATCCTGGAACCCGGGACCCGCAAGGTGCTGGGGGTGATGGAGTTGTACAAGGTGCCGGTGCAACTGAGCGCGGCCATCCGCGACGCGCTGCTTCAACTCTGGCTGGCCTGCGCGCTCAGCGCAATCGGTTTGTTCGCGACCCTCTACTGGACCGTGGCACGCGCGGACCGTGTCATGCGCGAACAACAAGCCAGGCTGGCGGAAAGCCAAACGCTGTCGACCGCGGTGGAGCTTGCGCGCGCGGTGGCGCATAACCTGCGCAATCCGCTGGCGTCAATTCGAGTGTCGGCGGAAATGCTGCAAAGCGGCGATGCCTCGCCGCAGGATCTGGCCGAACACAGCGGCGACATCACTGCAGCGGTGGACCGCGCTGATCGCTGGATTACCGAGCTGGTCCGTGTTTCGCAGGCACCACAACTTCAGTCTGAGGTGGTACAGCCGGCGCAGTTGGTGCTCGCCTGTATGCAGGAGATGGCGCCGGAATTCAATCGCCGCGGCATTCGCTGGACCGTTCAAGCAGGGGACGCACCCGCCATCCAGGCCCATACAGCGATGTTGCGACAAATCCTGATCAGCATACTGGCCAATGCCGCCGACGTCATGCCCGAGGGCGGAGAGATTGACGTGCGCTGGAGCAGCAATGGCAAAGAGCTGAATTTGCGGGTGATTGACAACGGCCCGGGCATCCGCGAGGATGTTCGCCAGGCCCTGTTTCGACCGTTCTTCAGCACCAAGAGCGGCGGCCTGGGCATCGGGTTGGTCCTGGTCAAGCGCATGGTGGAGCAGTGGGGTGGTCAGGTGGCCCTGACGCCGGCGCCGCTCAAAGGCACCTGCGTCGAACTCACCCTGCCGCTTGCGCCGCTCACACAGCCACAGAAGGAATAAACAGGATGGCCACGCTTTTGGTGATTGAAGACGAAACGGTTCTGGCAAAAAACATTGCCCGATTTTTCGAGAAGGAAGGGCATCTGGTTGAAGTCGCCAGCGACGGCGCCGTGGGCCTGCAGGCCGCTCTTCGAATCCAGCCTGACGTCGTTATCGTTGACTTCCAACTGCCGGGCATGGATGGGCTTGAGGTCATCCGCGCGCTGCGCAAGGTCGATGATCCGCCGCGCATCGTGATGGTGACGGGACACGCCAGTGTGACGCTGGCTGTCGATGCCATGAAGGCAGGTTCGATGGATCTGCTTACCAAACCGGTGACCTTGCAGAGCCTGAAGGACGTGGTGCAGCGCGCCCTGACCGAGCGTGGCGAGCGCCGCGCGCTGGACTATTACCAGCGCCGAGAAGCCAGCCAGGCCAGTCTGGACGCGCTGGTTGGCACCTCAACGGCGATGCAAGAGCTGCGCGATTTGATTCGTACCGTATCCAGCATCGAACCAACCGATCAATCGCCCGCTGCCCCGATTCTGGTGCTGGGTGAAACTGGCACCGGCAAGGAACTCGTGGCGCGCGCCTGCCACCAGAGCGGCGCCCGCGCCAAGGCGCCTTTCATCGAGATCAACTGCGCGGCACTGCCCGCCCACCTGATTGAGGGTGAGTTGTTCGGCTTCGAGAAAGGCGCCTTCACCGACGCGCACGCGCGCAAGATCGGCTTGATTGAAGCTGCCGACGGCGGCACTTTGTTCCTTGATGAAATCGCTGAACTGGATCTGAGCTTGCAGGCCAAGCTGCTGCGGGTGATTGAAAACCTGCGGGTTCGCCGACTCGGTGCGCTGGTGGACCGTCAGGTCAACGTGCGCATCGTCGCTGCCACCAACCGCGATCTGGAAGAGCAGGTCCAGCGGGGTCACTTTCGTGCCGATCTGATGTACCGGCTCAAGGTGTTCCAGATCCACATTCCACCGCTGCGCGCACACAACGATGACCTCCCGTTGCTGGCAAGTCACTTTCTTGCCCAACTGGCAAGCCGCTACGGCCGGCCCGAACTGTCGCTGGATGCCAGTGCGCTTGCGGCTCTGGCTGCGCACGACTGGCCTGGCAACGTGCGAGAGTTGCGCAATGTGCTCGAGCGCGCCGTGCTGATGCAACGTTCTGGTGTCTTGAGCGCCGGCGATCTGATGCTGAGCCGGCCCAACCGTGTTGCCGCGACCAGCGTGAACCCTGCTGCACCGACCGAGTCGCTGTCGCTCGATGCTGTCGAGCGAGAGCACGTCCAGCGGGCACTGACAGAATGCGACTGGAATGTCAGCAAGGCGGCCAGATTGCTCGGCATCAGCCGTGACACCTTGCGCTACCGGATGGATCGCCACGGCCTGCAGCGCTGAACGTGTCGGGCGCCGCTGGGTGAATGCCCCCGGCTGAGTCGGGTCAAATCACCCCATCGGTCTGCTTTGCGATCGCTTTGTCTTGGTGAGCCATTGATATTAAACACTATTTCCCTCTGGCACGAAGCGTGCAATGAGTAAGGCATCGCGCACCGGGGATCCCGCAGCGATCTTCCTTCAACCCAGCCTTCACCGGAGAATTCGCATGACCAAGTCCCTCACCACCAAGTTGATCGCCGGGGCCACCATGGCGTGCCTCAGCGTCGCCGCCCTGCTCGTCTCGCCAAGCGCCATGGCCGGCAAGACCTCGAGCCAAGGTGGTGGCGTGAAGTGTTATTGGCTGCTTGTCTCGTCGAACCCAGCCACCAACAGCAACGTTTACAACCGGGTCTGCCGCAAGGGCGGCGTCTAAGCTGGTAGACCGCATCAAGGCCTGCGAAAAAGGGAGCATCGACTGGGCCGAAACCCCGGCCACGGGTACTTCCACCAAGGGGCTGAAGTACCCCGCTGTGCTGCTGGAAATCAATGATGCCGGAGCTGCTGCGCAGCAGCACTGAATCGATTTTCAGTCAGATCCCGAGTGCTGCGCTATTCCAGCCAAAAAAAACCCCGGCACAAAGTCCGGGGTGATAAGCCTATTTGCTGTCACACATCAAGGCCCTGCTCAGGGAGGAAAAGCAGGAAACGCTTGCGCGTTCAACTGCAATATAGCATTACCAGGGCGGGGCGGAATATTAATTTTTGTTAAGGCCCGACAGCCAATCGATCAGGTACTTCGCGGCGTACAGGACCAGGATGGTTCCCAAAAAGTCTCCGACCGCCGTGACCATGGCGCTGCTGAGGAAATGGTCAGTACGGCCACGAAACGTGAGCCACAACTGGTGAATGGTGGCGTTGAGCAGCGCAAATATGGCGGCTGTTTTGAACAACTGCTGAGCCGTCAGGTTCTTCAGCGTTGCGTCAAGGGCGAAGCTGTCTACGCATATTTTTCTTGCCAGCAGCGGACTCAAGCCAGAAATCAGCCCGGCCACAGCCAAGGTAGCCGTGTCGCCGCTGGGGTAGTGAAGCAGGTTGGTTCCTATGGAAGCAATCACGATGCCAAGTGCGCCCCAGACGCCAAACACCAGAACGAACCCGAGTCGCAGGCCGCTGGGCAAATAGATCCAGTCTGCGTTGGCTGAGAATGAAAGACCTGAAAAAAGAAAAGAGTTGAGCTCAAACAGGGCCACGTAAGCAGCAGCCGTAAGACCCACGATTGCTGGCTTGCCTGTAAGTTTCATTCGGTCCTGTGTCTGCGAAGTCTGACTATGTTCTTCGCTCTGCCAAGCATTATGCCGGAGTAACTGACACGCGGCCGTCCGGCGAGGTACTTTCGCTTAAGCCACTGCCTGTGTCAGACAGCGGTCCATCTGCGCCAGGTACCTGGCGAACAACCTGGTGCCGATGATGTATTTGATGCGGTTGTCAAACTCGTCCTCCTGCAGAGAAACGAATCCCTTGGCGCGCAGGGTTTTTAGTCGCCGATGGACGCTGCTCGGCGACACATCAGGCAGCATGCCCATGGCCTGAACCACACTGACCTTGTTGCCGATCTGCCACTCCTGAGCCAGTGCATTGAGTGTCTGGACCTCCGTCACATCCATCGCAGGGTAACTCGGCAGCTGACGGACCGTGTTGACGAGTTGAAGAAACTTCAAGTAAGGCATTGTTAATCGATTTCCTCCATTGGTAAGAGCTGATGAAACATGATACGACTACGCTCGAACGAACGCCACCTGATTTTTCGCCAGGTCGCCCCATAAGAACGGATGCTGCACTGTCATTGCGGACGCCGTTGTCATCGCAGACGCCGCTGTCATTGCGGACGCCCTTGTCATTGCGGCCGCCCTTGTCATTGCGGACGCCGCTGTCATTGCGGACTTGATCCGCAATCCAGTATGGGCGTACCACTGGATCCCGGATCGAGTCCGGGATGACACTTATTGAATCCGGGGTGACACTTGCTGAGTCCGGGGTGACGCTTGTTGAGTCCGGGATGACGCTTGTTGAGTCGGGGATGACCGTGCGCTCCTTTGTGCGCGTCGTGATGGATGAAAAGCTCCTCAGGCTGTCATTTCGATGCCCTCAAGCACTGCCTGACCCTCCAGCAAGGCCAGATACTGACGCAAGGCCGTGACGTACTCCTGCTGGCGCAAGGCCATGGCGACGGCGCCGCGCACGGCTTCAAACGCTTGGACTTCACCGGCTTCACGCTCCAGAACCTCCACCACGTGCAGACCAAAGCGCGTGTGCACCAGACGCGGCAAGACACCCACATCGGCCTGACCGAAGATTTCCTTGGCAAATTCCGGCGCACAGTCAGCGGAGCGCAGCCAGCCCAGCTCGCCGCCCTCGGCACCGCTGGGGCAGTTCGATAGCGTGCTGGCGGCTTTGGCAAATACTGCTTCGGCATTCTTTCCGTCATGGCAACGGACATCGAGCAGGGTGGTCTCGGCCCGGTTGCGCAGCGCCGCCACATCCACGCCCGGCGTCACGGCAAACAGGATGTGGCGCAGTCTGACGCGTTCACCGCTGCTGTAAGTAGCCAGCTGCGCCGCGTAATGGCGCTGGCAGGCCTGCTCGGATGGCTCGGCGATGGGCAGCTTGCGCTCGAGCAGCAGTTCGATGGCGATGCAGGCCTGTTCGCTCAGGACACCGTCGGCAGAGCAGACGTCGTTGGCCCCCAGCAGTCCATCGGCGATAGCGGCCTGGCGCAACAATTCGGAGCAGGCGCGCTGGCGCAGCTCTTGCGCGCCCGGCGTCTCGCCTGCACTGTGCAGGGCCACGCCATTGACGCTGGCAATTTCGGTCTGGATCGGATTGCTCACTTGCACAGCCAACTCTTTAAACACCGGCGCCGGGGCGGCGCGGTTGATTCTGGCCGGCCGGCACATTCAGGCGGCGTGAGCGCACGATCTGGTAGGGGCGAAAAAGATAGGCCACCGCACCAAAGCCACTCCAGACATGGACCAGACGGGTGAACGGAAAGACCAGGAAGATGCTCATGCCCAGCCACATGTGGAGCTTGAAGATCCAGCCGGCATCGGCCAGCAACTCCACGGCACCACCGCGGAAGGTGGCAATGTGCTGCGCCCATTCGGCCAGTTTCATCATCAGGCTGCCGTCCATGTGCTGCGCCGATACCGGTACCGTGGCCAGGCCCAGCGCAAACTGCAACCACAGCAGCACCAGCAGCAAAATGTCGCTGGTCCTGGAGTTGATCCGGATGCGCGGTTCGGTCAAACGCCGGTGCAAGAGAATGCTGACACCGACAAAGCCGAGCAGGCCCGCCGTACCACCGGTGACCATGGCCATCAGCTGCTTGTCGGTCGCGCTGGTGAAATGCTCGTAGACAAAGTGCGGCGTCAAGAGGCCGGCAAAGTGGCCAGCAAACAGGAACAGGATGCCGATGTGAAACAGGTTGCTGCCCCAGCGCAGCTGGCCGGCCTTGAGCAGCTGCGAGGAGTCACTCTTCCAGGTGTACTGATCACGGTCAAAGCGGATCAGGCTGCCCAGCAAGAAAACGCTCAGGCAGATGTAGGGATACAAACCGAACAGAAAGTGATCGAGTGCGTTCATAGTGATGCTCCGGCGTGGGTTGCCCCGCTCTTGACAAAGTGAATGGCTTGCGTCTGCCCGGGCTTGGCCTGCCCTTTGGAGGAGCAGCCACCAAAGACCTCGGGTTCTTCCCAGGCGGCGTCGAGCGCCTCCTCAGGCACCAGCTTGACGGCGTGGGCTTTCTCGCCGCTAAGTTCCAGCAGCGCGCCCAGCACGCTGGCGTAAGCGCTCTGGCGCTGCTGCAAGGCCTGGAAGATGGCGTTGAAGATGTGCGCCATCTCGCCCAGCAAGGCGCGTGCCTCCTGCGGCGGCTGGGTGGAGGCAAACTCCAGCAGCACCGGCAGGTAGTCGGGCATCTCGCCGGCCGCCAGAAACAAGCCGGCCTTCTCGTAGGTCTGGGTCAGATCGATCATGGCCGGGCCGCGCTCGCGCGAGTCGCCGTGCACATGCTCGAACAGGTGCAGCGAGGTGGCGCGGCCGCGATCAAACACTTCAACATAGTGCGCTTCGTTGTCGAGCCGCGTACCGTTCTGCAGGAGCATGATGAGGGCCAGAAGTTCGATTTGTCTGGTGGGCGTCAGGCAGTGCTCGGACTGCAAGGCCGCATCCAGATCGGGCAGGTCCTGCTGCAACTCTGCGTCCGGGTAGGCCAGCAGACGCGCCAGCACGCGCAGGCTGACGGAGGCCTTGGGAGGATTGGAGAAGGGCAACATACTAGACCTCCGCCTTGATCGGAATGGTGCGCCGCTTGGTGCCGCCAAACAGGCTGGCTTCACTGGCCCCGTCCGAGCAACCGTTGCCAAACGAGAAGCCGCAACCCCCGCGCATGTCAAAGGTGTCCTCGGCGTATTCGCGGTGCGTGCTGGGAATGACGAAGCGGTCTTCGTAGTTGGCAATCGCCATCACCTGGTACATCTCTTCCACTTCGGCAACGGTCATCTGCACCTGATCCAGGGCTGCCTTGTTGGCGATGCCGTCCACATGCTTGCCACGCTGGTAGGCGCGCATGGCCAGCATGCGCTCCAGCGCGCGCTCCACCGGCTGCGTGTCGCCCGCTGTCAGCAGGTTGGCCAGGTACTTGACCGGGATGCGCAACTGCTTGACGTCCGGAATCTCGCCGTTGATGCCAATCTGGCCGGCTTGCGCAGCGGCACTGATGGGCGACAGCGGCGGCACGTACCAGACCATCGGTAGCGTACGGTACTCCGGGTGCAGCGGCAGCGCCACTTTCCACTCTACCGCCATCTTGTAGACCGGGCTCTTGCGCGCCGCTTCGAGCCAGCTCTCGGGTATGTCGTCAAGTCGCGCCTGCGCTATCACCTTGGGATCAAACGGATCCAGAAAGACGTCGAGTTGCGCCTGGTAAACATCGCGGTCATGCTCCACGCTGGCCGCGGCCTCGATGCGATCAGCGTCATACAGCAGCACGCCGAGGTAGCGGATGCGGCCAACGCAGGTTTCCGAGCAGACCGTGGGCTGACCGGCCTCAATGCGCGGGTAGCAGAAGATGCACTTCTCGGCCTTGCCGGATTTCCAGTTGTAGTAGATCTTCTTGTAAGGGCAGGCGCTGACGCACATGCGCCAGCCGCGGCATTTGTCCTGGTCGATCAGCACAATGCCGTCTTCTTCGCGCTTGTAGATCGAGCCCGACGGACAGCTGGCAACGCAGGCCGGATTCAGGCAGTGCTCGCACAGCCTGGGCAGGTACATCATGAAGGTGTTTTCGAACTGGCCGTACATGTCCTTCTGGATGTCGTCGAAGTTCTTGTCCTTGCTGCGCTTG
>CAITZZ010000023.1 GCA_903897005.1 uncultured beta proteobacterium | reverse complement strand
GGCCCCCGAGAACTTGACCACCTTGGCCCAGCGTGTGATCTCCGCCTGAACGAACCTGCTGAAGTCCTCGGGGGCGTTGCCCACCGGGATATAGCCCTCGGTTTCGAGCCGGCGCCGCACCTCGGGCGAGGCGACGGCGTTGCGCGCCGCGTCGCTGATTCTTTTCGCCAGGGCGGCATCCATGCGTCCCGGCGCGAACAGGCCGAACCAGGCGCTGGACTCATAGCCCGGCAGCACCTCGCTGATGGCGGGGACATCGGGAAAGGCCGGCAGCCGTTTGGCGCTGGTGACGCCGAGCGCTCTGAGCTTGCCGGCCCTGACCTGCGCCTGCGCGTTGCCCACCGCAGCGAACATCAGCTCCACCTGACCGGCCAACACATCCTGGACCGCCGGTGCCGTACCTCGGTAAGGGATGTTGACGATGTAGAGGCCAGACTGCATCTTGAAGGCGTCACCCGCCAGATGCAGCGAGGAGCCGACCGAGCCGATCGCAAAATTGAGCTTACCGGGTCTGGACTTGGCCAAGGCAATCAGCTCACGAACGTCTTTCACCGGCAGCGAGGGATGCGCCACCAGCATGGAGGGCGAAGTCGCCACGCAGGTCAATGGCGTGAAGTCTTTCACCGGGTCAAAAGGCAGGCTTGCATAGAGTGAGGCATTGATGGCGTGGCTGGTAAAGCTCATCAACAGGGTGTTGCCGTCGGGCGCCGCCTTGGCCACGGCGTCGGCAGCGATGTTGCCGCCAGCACCGGGCTTGTTTTCCACAATCACGGTGCGCGAAAGTTGCCGCCCCAGTTCATGCGCGAGCGAGCGTGCCATGGTGTCGGTGGAGCCGCCGGCCGGGGCTCCGACCAGGATGCGGATCGGGGCCAGGTTCTGCGCCCATACCCCCAGAGGCAGCATACCGACCGCGGACAGCGCTCCGAGCACCATGGCGCGCCGGCCAACCATTGGCTGCATGGACTGCCGCGTCGCTACGCTCCTCGCAGTGACGAGAGGGGGGCTGTCATTGCGAGCTCCCCGACAGGCTTGGGATAGGCCGAAGCGGGGCAATCCATGATGTTTCATTCATACTCCAAGGTAAGCGCGGCGCAGCGTATCGCTGGCCAGCAACTCCGCGCCCGATCCGGAAAAGCGCGGGGCACCGTTTTCCAGCACATAGGCACGCTGCGCGACTTCAAGGGACTGCCCCACGTTCTGCTCCACCAGCAGCACGGCGAGCCCCTGCGTGTTGAGTTGCGAGATCAGCGTGAACAGCTCCTCCACCAGCAAGGGGGAGAGACCAAGCGAGGGTTCGTCCAGGATCAGCAGGCGCGGCTCGGCCATCAGGCCGCGCCCGATTGCCAGCATCTGCTGCTCGCCGCCGCTCATGGTGCCGGCTAGCTGCGTGGCACGCTCCTTGAGACGCGGGAAAATGGAAAACACGCGCTCCAGATTCTGAGCACGACGCTGGCGCGCCCGTGTGAACGAACCCAGTTCCAGGTTCTCCAGCGCCGACAGGTTGGGGAAGATCTTGCGTCCTTCAGGCACCTGGATCAGGCCGGCCTTCACCACCTCACGGTAGTGCGCACCGCTGATGTCCTGGCCGTCAAAGTGCACGCGACCGGCCCAGGCCGGGTAAATGCCGCACAGCACATTGTTCAGTGTCGACTTGCCCGCACCATTGCTGCCCAGCAGCGCCACAATCTCGCCTTCGTTGACATGCAGATCGACGCCACGCAGCACTTCAACGGCGCCGTAACCGCCGCGCAGACCCTGGATGTCGAGCAGCGCCGTCATGCCGTTGTCGCTCCACTGTCGCTGGCCATCTGGCGCAGCTTGGCTGCCGTGCCATGACCCAGATAGGCCTCGATGACGG
>CAITZZ010000022.1 GCA_903897005.1 uncultured beta proteobacterium | reverse complement strand
GTTCGGCCATCCGCTCGAACTCTCACGCCAGAGCGTCTACAGCCTGGCTTTCTTTGTCTTCTGGGCTGTTGCGATGCTCTCCAGTGGTTTGACCACACTGCTGGCGCAATCACCCTTTGAAGCCGAGCGCTGTCCGCTGCCTGCCGATGAGCGACCCAAGGGCTGCCCGAAGCAGGGCGATGCCTAGATTTCCCTTGTTACATCACACGATTTGAAATCCCATGAGTACTTTTGACCACGTCAGCCTGATCCAGAACATCAATCAGAACCTGGCCCCTTTCAGAAAATCGCAGTCCGAAGCGATGCTTGGTTTCGGGCAGTTGGCGCGCGCCTCCATGGCTGAAGGAACGCTCAGCGCCAAGACCAAGGAACTGATTGCGCTGGCTATTGGCGTGACGCAGCATTGTTCGGGCTGCATCGGCTTTCACGTCAAGGCCTTGCACAAGCTCCAGTGCACACGCGCCGAACTCGAAGAAATGCTCAGCGTTTGCGTCTACATGGGCGGTGGGCCGGCGCTGATGTACGTCGCCGAGGTGCTCAAGGCCTGGGACGCCATGGCTCCGCAGTGAGATGCATGGCGCTACGGGTATGAGGAACCGGACTGCCTGAGAGACTCAGCGCCAGTCGTGTCACCATCGAATGCGTTGGCAGGGGCGGAACGTGAACCGGTGTGATCAATACCCACAGGGCGACCAGTAGCGCCAGGCTTGTGCCGATCCGTGATCTTGGCAATCCCGCGCTGGCCATCGCAAAGGCGCTGGCAGCGCCGCCGAGCAGCAGCCCGGCCGCAACTTCAGAGATCGAATGGGCACCGACCTCCATGCGCGACATGCCGACCAGCAGGGCCAGCGCAAAGCCCGCTGTAACCGCCACTTTTTGCCCCCACGGCGGCAAGCGCGATGTCAGGGTACCCAACAGCAGGGGATAGACAGCCGCGGCGAACATGGTGTGGCCCGAGATGCCAGTGAAATCCAAAGTGGCACTGCCAATGCCCCAGCCAATGAAAGCAATCTTGCTCGCGGTGGTCAGCAACCCCGTCAGGCACAGCAGGCCCAGCCAGCTGGTGGCCAGCGGGCGGGTGTCGGCGCGGTGCGCCAGGACCAGCATGGCCAGCAAAGCAGCGGGGAGCAGAATCTGCGCCTCTCCCAGACGCGTCAGCAGGTACCAAAAAGATTGCAGAGGGGATGAGGCAAAGGGCATGGCAGGGGCGATCATATTCCTACAATGCAGCCATGAACTTCCTCGACTTGCTGCGCGCCGCCGAGCGCGAAAACGCTTCCCTGTTGTGCGTCGGGCTTGATCCCGATCCGGCCAGGTTTCCGGCCCACCTGCGCGGCGACGCCAGCCGGATCTTTGATTTCTGTGCCGCTGTAGTGGACGCGACGGCCGACCTGGTGATCGCCTTCAAGCCGCAGATCGCCTACTTTGCGGCGCACCGTGCCGAGGCGCAGCTGGAGCGTTTGATGGCGCACATGCGCCGCACGGCGCCCCGCGTGCCAGTGATACTGGACGCCAAGCGCGGCGACATCGGCAGCACCGCCGAACAGTACGCGATCGAGGCTTTCGAGCGCTACGGCGCCGACGCCGTCACGCTGTCGCCCTTCATGGGTTTTGATTCGGTGCAACCCTACCTCAAGTACCACGGCAAGGGGGCCTTCCTGCTGTGTCGCACCTCGAATCCGGGTGGCGATGATTTGCAGTCGCAGCGCCTCTCCAGTGTGCCGGGGGAGCCTCTGCTGTACGAGCATGTGGCGCGGCTGGCGCAGGGTCCCTGGAACCTCAATGGTCAGCTCGGTCTGGTAGTAGGTGCCACCTACCCGGCAGAGATCGAGCGCGTGCGTGCTGTCGCGCCGACGCTGCCCCTGCTGATTCCCGGCGTGGGTGCGCAGGGCGGTGACGCTGTGGCCACGGTCAGGGCCGGCTGGCGTGCGCTGAACGGTGAAACGGTCTCACCCATCGTCGTCAATTCCTCGCGTGCCATTCTGTACGCCTCCAGTGCCGATGATTTCGCGCAGGCGGCCAGGCGGGAGGCGCTGCGAACCCGCGATATGCTGGAAGTGGCGAAGCCCTGAGCTCTGCAGACGGGGTAAACCCCTATGACAGCGCGGCGATTTGCAACGACATTCATGTGTGCTGAACTTTTGACGCCCGAACAAGGAAGGATGTGCCATGACTGAACCGAAGCTGATTCTTGACTACGTTTACGACCACGAGGCCAACTTGGCCGATCAGGTCTTCCTGACCCAACCTATTGGCAAGGGCCAGGTGAAGGACTACACCTGGGCCCAGACGCTGGACCAATCACGGCGCATGGCCACCCATCTGCGCAGCCTTGGTTATGAGCCGGGTTCCCGCATCGCACTGCTGTCAAAAAACTGCGCGCACTTCTTCATGACGGAACTTGCGATCTGGATGGCTGGCTACACCACGGTGGCGATTTTCCCGACGGAGACCGCCGAGACCGTGCGCTACGTGCTGGAGCACAGCGAGGCCAAGCTGCTGTTCGTCGGCAAGCTTGACACCTGGCCACAGCAGATCAGCGGCGTGCCGCAGGGTGTTGCCTGCATTGCCTTGCCGCTATCACCGCAGACGGCCTTCGAAACCTGGGACGCGATTGTTGCGCGTACGCAGCCTCTGGGTGGGCGGCCGCAGCGCAACACCCACGACATGGCGATGCTGATCTACACCTCGGGCTCCACCGGTCAGCCCAAGGGCGCGATGATCAGCTTTGGTGCCATCACCCGTGCTGGCGAGGGCTTTTCCAGCTACACGCGTGAACGGCTGGGAGGGGAAACCGAAATCCGGGTCCTGTCCTACCTGCCGCTGGCGCACAGCTACGAGCGTTCCTGCGTCGAGGCCTCCTGCCTGGTCGCGGGTGAAGCGCATGTCTACTTCGCCGAGACGCTGGACACTTTTCTGCAGGATTTGCAGCGCGCGCGGCCTACCATCTTCATCTCGGTACCCCGGCTCTGGCTCAAGTTCCAGCAAGGCGTCTTTGCCAAGATGCCGCCCAAGAAGCTCGACCGCCTGCTGAGCATCCCGATACTGGGTCGCATCGTCGGCAAGAAAGTGCTCAAGGGGCTGGGGCTGGATCAGGTGCGCAATGCAGCCAGCGGTTCAGCGCCGATCCCGGCCGATCTGATCGCCTGGTACCGGCGCCTGGGTTTGAAGCTGTACGAAGGCTACGGCATGACCGAGGACAACTCCTTCTCGCACGGCTCCAACGAGCAGTTCAACGAGCCCGGCTATGTGGGCGTCGCCATGCCTGGCGTGCAGGTGCGCATCAGTGCGCAAGGCGAAATCCTGATCAAGTCGCCCAGTCAGTTTGACGGCTATTACAAGCAGCCCGAACTCACTGCAGAGTCGTTCACCGAGGATGGCTTCTTCCACACCGGCGACCTCGGTGAACTGCGCGCTGACGGCCTGCTCAAGATCACGGGTCGCGCCAAGGAACTGTTCAAGACCGCCAAGGGCAAGTATGTGGCGCCGGCACCGATCGAGAATCTGCTCAATGCGCATCCGTTGATCGAGCTCTCGCTGGTCTCTGGCGTTGGTCAGTCGGCAGCATACGCTATGGTGGTGCTGGCTGAAACGATTCGGCCGCAGTTGGGCAACCCGCAGGTGCGATCGGATGTCGAGAGCCAGTTGACGCAGTTGCTGAAAGACGTGAACCGGCAACTCTCTGAGTACGAACACCTGCGCATGCTGGTGGTGGTGTCGGAGCCCTGGTCGATCGAAGCCGGAACACTCACCCCCACGATGAAGGTCAGGCGCAGTCGCATCGAGGCCGCGGTCGCGCACCACGTGGAAGGCTGGTACGCCGGCAGCAATGTGATCCACTGGAACTGAAAGAAAGTACGAGTCCATGTCCATAACACCACCGGCACACCACGGCGGCGACCGCGTTGCCGAGGCCTTGCTGGCGCACGGCGTGCGCTGCATTTTCACGCTCTGCGGTGGTCATATTTCACCGATCCTGAGCGCCTCCAAGGCGCGCGGCATCCGCATCGTCGATGTGCGCGATGAAGCCACTGCGGTCTTTGCGGCGGACGCCAGTGCGCGTCTGCTTGGCCTGCCGGGGGTGGCAGCGGTGACGGCCGGGCCTGGCATCAGCAACACCATCACGGCCCTGAAGAATGCGCAACTGGCGCAGTCGCCGGTGATCCTGATTGGAGGCGCTGCACCGACTGCACTGCAAGGTCGCGGCGCCCTGCAGGACATTGACCAGCGACCGCTGGTGGAGCCGCACGTCAAGCTGTTTCGCAAGATCCTGTGCGTGCGCGATCTGGGGCCGGCAGTGGATGAAGCCTTTGCCGTGGCGCAAGCCGGTGTGCCGGGTCCTGTGTTCATCGAATGCCCGGTCGATCTGCTGTACGACGAGGTCTCGATCCGTCAGTGGTACGCCGACGCCGCCGGCAAGGGCACCTCGGTACCCGACCGCTTGCTGCGCTTTTACCTGAACCGCCATGTGAAGAAAATGTTTGACGGCAGCCAGGAGCATGCAGCGCCCCAGGTGCGCGCCGTTGCGGCGCCACGCGCGTCGGATGCGAGCCTGCAGGCAGCACTGGCTGCACTGGCCAAGGCCGAGCGGCCTCTCATGGTGATCGGCAGCCAGACACTGGTGTTGTCACAGGAAGCGGCGCGTGTGGCCGAAGCGGTAACACGGCTTGGCATTCCGGTTTATCTCTCCGGCATGGCCCGCGGTTTGCTGGGGCGCGATCATCCGCTGCAGATGCGCCATCAGCGGCGCAATGCGCTGCGTGAATCCGATTGTGTGTTGCTCGCTGGTGTGCCGTGTGACTTCCGGCTGGACTACGGCAAGCATGTGCGCCGCAACGCGACGCTGATTGCGGCGAATCGCAGTGCCAAGGACGCACGCTTGAACCGCAAGCCCGACATTGCCGCCATTGGCGACGCCGGCCTGTTCCTGCAGGCGCTGGCGCAGGCGCAACCGGCCGCTGCCAACGCGTCCCGCCTGGACGGCTGGGTCGCACAACTGCGCAAGCGTGACGCCGAGCGCGAAGTCGAGATCGAAGTCCAGGCGCAAGCGCCGGGCGAGTTCGTGAACCCGATCGCGCTGTTTCGCGTACTCGAAAAAGAGGCCGGCGAGAACGCGGTACTGGTCGCCGATGGCGGCGATTTTGTCGCGACCGCGTCCTACGTCATGCACCCGCGCGCGCCGCTGACCTGGCTGGACCCCGGCGCCTTCGGCACGCTCGGCGTGGGTTCCGGCTTTGCGCTGGGCGCGGCGCTGGCCAAGCCGGGCAGCGAAGTCTGGATCATTTTTGGCGACGGTGCCTGCGGTTACGGGCTGGTCGAGTTCGACAGCTTTGTGCGCCACGGCATTCCGGTCATTGCACTGGTGGGCAACGACGCCGGCTGGACCCAGATCGCGCGTGAGCAGGTCAAGATGCTGAAAGACGATGTGGCCACCGTGCTGGCGCGCACCAACTACCACGAGGTTGCAGCCGGCTTTGGCGCCGAGGGCATCCTGATCAAGACCATGGCCGAAGTCCCGGCCGGCCTGGCGCGTGCGCGCGAGCTGGCTCGCAGCGGCAAACCGGTGCTGGTCAACGTCTGGCTCGACAAGACCGAATTCCGCGAGGGGTCGCTGTCGATGTAGCTCGCGTTCGGGCGGGAGTCGGGGAGCCTGTTGAGGCCTGTCGTCAGGCGGATAGCGGCAATCGCTGAAGGGCCGTATTTCCGCTTCCGGTAGGAGCGGTCATACAGGTCATGACTGCGAATGGCGCTTGACGACCGAGACTGTGTAAAAACGTCAGTGGATATATTTCCATTCTGCCGGTCATGAAGTAAACAATCCGTACGCTCAAACGTTATCCACGTATCTCGGTGCAAGCGGGGAAGCTCGATGAAACGTTTCGTTGAAGGTGTTGATCGTACGCAGGCTCTCCTGCTCCCAGAGCAGCTCGATGACTACGTTTCAGAGAACAACCCGGTTCGGGTCATTGACGTGTTCGTGGATGAACTCGATCTGGCTGCACTGAAGTTCGAGGGCATCAATCCGGCGGTGACGGGGCGCCCCTCTTATCACCCGGCCGCGCTGCTGAAGATTTACATCTATGGCTACCTCAACCGCATCCAGTCAAGCCGCCGTCTGGAGAAGGAAGCCCAGCGCAATGTGGAGTTAATGTGGTTGACAGGCCGCCTGACACCTGACTTCAAAACAATTGCCAACTTCCGCAAAGACAACGGTGCGGCCATCCGTAGCGTCTCACGCCAATTTATCCTGATGTGCCAGCAACTTGGAATGTTCACGGAAGCGGTCGTGGCCATCGATGGCAGCAAATTCAAGGCCGTTAACAACCATGACCGCAACTTCACCGCTGCCAAGCTGCAGTACCGCATGAAGACGATCGAGGACAGCATCAACCGCTACCTCAAGGATCTCGATACTGCTGACCGACATGAGCCACAGGTGGCAGCACTCAAGACTGAACGACTGCAAGGGAACATTGCCGCGCTCAAGGCACAAATGCAAAAGCTCAAAGAGATCGAAGTTCAACTGCAGGCTGCGCCAGACAAGCAGATCTCCCAGACTGATCCGGATGCCCGTGCCATGAAATCGCAGGGCACCGGCATCGTGGGCTACAACGTCCAGACCGCAGTAGATGCCAAACACCACCTGATCGTCGCGCACGTTGTGACCAACGTCGGCTCTGACCGAGAGCAGCTGTCACCTATGGCCAAGCTGGCACGTAGTGAGATGGGGACCAAAGACCTGACAGCCATCGCGGACCGGGGCTACTTCAATGCTCCCGAAATCCAGGCTTGTCACGAGGCCAGCATCGATCCCATTGTTGCCAAGTCTCTGACTTCCGGCGCATCGGCCGACGGTCGCTTTGGCAAAGCTGATTTCATCTTTGACGCCAAGACCGACACCTACCGCTGTCCTGCAGGGCAGATAGCCATTTATCGGTACACCCGGGAAGAACGTGGCCTGCAGATACGACGCTACTGGAGCAGTGCCTGTACTCAATGCTCCATAAAGACTCAATGCACACCCAGTGCTTACAGGCGAATCAGCCGCTGGGAGCATGAAGACGTACTGGATGCAATGCAAACCCGACTGGACCAGACCCCCGATGCCATGCGAACGAGAAGGCAAACGGTCGAGCATCCTTTCGGCACGCTGAAAGCCTGGATGGGTGCCACACATTTCCTCACCAGGACGCTGCCCAAGGTTAGTGCCGAGATGAGCCTGCATGTTCTGGCGTACAACTTCAAGCGGATGCTGTCGATATTGGGGCCGCAAGCCTTGATGACGGCGATGAGGGCCTGAGGGGGCCTTTTTACTGGGCTGTTTAAGGCCCAATTCACGCTCCTTAGCGCTCGCAAGCACCATCTTCTCAAAAACACAAACCCACGGATTCCAAAAATATCAACCGGCTCAGGCGCCTGCTGAGTGATTCCATGCCCTTCTACCGAGCCAGACTTGAGTACAGCCTGCACGAAAACTGTTTTTACACGGTCTGGACCAGAACCGGGTGTAGCCCAGTGGCTGCTTCCAGGTAAGACAGAGGCGTTGAATTCGAGTTTTCAAAAGCACCAGCGCAAAAGGGGTGGCCCTGTGTTCACCACCTTCTGATCGACTGGGTTATGTTGATGAAGGCGCCGCTCCTTTGCCTTCAACTCAATTCGGCCGCTCGGAAATCACCATCAGCGTACGCTGTCCGGCGACCATGATTTCAATGGTGATTGGCAAGCCGCCATCGGGCACTGCAGTCGCCACAAACATTTGCTGTTCGGGGGAGTAGCGCAGCCAGTCTGGCAACGGCACCGTACGACCGCTGATCACGGCGCGCACTTCAATCGCCGGCGCGGCTGTCGGCGCCAATATGCCGCTGGGTGCCACCGGGTTCGTACCAACACTCACAGCATTCGAGACTTCCACCGGTAGCGGCACCCTGAAACCGACACCTTCGGTAGAGCTCCCCTTGGGCAGCGAGACCGCAACAAAGCCGGTTTCGACCCGGGTCGGCTGTGTCACCACCGCTACGTTGACGCCCGCCGATGCACCAGCGCCAGATGATGGGGCATCGCTTACAGCACTTGATTTCACTACTGCTTCGCCCGCGGGCGTAGGCGTAGGCGCCCGGGTTGGCACAGGCGCAGGCGCAGGCGCCGGTGTCGAAGTCGATGGAACAGGTGGGACCGGCGCGGGTGTCGGAGCCGGAACAGGCGCAGGCGATGGCGTAGGAGCAGGCGCAGGCGTTGGCGTAGGAGCCGGCTCAGGTGTTGGCGTTGGCGTTGGCGTTGGCGTTGGCGTTGGCGTAGGAGCAGGCTCAGGTGTTGGGGCTGGAACGGGCGCAGGTTCAGGCGTTGACGTCGGAGTCGATGGAACAGGTGGGACCGGCGCGGGTGTCGGAGCCGGAACAGGCGCAGGCGATGGCGTAGGAGCAGGCGCAGGCGTTGGCGTAGGAGCCGGCTCAGGTGTTGGCG
>CAITZZ010000021.1 GCA_903897005.1 uncultured beta proteobacterium | reverse complement strand
TGCCATCCAGACTTGACCCGCGCCACCGCGCCAACGCGTTGATTTGTAATGGGTTTTCCAGCCCGACCGATTTCGTGGCTGAACTTGGGTGAACTTTCCGGGTGAAATCCCCCATTTGGGTGGGGCAAAGCACACTGCGGCTGCACGGGGTCCCGAGCTATGCCCCTCACGCCAACCAAGCCTTCAGCATAGTCGGCTCGGGCGGTCCGATGGAGCGCTGGACGACGCCGTTGCGCCCGATCAAGACCACATAGGGCGTGACGTTGCGCCACTTGGGGTCCACCGCTTGGCGAATCTCGGGCTCAAAGCCGTCAAACGCATAAATGCGGGTGGCGCCCTGGTAATGATGTGCGTGCGCCAAGGCACGCGCGCCCTGGGCGTCCATCACGACGGCGGCCAGCTCCACCGGCTGTGCCGAGGCCATGACCGCAGCGTGCAGTTGGTCAAAGGCGTCGGGGCAGGTGGAGCAAAAAGTGGTGGTGAACACATAGGCCGCCGGCCGTGGGCCCTGACGCAGCAGGCGCTGCCAGGTTACGGCCCTGAACGGTGCTACTGTTTTAATAGCTTCAACCCTATGCTGCGTAAGGGCTAAAGCCATTTTTGGCACTAAAGAGCAGGCCGACGCAGCCGCCAGCAGCAGGGCACGGCGGCGGCTTGGTCGCCCGGGCGCGGGGCGGGCAGCGGGGTCAAAAACGGATGTCATACACCTGCACTCCTTTGGGGTGGCGCCACACGGCCACCATGCGTTCACCCTGCTGCGCCAGGCGCGGGTGGTCGTTGTCGCCGCTCAGGCTGCCCAGCACCGCCAGGCGGAAGGTCTGGCCGCCGTCCGCCGACAACCAGGCTTTGAGTGTGCTGCGGGCGCCGTCCACGCTGCGCCAGACCACGGCGACCCGGTCGCCCCAGGCCAGCACGTCGCCGTGTTCGGCCAGTTCGTCGGGCAGCGGCCGCACGGTGTCCAGCCGCGGGCTGCCGTCGGGTGCCAGGCGCGCATAGCGCACCGCAGCCGTGTTGTCGCTGCCCTGACGGCGCATCCCGAACCACACCGCGTGAAAGCCGCCGTCGGTGGTTGGCGCCAGACCGGGGCCGTGGTGCGGGCAGGCGTCAATGTGCCAGTCGTCCCAGGTCGCCCGCGTCACGGTCGGTGGGCTGGCGTCGCTGAGTACCGCGAAGCCATGGTCGCGCACATTGGCGCCAAACACGTGCCGCCACAGGGCCCGCATCACGCCGTCCGGGCCGGGCGCAAGCGCAATGCGACAGCACTCACAGGCGTGGTCTGCCAGCTTGAGGTCCGGGCCAAAGCTGGCCCCGCCGTCACGCGACTCATTGCGGTAAATCGCCGCACCGACGTAGCTCGACTTTTTACCCACCTTGGGCGCGAGTTCCATGTCGCGCTTGTCGACCCACAGCGTGTGCAGCACGCCCTGCGCGTCAAAGGTGATGGATTCGAAGCGGTGGGTGATCTCCTGCCGGTCGGCATGCACCGTGAACGGCGGGGAGAAGGTCTGCCCGCCATCGCTGGAACGCAGCATGCGGATCATGCCGGTGTAGGGCTTGGCCAGCGGCTGGGTGTAGCTGATGACGGCCCAGCCCTGTGGCCCAAACGCCAGCTTGGGCCGGTTCTCGCCGTCGGCAGAGATGGCGTCACCGCCTGTGGCGATCACGCGCGGCGTGCCCCATTTGTTCAGGTTGGCCGCCGGCGCCGTTTGCACGAACAAATGGCCCTGCTCATTCAGGCCGGCCAGCCACAACCGACCGTCGGGCCCGAAGGCCACACCGCTGGCCAACTGGGGGCGCGCCTGGTGCGAGGCCTGATGCGCGGGTTTGTGCGCCGGCTGCGCCAGCAGCTGGGCGGCGCTCAGGGCCAGCCCCAGCAGGGCCAGCAGACGGCAGTGCCGGATCACCATATGGCATCCAGCCCTACATATAAGGCTCTGGGCAAGGCCGGCGAGAACACCGCAGTGCTGGACGACACCGAGGCACTGTCGGCATAACGCTGATCGGTCAGGTTCATCAGGCGGGCAAAGACGTTGACACCCTTGGACAGGGACTGGCTCACGCGCAGATTGAATACGTCATGCCCGGGGTACTTGCCAAACGCAGCGGCGTTGCTGGCTTCCAGCCAGTAGTTCCCCAGCCGCACCCACTCCAGCTCGGCCCGGGTGCCGTCACGTGGCGTCCAGCTCAGCCGGGTGTTGGCCATCAGCCGGGGCGCGGTTTCCATTTCCTTGCCCGAGTAGTCCGCGGTGGCGGTCACCCAATCGACATACCGGTGGCTGGCATACGACAGGGCGGTGGCCAGCCGCCACTGGCTGTTGAAGGCCTTGCCCAGTGCCAGCTCGATGCCCTGGTGTTCGGTCTTGCCGGCATTGACGCTGGCGCTGATGTTGGTGGCCAGGTCACGCTGGCTGACCAGGTCGTCCTGCTTGACCAACTGGTACAGCGTCAGGTCATACGACCAGCCGTCGGCCGCACCGCGCCAGCCCAGCTCGAACTGGTTGGCCTTGATCGGCTTGAGTGCCAGGGCCAACTGGGCTTTGCTGAGGGCATCGGCCAGCGCGCCACTGCCGGCGCGAAACAGCTGGCTCTCGGACGGTGCCCGGAACCCGTGGTTGTACGAGGCATACAGGCTGCTGTTGGGGCTCAAGCTGTAAACCGCGCCCAGCTTGGGGCTGAGGTGGGTGTGGTCCACAGAGGCCGACGCAATTTGCCCGTAGTAGCGTGTCGTCGTGCCAGCGCGCGTGGTACCGGCCGCCAAGTTGTTGCTCATGTCGTAGGTCATGCTGTCAAAGCGCAAACCACCGGTCAGCAACAGGGCGGGCAGTGGCGTAGCCTCGCCCTGCAGGTACGCCGAGGCACTCTTGAACGTGACCTTGTAGTCGTAAATGCGGCTGCCGACCGTGTAGGCACTGTAGTTGCGGTCGGCACCGGTGCCGCTGCTGGTGAGGTTCAGACTGTCTTCGGTGCGCGTACCGGGGCTGTTCTCCAGGTCCAGCCCGACGATCAGCCTGGGCTTGAGCGCGCCGCCAAAATCCTGCCGCCACTTGCTCATGACACCCAGGGAATTGACATTTGATTTCTCGATACGCGGGTCTGAACTCAGGTTGTAGGACCCGTTCAGGTCCATCACATTGCTGCGCAAATACGGCGTGATGCTGAGCAGTGCGGCACCCATGTCGCGCTCGTAAGCACTCGACAAGCGCAGTGCATCGACCTTGCGGTAAGCGATCGACAGGTTGTTCTTGGTCGGGTTGTTCAGGTAATCGTTGTAGGTCAGCGCGGAGTTGGCGCCGGTCTGCTGGTCGATCTTGGTGTAGCCGAGGATTGTTTTGAGCATCGCGACATCGCTCAAGGCCTGGTCGTGCCGCAGACTGACGCTTTGCCGGTCATACGCCGTTTTGGCGCGCCAGCCATCGGTGTGCGTCAGGTTGACGGCCGCCCGTGCCGCGCCGTCCTTGCCGGTGGCCAAGGTGCCATCGAGCAGCAGCCGCTTCCAGCCAAAGCTGCCGGCCTCGCCGCTGAGCTCGACGCCCGGCATGACCGACGGGGCTTTGGTCAGGATGTTGACCGTGCCGCCAATGGCATCGGACCCATACAGCGCCGAGCCCGGGCCTTTGACGACCTCGATGCCTGAGGCCTGCGGGATGTTCACCTCGTACAAGGCGTTGTGGTTGAAAAACCCGGTGGCCCGGATCGGGATCCCATCCTCCAGAAACAGGTAGACCGGGCTGGTGGTGAACGGTTGCCGGATGGCGGTGCTGTGCCCCTCGCCGTTGGTGACCGCGATCGCCACACCCGGCACCTGGTTCAATATCTGCTGGGGATGCATGGGGCCGGTGCGCTGGATGGCGCGCGTCCCGATGACCCCCACCGACGCCGGTGTCTGCAGCAGCAGGGTGTTTTCCCGATTGCCAGTGACCGTGACCTCGCTCAGGCTGGGCGGCTCCGGCGTGGCGGGTGCAGCCGCCGGGGACAAGGTTTGGGCTGACGCCGTTAAAGCACTCAAGATAGGGCCGGCAAGCGCCAGCGTAAGACGATGTTTGCGCATGGCAAATCTCCAAAACAATTCAATGAAATATCCCCACCGACCGTCAAAGGCCGGCGTGAGAAGCTGTCAATTCAAGGGTTCAGGAGAAGGCAGGCGGGCCGCGCGCCGGGGGCGCTGCGGCAGTACGAGAGGCAATGTGGGCCGCCGCTATGCTTTGCAGCACATGGGCCAGGGGCTGCACCGGCTCGATGCTCCATTGCATGATGGGTGGCGGCGCGTAAGCGCTGGCGCACAGGGAGCAGTCGGGCGTATGCAGGGAGACGACCTTGCTGCCCTCGTCGCTCTTGACCAGCAGCTTCATCACGCCCGAGCCCGAGCAGATCACTTCCATGCTCTGCGGCTTGACGATGGGTGACGCGATCGCAACGCCGATCGACAAGGCAAACCAGACCAGCACGAAGCGGGCGATCAGGTGAGCGTTGCGCAGGGTTTGCATGGAAGATCTCAAAAAAAGCCGCAGTTTAACGGATTAGTCGTGAATGCAAGGCTGTGCCGTCGCGCAGGCAGACGGAACATCTTGCATCCGGTTCCGAATCAGACAATCACAAAATTGGCGGCCGACAGACTGCTCGCATCAACCCCCACCAGCATGATGCTGTTGCCATGGCCCAGGTCAAGGTACGCGATGCCGCCG
>CAITZZ010000020.1 GCA_903897005.1 uncultured beta proteobacterium | reverse complement strand
GGATCCGCCAGCGCAGCATTCTTGAAGAAGGGATCGAGCTCGCGAATCAGGTTTTTCTTGACGTACTCACCCTTCCACATCACCACGTAGCAGATCAGGTCGTAGTCGCCAGAAGGCTTGGCCATCTCGAGCAACTGCTTGTCCTTCATGCGCGCCATCGCCAGTTTGTCCACCTCGACCTTGATGCCGGTCTGTTTGGTGAACTCGGGCAGCAGCTTCACCATCGCGTCATAGTGCGGGTGTGCCGGGATGCTCAGCACCACGGTCTGGCCCTTGTACTTGGCAAAGCGGTCCTGCGCGTAGCCAAACAGGGGCAATCCAGCACCGAGCAGGCCCAGCGCGCCGCCGCCGGCGGTTTGAATCAGTGTTCTTCTCTTCATCATCATCTCCTAGAGGTTGTCAAAAATCAAACATGAACTCTCAGCCCGGTGCTCCGGTCGAAAGTGTGCAACTCGCTGGCGTCAAATTCCAGCGCCACGGTCTGGTGCAGCAGGTCAATCCGGTGCCCGCCGACCACGGCCGTTACGCGGTCTTCGCTACCGCCAGCCAATTTACCCACCAGCACCGATTCGGTTCCCAGGTACTCCACCACGTCGACCTGAAGCTGCAGAAAGCCGGAACCCGACGCCATCCGCAGTGCCTGCGGTCGCACACCGGCTACCAGCTGCGCCGGCCAGGGTCCTGCAACCGGCAGCGGTATCGAGAAGCCAGATCCGCGCAGCAACATCTGATCGCCTTGCGGCGTCAGCGTGCCTTCCAGCAGGTTCATGCTGGGCATGCCGATAAAGCCGGCTACAAACAGATTGGCCGGGCGATTGAAGACTTCCGAGGGGCTGCCAACCTGCTGGATATGCCCCTTGTGAAAGATCACGATGCGCGAAGCCAGGGTCATGGCTTCGACCTGGTCGTGCGTGACATAAATCGTGGTCTTGCCCAGACGCTCGTGCAGTATCGCCAGCTCGGTGCGCATGTGACCGCGCAGCTTGGCATCCAGATTGGACAGCGGTTCATCAAACAAAAAAACCGCCGGCTCGCGCACGATGCAGCGTCCGATCGCGACCCGCTGACGCTGCCCGCCGGACAGTTCTTTGGGCTTGCGCTTGAGCAGGTGCGTGATGTTCAGGATTTCTGCCGCTTCGGTGACGCGCTTTTCAATTTCGGCCCTTGGCTTGCCTGCCAGGTCCAGCGCGAAACTCATGTTCTGCGCCACGTCCATGTGCGGATAGAGCGCGTAGTTCTGGAACACCATGGCAATGTCGCGCGCCATCGGAGCCAGATTTGTCACGTCCTTGCCGTTGATGAAGACGTGCCCTTCGCTGACGTCTTCGAGGCCGGCGATCATGCGCAGCACCGTGGACTTGCCGCAACCGGATTCGCCGAGCAAGACGACGAACTCTCCCTGCTCCACTGTCAGATCAAGTTCCTGCACCACGCTCACGCTGCCAAAGCGCTTGCTCACGCCCTGGAGTTGCAGACCGTGGACGGGGGAGTTCATGGTGTGGCCTTCGATCGTTGCTAAAGGAAGGACGGGAAGGGCAAGTCGGTGTCTTTGCTAAAGACGTCATCAAAGCCACGCTCGTAGTGGTACTCCATGTCGTCCTTGTTCTCTGGGAAGACGAACTTGCCGCCGACCTGCCAGATGAAGGGCTTGAACTTGTATTTGAGCCGGTCCTTCTTCATGTTCCACAGCATGTTGATCTCCATCGGATCGGCCATGAAGTTGGACCAGATGTCATGGTGGTAGGCGATCACCACCTTGCAGTTCAGCGCTTCGCCCATGCGCAGGATGTCCGACGAGGTCATCTTGTCTGTCACGCCGCGCGGGTTCTCGCCGTAGCTGCCCAGCGCCACATCGATCTGGTGCTCATTGCCATGCTTGGCGTAGCCATTCGAATAGTGAGAATCGCCGCTGTGGTAGACGCTGCCGCCCGGTGTCCTGACCAGGTAGTTGACCGCCACATCATCCATGTCCGGCGGCAGTTTGCCCTTGGCTGTCTGGCCGGCCGGAATCGTCAGTGCCATGGTGCGGTCAAAGGCTTCGAGCACCACGATCTCGACATCGCCCACCTTGACCACGTCACCCGGGCGCACCGTGGTGATACGCTCGCGCGGCACGCCCCATTTGAGCCAGACATCGGTGCTGGACTGCGGGCCGATAAAGGGCACGGTGGCCGGGCAGTTCTTCAATACAGCAGCCGCCACGTTGATGTCGATATGGTCGTTGTGCGTGTGTGACGACAGCACGGCGTCCACCTGGCGGATCGCGAACGGGTCGATGACGAAGGGGGAGACGCGCAGGTTGCGCTGGAGTTTGACGCAGCCGGTCATGCGCGCCATCTGGTGGTGCGCGTCCATCAGCGGGTTCTTCATGCTGCGTTTGCCGGTACCGCACCAGAGGTCGATGCAGATGTTGGTGTTGCCCTGGCTCTTGACCCAGATCCCGGTGCAGGCCAGCCACCACATGGCAAAGGTGCCGGGCTTCACCACCTCGCGCTCGATCTCTTCATTGAGCCAGCTGCCCCACTGCGGAAAGGTGCTCAGAACCCAGGATTCCTTGGTGATTTCGTCTACTTTTGCCAATTTCTTTTCCTCTTTGCTGTTCCGGTTTTCATCGCGCGCAACGAACGCAAACGATCAATTCGATCTAAATATCAAGATAAACCCTATTATTATGAGCATACACAAACACTTTAATCGTCATTTTGATCTTTCTCATCTTTTGTTGCGCAAGATCAAGTCGATGCAAGGGGACGCCGGTAGGGGACAACACGCATAGCAGTCCAGGCAAATACCCCTACCATAGACATCACAAAAGTGCAATTTTTCGAGGAATCCCATGACCCAGCCTGCAGCACGATTTGTCTCCCATCCTGTCACGCGGCTCATTCCCGTGGCCGCTGCCATACTCCTGAGCGCCTGTGCCAGTCCACCCGGTGCCGGGGATGCACGCACCGCCACCATTGTGCGCACCGCCAACGGCGTGCCCCACATCACAGCGGGAGACCCCGAGACCCTGGCCTACGCCATGGCCTATGCCTACGCGCAGGACAACGTCTGCATGACGGCCGACCAGCTGGTCACCGTGCGTGGCGAGCGCTCGCGCTACTTTGGCGGTGCCACGCCAGGGCTGCTGGCGCGGCGCATGCTGCCCAATGAACAGGTTGACTTCTTTATGACGGCCCACATGGACGATGCGGCCCTGGAGCGTGCCTGGACCACCAGCGCCAGTGCCGAGTCATTGGCGCTGGCACGCGGTGCCGTTGACGGCTATAACCGTTACCTGAGCGACCACGCCGGCAAACTGCCAGCGGCCTGCAACGGCCAGCCATGGGTCAAGCCCACGACTTTGGCCGAGTTCCGCCGCCAGGCCGAACTGACCGATGTCCAGGCCGCCACGGCCGCCTTGGCCGATGCCGTACTGGGTGCCCGCCCGCCGGCGCCGACGGCCGCTGTTGCACCGCCCGCCAACCTTGCCGACGCTGCAGACGCCATGCGCGAGGCGGGCCTGCTCGACTCGCCACTGGGCTCCAACGCCTGGGCCTTCGGCAAGGACAGCACCGCCAACGGTCGTGGCCTGTTGCTGGGTAACCCGCACTTTCCATGGGCTGGCGTCAACCGTTTCTGGCAGGTGCATCTCACCATTCCCGGCAACCTGGACGTGATGGGCGTGGGCATCGGCAACTTTCCGCTGGTGCAGATCGGCTTCAACAAGGACGTGGCGTGGTCGCATACGGTGTCAACCGGCAAACGCTTTACCTTGCACGAGTTGACGCTGGCAGCTGGCGACCCGACCAGTTACATGGTGGACGGCCAACCGGTCAAGATGAGTTCACGCAGCGTCAGCATTCAGGTGCGCGGCGCTGACGGCAGCCTGCAGCCAAAGAGCACGACGGTCTGGTCAACCCGCTGGGGTCCGGTGCTGGTGATTCCGCGTGCCGGTCTGAACTGGACAGCCAAGACCGCATACGCCATCAAGGACGCCAACCTGGGCAATGTGCGGGCGACCGATTCCTCGCTGGGCTTTGCCCGTGCACGCAATGTGCAGGAACTGCGTGATGCCATGAAGAACATCGGCACGCCCTGGGTTAACACCCTGGCCGCTGACCGGCACGGCAACGCACTCTACGCCGATGTGTCCGTGGTGCCCGATGTCGATGCGGCACAACTGCAGCGCTGTGCGCCGAGCAAGCCGGCAGCCGCTTTGCTGCCGGGCGCAGGCCTGGTGGTGCTGGATGGATCCAGGAGCGACTGCGACTGGCGCCGCGACCCGAGCTCCGCGGTACCCGGACTCATTGCCTTCGAGCGCATGCCCACGACCGTGCGCAGCGACTGGGTGCACAACAGCAATGACAGCTTTGTCTACACCCATCCGCAGCAGCAGTGGTCGGGCATCTCGCCACTGGTCGGAATTGCCAGCATTTCACGCCCGCGCACGCGTGCCGGTCTGACCGAGATTCCCGAACTGCTCGGACGTGGCAAGGCTACGCCTGAAGCCGTGCAGCGCCAGCTCTTCGAAAATCGCAACTTCATGGGCAGCGTCGTCGTACCCGACCTGTTGGCGGCCTGTGCCAACGCCCCGAGCGCGGAAGCGCGCGACGGTTGCACGGCCCTGCGCGGCTGGGACCACAGCAACAAGCTCGAATCACGTGGTGCACATCTGTTCCGTGAGTTCTGGCGCGCAGCGCGCAACGTGCCAGGCGTTCACCGTCTTGCGTTCGACCCCGCGCAGCCGGTGAGCACCCCAGCCGGTTTGAAGATGAGCGATAGCGCCGTCGCCGCCAAAGTGTGGGACGCACTGGCCGCAGCCGTCAAGGCGGTACGCGCTGCCGGCTTTGCCCTGGACGCGCCGCTGGCTGCTGTACAGCGCCCACTGATCACCGGCGAGGCCATCCCGCTGCACGGTGGTGACGAGTTCGAGGGCGTGCTCAACAACCTGGGCAACCAGTTTGCGCCAGGTATCAGCGCCAAAGGCCTGACCATCGACTATGGCTCGAGCTATATTCAGACCGTCACTTTCGATGAGCGCGGACCCGTGGCGCAAGCGATCCTGACCTACGGGCAGAGCACCAATCCGGCCTCACCCCACGCCAACGATCAGATGCGATTGTTCTCGCGCAAGGAGTGGCCTGCATTGCCTTTCCATGCCGAGGATGTGGCGAAGGCGCGTGTGGGTGAAGTGCTGCGGCTGACCCGGCCCTGAGCGATGGCGCGGTGACGATCTTCCTCAGGCCAGCGGCATCGGGCTGACGAAGTAAAGCGCCGCTTCCGCCTTCTCCCGGTTCGCCGCCACGATGATGTCGCGAGTTGCTTCGTGCCGGACATAAATATTGCTCGGACCAACGCCCTCTTCGATCACTTCGAGCTCAAACGCCAGCGGATCGTTTTTCGACGCGCGAACATAAAAGAGTTGCTGCTTGCCGCGCCGGCAGCCACCAATGAACACCGGCACGCCTGCCAGCGTGGTGCCGACCACCACGTGATAGAACTCCGAGACCTCGGGGTGCTCGTACACCTTGCGGAACTGCCCGGCTATCTTCTTGTAAATGCGGAACCAGGAGCCGTGAAAGGGTTCGATCGTGGCGAATTCAAGCTCACCGTCGCCGTCAATGTCGATGGCTGAAATATCGCTGATCGGCCAGTCCATGAACTGCTGGACGGTCCAGTCGGCCTCCGGGCTCTGTGGCGGCGTCACCTCAAAGGCACCCTGCTCGCAGGTCACCAGAGCCGACATGCGTCCGTGCTGCGTCAGACGGCTGTAGCCGTGGTTCTTGCTCAAGCCGTCTTTCAGGACCCGGACCTCCAGCGCGCCTTTGCCGGTGAACTCGCCGACCCAGATCTTGCCGGGGTTCGACCAGTCTTCCTTGGACTCCTTGGTCGTTGCCAGCGTGCAGCCGATGAAGTAATGGCGGCCACCGACGGTCAACAAATCGAAGCGATGGATGTAGGGCAGGTGCAGCACGTCGGTGACTTCATAGCCCCGGTCAGCGAGCGGGCGCACATGGACGATCTTGGCTTCTTCCCACTGGAACATCTTGAAAAACTTCTGCACCGCCAGAAACTCGCCATTGGTTCCGGCAATGGGCACCATCGACATGGTGCCGCCGGGGCCCTCCCAGACCGTATGCGGCTCGCTGTAATCCGCACCGGTCCAGGCCAGGCAAGGCCCCTCGCCTTCGGTGGCCAGCAGAATGCGGGGCTCACCATCGACCTCGATGCAGTTGGCCGAATAACATCGGTTCATGGTGGTCAGAAAACGCTTTTCGATCTTCATGGGCGCCCTTTAAAACGATCAAATTGAAACACCTATCGGTCAATATGTTTCATTTTATACACTGTGCATCTGGCGAAACGCCGACATTGATCACTTCCAGTTCTACAATGAAATCGACAAAAGACTCCTCAAGGTGGGCATGAAAGCGATCATTACCGTCGACATCGGCACCAGCAGCAGCAGGGCGACCCTGTACGACGCCTGCGGCCATGCGGTGCACCTGGCCCAGCGCGAGAACCTGCCGGTTTTCTTCGATGACGGCAGGGTTGAGCAGGACCCGCTGCTGTGGCAGCAGGTGGTATCGAGCACCTTGCAATCCTGTGCTCAGGCGGCAAGCGCCAAGGGGCTGGAGCCGCTCTGCATCGCCGTCACAGCGTCGCGCTCTTCCGTGATACCTGTTGACGATCAGGGCACGCCCCTGCACCCGGCCATCATGTGGCAGGACCGGCGCAGCGCGGACATGGCGCAGGCCATGAGCGACTCCAACGCATGGGTCTACGGCAAGACCGGCCTCAAGATTTCGCCGGTTTTCTCGGCCATCAAGATGCGCTGGTTGCGCCAGCACCGCGCCGACATCTGGAGCAAAACGCACAAGCTGCTGGGCATTCAGGATTGGGCGCTTCACCTGCTGACCGGGCGCTTTGTCACCGACCACAGCTTTGCCAGCCGCACCAACCTGCTCAACCTGGAGACGCGCTCTTGGGACGCCGAACTGCTGGAACTGTTTGAAGTGCCCGCCTCCATGCTGTGCGAACTGGTCGCGCCGGGTTCGGTGGTGGGTGGCCTGACCCACGCCCTGGCCGGTGCGACCGGACTGCCCGCTGGTCTGCCGGTGATTTCCGCTGCGGGTGACCAGCAGTGCGCAGCACTCGGACTCGGCCTGTTTTCCGGCGAGCGCGCTGTCTGCAACGCCGGCACCGGCTCCTACCTGATCGGGCACAGCGCCAAGCCGGCGCTTGATGCTGGCATGCGACTGGCCTGCAACGTCTCGGCCGTACCCAACGCTTACATCGTCGAAGCCGCCGTACTGACTTCGGGCACGATTTATCGCTGGTTCAAGGAGTCCCTCTGTCAGAGCAACGTCGGGCCCGAGCTGAGCTTCGAGCAACTCAATGCCGAGGCTGCCAGCGCAGCGGCGGGTTGCAACGGGCTGCTGGCCCTGCCGCACTTCAAGGGCAGCGGCTCACCCTACTGGGACGCGCAGGCCAGAGGTGTCTTCTTCAACCTGACACTGGGCACCACGCGCGGCGAGATGGCGCGCGCCATTCTGGAGGGCATCGCCATCGAGATGCAGGCCAGCCTGGAACTGGTCGAAAACCTGTGCGGCGCCGTGCAGTCGGTCACGGTCTCGGGTGGCATGAGCAAATCTGACCTTTTCAATCAGATACAAAGTGACGTTTTCGAGCGCCCGGTGCTTCGCCTTGACAACACGGAAGCCACCTCGCTGGGCGCCTGGATAGCCGCAGCCGTCACCCTGGGTATCGAAGCCAGCTACCCGGCAGCCTTTCTACGCGCCCACAGCGGCAGTCGCTCGTTCCGCTACGAGCCCGATCCCGCCAACGCGGGCGTCTATGCGCAGCGGCGAGCGCAGTCGCACGCGCTCTACCAGGCGCTGGCCACACCCGCGCTGCGCGAATTGCTGAAAACATCGGACTGAACAAACATGAGCGAATCCAAACAGAGTCAAACCATGAAGGTATCGAATTACCGGCACAAGAAGATTCTGGAGATGCTGGCACAGCGCCAATCGGTCTCGGCCGACGAACTCGCTACCGAATTCGGCGTCTCCAAGATCACGATCCGGCGCGACCTCGACGCCCTGGCCACGCACAAGCTGCTGGAGCGCACGCGCGGCGGCGCGATCTCGGTTTCCGGCTTGCGCATGGAAGAATTTTTCGAGGAAAAAGACCATTCAGCCAAGCGCGAAAAAAGCCTGATCGGGCGCCACGTTGCAACGCTGATTTCAGAGAACGAAACCGTCTTTGCCAATGGCGGCTCGACCACGCTGGAAGTGATCCACCATCTGCGCGGAAAAAAGGCCCGCATCGTCACCAACAACGCCGCCTGCCTGGCGCTCGACCTGGACCCGCAACAGGAGCTCATCCTGCTCGGTGGTGATTACCGGATCCACTCCAAGTCACTGGTAGGGGACCTGACCCTGAGCGGTCTGCACGGCATCTTTTCCAGCGTCACCGTGCTGGGCATCAATGGTGTCAGCATCAAAAAGGGTTGCACCAGCGCCGTCAGCACGGAAACCAGCGTCAACAAAGCCATGATCGAGAACTCCAGCGGCAAGGTGATCATCGTGGCCGACCATACCAAGATGAACTGCGTATCGAGCTTTCTGACCAGCCCCTTGAGCCGGATCGACATGATCGTTACCGACTGGCTGACGCCGCTGGCGTTCTGCGAAGAACTGGAGGCCACCGGTGTGCAGGTGGTCCGGGTGGCGGACGAAGCATGATCTCAGGAATGCAGCTTGGGACGGTACGCCTTATTCAACTCCACTGCAAGCAGCTCAAACCTCTTGTCCAAAGTCCAGATCAGCGTCTTCTCGCTGAGCAGTGCGCCAGCCAGCAGACTCATGTCTACAAAGCCGCAGCCTCGGCCGTAGATCTGACGGGCATCCATCATTGCCAGTAACTCATCCTGTGTGGCGACGGGCGCGCTTTCCAGCTCGGCAAGCATGCCAATGATGGCTTGTCGACCGGGAGGGGTTCCACAAGCCACTTCGGCAACGACATAGGGGTGACAAATCACCGCGCCGTCTTCAAGCAGTGCGACCAACTGATCGTTGCGCTGCTTGAAGTGCCCGACCCACACAGAACTGTCGACGAGCACGCTCATGAAAGCGTTGGCTCTTCACGACGACGCGGCACCAGCTCGATCTCTGGCACCGTGCCACCCAGCGCCGCCAGCCGACGCGCGGTCTGCCGCTGAATGAACGCCTTCACGCACTCCCTAATCAGCTCGGATTTCTCCATGCCGGGCTCGGCCAGGGACATGGCTTTGTCGAACAAGTGGTCATCAATGGTGAGAGTGGTTCGCATGGCGTGGCTCCTACATCAATAAAGACATCATTTTGCATCACATTTCACATCAAGACGTGATTGTCATAAGAAATTGGTCTTGATGACGCTGCTTGCAAAACCGTCTTCCCGAGTCGACCCAATTTGGATGCCAGGAAGCGGCCGGTGATGGCTGGCAACGGGTCTTAAACAAGAGAAATTGTCGATGTTTTGATCGACATAACGTACGGACAATTGGCGTACAATTTAGCGGTCAAGAATTCAAAATGCTTTGTTCCTTGAAAGATGAAGAGCATGCAAACCAGTATCAACTCTCCCACCAAGGCCAGAGGCTCACGCCTTGAGGCGCGCATTAGCAACGAGCAAAAAGCGCTGTTCCAGCAAGCAGCTATGCTTTCCACCCGAACTTTGAGTGAGTTTGTGGTCGCCAGTGCCCAAGAGGCTGCGATCCGAATTATTGAAGCGCATGAAACCATTCGACTGGAGCGCGAAGATCAGATACGGTTCGTCCAGGCCCTGCTCAATCCACCAGAACCCAATGATCGCTTGCACCAAGCCGGTATGCAGTACCGCACCATGACGGGCACATCGGGCACCTAGAACCGTGCACCTCACCTCTTGGCGGGTGCTGCCGCTGCAAAAAGCACACGAGCGCCAGACCTTCACGTGTGGTAGCCCCACGCTTGATCGTTATCTCCAAAACCAAGCGCGCCAAGACAGCGAGAAACGGGTTGCCGCCGTATTTGCGCTAGTTCACCCCCCCGCTTCCCAGGTTCTGGGTTACTACACATTGTCAGCGTCAACCATCTATGCCAATGAAGTACCTCCAGAGTTGGCACGCAAGCTGCCTCGTTATCCACAATTGCCCGTCACTTTACTGGGACGATTGGCAGTCGATCAAGGACTCAAAGGTCAAGGAATGGGAGAATTTTTGCTGATGGATGCACTGCGCCGCAGCCTGCAAGCCGCCGGCGGTATTGCTGCCATGGCTGTTGTGGTGGATGCGAAAGATGCGTTGGCTGCTGATTTTTATCAGCACTTCGGATTCATACCCTTGAACCTGTCGACCAGCAGGCTGTTTTTGCCGATGGTGACCATCGCGAGGCTCTTCGATTAACTTCCGTTGAAATTAACTGTGCTTCCCGCAAGCTGCTGTTGGTGAGCACCCGCAGTTGGTCGACTGTGAGCGCGAACAAAGTGCCCTGGAAGTCATTGAGCAAAGTGAGGAGCGGACGTTCGCCACTATGTATTGGAAGTTGAAGCAGTCGTTCGGATTTCAAGTTTGACAGCACCTATTTGATACGGCAAAATACCGTATCTATTTGGAGATGTCATGACAGCAGTTGCCCGTTTTGATCTGAAGCTTGACGCTGCCGATAAAGATCTTCTCTCCCGAGCTGCAAGCCTGATGGGTACAACCATGGCCGGCTTTGTCCGAAGCGCAGCCAAAGAGAAAGCACAAGCCCTGCTGGAGCAGGAGTCGCGGGTGACGCTCACCAAACGCGATTTTCTTGCTTTCAACGCAGCAATCAACGGGGTATTCAGCCCGAACCCGGCGCTGCAGGGTGCCTTGAAAGCGGCGTCCAAGGTTAAACGTGCTTGAAGAGCAGGTTCTTGATGTCAGCTTGCACGATCGCGCAGGGTTTCATTGCGGCGTGCCGGCGTTGGATGATTACCTGCACAAATATGCGGCCCAACAGAATGCAAAAGGCATTAATACGGTCTTTGTTTTGGTGGACGATGCAGCGCCGAGCAAGCTCCTGGGCTTCTATACGCTCAGTGCAGCGCAGGTAGGCGTTCAGCAACTCAGTGATGCGGAACGCAAAAAACTGCCGCGTTACCCTGTTCCGTGTTTTCGCATGGGACGCATTGCACGCACTCTTGAAAGTCGTGGAGCCGGATTGGGCGAAGTTCTGCTCGGCTGTGCGGTCGACAGATGTCTGCACGCTCGCACTCTTGTTGGTGCTTACGCGCTACTCGTGGACGCAAAAAATGAAAAATCGAAGTCGTTTTATGAACGATACGGCTTCATTTCTCTTGCCGATACGCCAATGACCCTCTACCTGCCGCTCGGCTGAAGTCCTTTAGCCAAGATCTGGTCACTGACGCGGTAGTGCCCATTGTTGACATTCAGCGCAGTGTTAAGCTGACCTTGTCGGCGCAGGTTGGTGAGGGCCGATGACAGCAGGACGGTGTGGCGCTCAACGCAGTGAAATGCAAATGCTTGTGGGACAGATCTTCAGCTCTGTCCCCAACTCGAAACGGGATGTTGGAAGTCCGGAGGCCGCAGGCCGGGGGACACGAACGGAGTTGAGTGCCATGTCGTCATGCGTCACCGACGGTCCTGGTATTACGATGGGCTTCTGTTGGTCGCCTGTCGGCGCTCCCTCGAACGAAGTCACCCCGATATTGCCGACCATCAGCCTGTTGATATCAACGTCCGGTTTGCAGGGGCATTTCAGCCCTGCCCGTAATAAGCCCCGGGGCCGTGCTTGCGAAAGAAGTGTCTTTCCAGCAACTGCTGCGGCATCGCCGGCAAGCCGCTGTCCATCTGCAGCGTGAGCAGCGCCATGCGCGCCACCACTTCCAGCACGGCGGCGTTGTGTACGGCGGCGTCGGCATCAGCGCCCCAGGCAAAGGGGCCGTGGTTGGCCACCAGCACCGCCGGCATCCGGGTCGGCGTGAGGCCGCGCTCGCGCAGGCAGTCGACGATGGCAACACCGGTCTGCGCCTCGTACTGGCCGGCAATCTGCTGCGCTGTCAGTTGCTGCGTGCAAGGAATCTCGCCGAAGAAGTAGTCGGCGTGCGTCGTTCCCAGCGCCGGGATGCCGCGGCAGGCCTGCGCCCAGACCGTAGCCCAGCTCGAATGCGTATGCACGATGCCGCCGAGCTCCGGAAAAGCGCGGTACAGCTCCAGATGGGTCGGAGCATCGGACGAGGGCTTCAACTTCCCCTCCAGCACGGCGCCGTTGGCGTCGAGCACCACCATGTCCGTTACCGTCATGCGCTCGTAGGGCACGCCGCTGGGTTTGATGACGATGGCGCCACTGGCGGCGTCGCGGCCGCTGACGTTGCCCCAGGTGAAGTCAACCAGTCCCAGCCGGGGCAGTTCCAGGTTCGCCTCCAGCACCTGCTTCTTCAGTGCTTCAAGCATGGTCGTAGCCCCCCTGCCTCATACGCTCACCCACCCACTGGCGGGCTAGCGCAATCTCGGCCAGCGGATCCTCCGCTTTCTCGGTCCACATCTCCACCAAAAAGGGGCCGGCGTAGCCCAACCCATGCAGGGTCTTGAAGCAGTGAACAAAGTCCACCGTGCCTTCGCCAAACGGCACATCGCGGAAAGCGCCGGGGAAATTGGGTCCCACCGGTTTCGTTTCCTTGACGTGGACACCGACGATATGGTGAATGCCCGCCGTCAGTTCCCGCGCCACGTCGTTGCCCCAGGCCGTGAGGTTGCCCAGATCCGGATAGACCTTGAACCAGGGTGAAGGCAGTTGCTCCTTGAGCACCAGGTACTTCGAAATGGAGTTGAGAAAAGGCGTGTCCATGATTTCCAGCGCCAGCATGACCTGGTGCTGCGCCGCCACCTCCAG
>CAITZZ010000019.1 GCA_903897005.1 uncultured beta proteobacterium | reverse complement strand
GAAATCAGCGCCGGCCAGCGTGATGCCATTCAGCGTCACCGTCTTGCCGGTGCCGACGTTCGCATCGGCAAAGGTAGCGCCGGTATTGCTGGCGGTCACCGTGTCACCCGCAATCAGGCCCGAAAGTGTTCCAGGGCTGACAATGGTCGCGGTAACGTTGGCGTCATAGGTCTTGTTGGCGGCATCGAAGCCGGCGAGCGTCAGGGTCTTGGCGGTGATGTCGGCGGTATTGGTGGTGGTGGCGGCGATGCTGTAGTTGCCGGCGTCCGTACCGGTCAGGGCAATGCCGGCCAGGGTCACCGTCTTGCCAGTGCCGACATTTTTATCGGCGAAGGTCGCACCGGTGTTGCTGGTGCTCACCGTGTCGCCACTGATCACGCCAGTGAGACTACCGGCGTTGGCGATGGTCGCCGCGGTGGTCTGGTCATAGACCTTGTTGGTGGCACTGAAGCCGGTCAGCGTGATCGCCTTGGCGGTAATGTCGGCGGTGTCGGTGACGGTGGCGCCGATGCTGTAGTTGCCCGCATCGGCTCCAGACAGGGCGATGCCGCCGAGAGTGACGATCTTGGCCGTGCCGACATTCTTGTTGGCAAAACTTGCACCGGTATTGCTGGCGCTCACCGTGTCGCCACTGATCACGCCGGTCAAGCTGCCGGCATTGGCGATGGTCGCCGTGGTGGTCTGGTCATAGACCTTGCTGGTGGCGTCGAAGCCGGTCAGCGTCAGCGCTTTGGCGGTAATGATGCCATTGCTGCCGTTCAAGGTGCCGCCGCCGCTCAGGCTGTAATTCCCGGCATCCGTGCCACTCAGCGTGATTCCGGACATGGCATAGGTAAGGTTGTTGCCGACATCCTTCGCGCTGAAATTGCCCGCGCCGTTCACGGAAACCACATCGTTGGTTACCAGGCCCGTCAGGCCGAGGGTAACGCCCGTCATCGCCGTGCCGCCGTCATACACCTTGCTTGGTGCGACTGCCGCATCGACGGTCAAGCTCTTTGCCGTAATGTCGCCGGTGCCGCTGAAACTGCCGGTGCCCAGGCTGTAGTTGCCACCCTGCGCGCCGGTAAGCACCAGGGATGGAAGACTCGCGGTGAGCGTCTTGCCGCTGCCTACATCCTTGTTGGCAAAACTGGCCGTGCCACTCACGGCGGTGACAATGTCGCCGCTCAGTACGCCGGCGTTGTTAAACGCAAACGTTGGCGCTGACAATACAACGCTGCCGTCATACACCTTGTTGCCGGTAACGCTGGTCAGGTTCAGGGCAATCGGATTGATCTTGCCGGTGGCCGTGGTGCTGGCGCCGGTCAGGGCATAGTTGCTCAGGTCGGCACCCGACAGGCTCAGACCACTGACGTTGACGTTTTGTGCAACCACAAGGTTGTTGCCATCGCGGGCGACGTTGGTCGACGCAAAAGCGGCGCCGGTCGATGCGTAGGTCAGATCATCCCCGGCGATCTTTCGATCACCGCTCAGGCTGAGCACCGTGGCCGCATTGCTTTGGTCGTAGATTTTGTCCTGCACCGTTGCCGCAAGCGTGATCGCGCGTACCGTGATGTCGCCGGTATAGCTCGGCATCGTTGTCGGCAGGCTGTAGTTGGCGCTGCTCGGGCTCAGCCCGGCCAGGCTCACCGTCTTGCCGGCACCGACATTCTTGTCGGCATACAAGCCGCTGGCCGTACCGGTGAGGCTTACGCTGTCGCCATTGACCACATTGCCCAGGGTGAAGGCAGGCGTTACGGCAAAGTTGGCTGCGGTGGTGCCGTCGTATTCGCGGTTGGCCACGGTGCCGGCGGTGGGCGTCAAGGTCAGCGGTCGCGGCGTAACGCCGAGACTGCCCAGGTTGAAGTTGATGGTCTTGCCGGTCGCGGCGATGGGGCCGCTGTTGGTGATCTGATAGCGGTTCGTGCCGTCGAAATAATCAAGCCCGGAAATGTTGATCGTATAGCTGTTGACGGCGGCCGTGGCGCTTGTGCCGGCCGAGGAGAGCATCACTGCCGTGTCGTCGATCCAGTTCGGCTTGGCCTCGAAATACTCGGGCAGTGCGATAAACCCGGCGGAATACGAAATCGTATAGCCGTCGTTGGCCAGCGCCAGCGTATTGCCATAAACCTTGCTCTGACTGACGGTGTTCAGGGTCACCGAGGTGGTGGTGTCCATCTGCGAGAGCACGCGCAGCAGGTAGCGGTTGCCGGTTTCGGTAACGCTGGCCGGGGCATAGGCGGTAGCGCCGTAGCCGGTGTAGACCTTGTTGAAAATGCCGTTGTTGTTGCTCAGTAGGCCGCCCAGTACGTTGCCGTCGCCAGCGGTGTAAGGATCGTTGATATAAGCCAGCCAGCGTGGGCTGTTGGCCCCGGTGAGGGTGACGGCACCCGCGCCGACGTTGTTCACGAACTTGCTCGACCCGGTGCCGGTGGCCAGCACCACGGCGTTGGTGCGGCCGGAGCCGTCGCCCGCCAGGCTCGCGGTGATGGCGCCGGTCAAGGTCAGGTTGCCCGCCCCCGGCGTGCCGCCGCCCGCGCCCGCCTGGGCGTTGAGGCTGCTGACGGTGGACGCCCCCAGCGAAAGATCGTTGGTATCCACCAGCGAAACGGTGCCAGCGCTGGGGATGGAGATCGAGCCGAAGTTGTTGGTTGCACCCGTCAGCGTGAAGTTGCCGCCGCCGGACAGCGCCAGGTTGCGGCCCGATGCGCTGAACACGCCGCCCGACAGCGTTTTGGTTGCGGTTGCCGCCAGTCCGCTGTCGGCCGTGACCGCCACCGTGCGGCTGCCCAGGTTGATGTCGTTGCTTGCCTCCAGCGTGCCGCCGGCGAGCGTGATATTGCCCGTACCCAGCCCGGACAGGGCCTGGATCGACAAGGTGCCGGCATTCACCGTGGTGCCGCCACTGAAGGTATTCACCGCCGGCAGGAAGACCTTGCCGCTGTCGGCCTTGGTCAGGCCATAGCTGCCGAAAGACTGGGAGATGATGGCGTTGAGCGACAGCGTTGCCCCGCTGCCCGCCGCGACAAAACTGTTCGCCCACAGCGCTACCGTGCCGGGGAAGCTGGAGGTGCCGGTACTCGCGGTCACCGTGCCGCCATTGAGGACGAGGGGTCTTGTCAGGCCGTAGGCGACATTCTGGAAGTCGAGTGTAGCGCCGCTTTCGACCCGAGTAATTGCCGTAGTGCCGCCCAGTGCGCCGCTGCTTGGGTTATTGGCGCCCAGTGTGCCGCTGGCGGTCACCGCCAGCGTACCCTCAAGGACCCATACGTCCTGGATGAAGGTATTGGCGCCAGAAAGCGTTACCGTACCCAAACCATCTTTCCTCAGAACAGAGGTTGAATCGGCGATGCCACTGATAATTCCGCTCAGGGCGAGCGAGGCGCCCGATGCGGCCCTGAGATAGTTAGTCGTTCCTGAAATATAAATCGGGCCGGCAAAGCTAGAGGTGCCTACCGTGTTGGTAATTATTCCGCCCAGCCTAATGGGTTCCAGGGCGGTGTAATTGACGTTGCGAAATTCGAGCCAGGTTGTTCCGCCTGCCTGAACGATCGTGTCTGTAGCCGTGCTGCCCAGCGCATTGTTGCTGGTGACAATCAACTGGCCTGAAATATTCGTCTGACCCGAATAGGTGTTCTCGCCAGATAGTATCTGCCGACCTGATAACGTTAGGGTCAAGCCGCCTGTGCCCGAAAGCACGCCGCTGAAATCGCCTGGCACAGCCCCAAGGGCAAAGCTATCAGTGTTCCCGGCGACGGTGATGGTTCCACTACCCAGCTTGATGCTGCCTGCACCGGCAAACGCCCCCACGGTATCGGAGTAGTTGGCCAGATCCCAGGTGGCGCCGGCTGCGACATTCACCAAGGAGCGATCGGGAATTGCCACTGCTGAACCATTCGCCAGGATACCGGCATTGATGCTTGTTACCCCCGCATAGGCATTGTTGGCGGAGAGCGTGAGGGTTCCGCTGCCGACCTTGGTCAAGCCGCGACCGTCGCCAATTATGCGGCCGCTAAAGGTCGTGGAACTGTTGTTGGCGCCGACCGTAATGGTTGTTTTGTCGGTCAAACTGTCGCTGGGAGAGCCGATGGTGCCGGCGCCGGCAATGGAGCCCACTGTTTCGCTCCACCGCTCAGGATACCAGACCGCGCCAATGGCAATCGTGACCGCAGAAGCATCGGGGATGACATCGGCGGCACCATTAATGAGTGCGCCGGCACTGATGGCGGTGGCGCCGGTATAGGTGTTGGCGCCGGAGAGCGTCAGCGTGCCACTGCCGGTTTTTGTCAGGCCGCCGGTGCCCGAAATCACGCCACTTAGGGCGGTGCTGGTGGCCCCATTGACCGTCAGCGTGGCGCTGCCCAGCGTGATATTCCCCGCACCGCCAATGCTAAGTACCGTCTCGTTGAAGTCGGCCAGATTCCATGTCGCGCCCGCCGCCACGGTGACGGCCGAACTGTCGCTGATCACCCCCGCCGCGCCGCTGGTCAGGCTGCCCGCGTTGATCAGGATGGCCCCCGAAGAGGTGTTGGCGCCAGACAGCGTCAGGGTGCCGCTGCCGACTTTGGTCAGGCCCCCACCGCCTGAGATCACGCCGCTGTAGGTGGTGCTGGCATTGTTGCCACCCACGGTTAGCACGCCAGCTCCGGTTGCTACGCTGCCGCCGCCGGCCAGAGAGGCCAGGGTCTGGGCAAAGTTGTTCAGATCAAGTGCGCCCGCGCCAATGGTCACCGGCGAGGTATCGGGGATTACATTCGCCGAACCGAGCTTGAGCGTACCTGCCGTGATGGTGGTGGCCCCCGTATAAGCCATCCCCAAACCGGAAAGCGTATGCGTGGCGCCGACGATGTTCAAATTGCCCGTGCCATTCATGTTGCCGCTGTACGTGGTGATGCTGCCGCCCTTGCCGCCAATGCTCAGCGTGGCGCTGCCGAGAAAGATGCTGCCTGCTGCATTGGTGGCGATGGAACCGACGGTTTCATCGAAATTCGACAGATTCCAGGCGCCGTAATTGAAGACCATCGGCGAGCTATCGGCGATAACGCCCGCCGCGCCGCTGATCAGATAGCCAGTAGCCGCCATGACACCATTTCCGATGGTGGTGGTGCCGGTATAGGTGTTGGCGCCAGAGAGGGTCAAGGTGCCCAGACCGAACTTGGTCAGACCGCCTGCGCCGGACATCACGCCGCTGTAGGTGGTGCTGGTGTGGTCCATCCCGACGGTCAGGGTGGCATTGGTGGTAATGCTGCCGGCCCCCGTGATGGCACCGACGGTTTCGTTGTAGCTGCCGAGGGCCCAGGTTGCGCCGGCGGCGATGGTGACCGCAGAGGTATCCACGATAACGCCTGCTGCGCCGCTGGCCAGCGTGCCGGCATTGATGGTGGTGGTCCCCGTGTAGGTGTTGAGGCCGGAGATCGTCAGTGTGCCGCTGCCGATCTTGGTCAGGCTGCCGGTGCCGGACATCACTCCGCTGTAGGTGGTGTTGCTGTTGTTTCCGCCTGCGACAAGACTGGCACTGCCCAGCGTGATGCTGCCCGCGCCGGCAATCGAACCGACGGTTTCGGCGAAGCCGGCCAGGTTCCAGGTCGCGCCCGTCGCCACCGAGAGTGCCGAGGTGTCGGCGATCACGCCGGCGGCGCCACTGGCCAGTGTGCCGGCATTGATGGTGGTGGCGCCGGTATAGGTGTTGGCGCCGGAGAGCGTCAGCGTGCCACTGCCGGTTTTGGTCAGGCCGCCGGTGCCGGACATCACGCCGCTGTAGCTGGTGCTGGTGGCCCCATTGACCGTCAGCGTGGCGCTGCCCAGGGTAATCGCTCCGGCGCCGGCAATCGAGGCGACGGTCTCGTCGAAATTGGCCAGATTCCAGGTCGCGTTGGTGGCCAGAGTGAGCGCCGAGGTATCGGCAATGGCCCCGGCGCGGCCGTTGGTCAAGGTGCCCGCATTGACCGTGGTGGCACCGCTGTAGGTATTGGCGCCGCCCAGAATCAGGATGCCGCTGCCGACCTTCGTCAAGCCGCCGGTGCCGGACATCACGCCGCTGTAGGTGGTGGTGCTGGCATTGTCGCCGCCGGCGGTCAGCGTTGCACTGCCGAGCGTCACATTGCCGGCCCCCGCGATGGAGCTTACGGTCTCGCTGAAACTGCTCAGGTTCCAGAATGCGCCACTGGCAACCGTCACCGCCGAAGTATCGGCGATCACGTTCGCCGCGCCACTGGCCAGCGTACCGGTGCTGACCGTGGTGGCACCGGTCCAGGCATTGGCGCCCGCCAGGGTCAGGGTGCCGGTGCCGGTCTTGGTCAGGCTGCCGGTGCTTGCGGCACTGGCGCCGGACATTGTCAGGATGCTGGCGCCGCTCACTTCGATCGACGAGGTGGCGCCCGCCGTCAGGGTAAAGGCGCGATCCGTTGCGGCGGTGGCACCCGTATACAGCAGCGTGCCGCCATCCAGCACCAGCTTGGCGGCGGTGTTGGTGGCGGCTCCCAGATTGCCGGCGACACCGCCGTTGCCGATGGTGGCGACGCTTACCTTGCCGCCGGTGAGCGTGGTGATGCCGGTGTAGGTGTTGATGCCCGAGAGCGTAAGAACCCCGGTGCCGGTTTTGGTCAGGCCACCGCCGATTCCGGAGATCACGCCGCTGAACGTCGTGCTGGAATTGTTCGCGCCGGTCGTCAGCGTGCCCGCACCCAGGGCAAGGCTGCCGGCGCCCGATATCGATGCCACGGTGTTGCTAAAGCCTGCAAGGTTCCAGTTGGCTCCCGACGATACGCTTACGGTCATCGTATCGGCCAGTGCATTGGTTGCGCCATGGGCCAGCGTTCCGGCACTGATGGTGGTGGCGCCGGTGTAGGTGTTGGCGCCAGAGAGCGTCAGGGTGCCGGTGCCAAGCTTGGTCAAGCCGCCACTGCCGGACAAGACACCACCAAAAGCGGTGCTGGTGTTGTCGCCCCCCGCGGTCAGTGTTGCAGTGCCCTGCGTAATATTACCGGCGCCGGCGATGGAACCTACGGTTTCGGCGAAGTTGGCCAGATTCCAGGTGGCGCCCGAGCCGACCGTGATGGCAGATGCATCATTGATCGCCCCCGCCCGACCATTGGTCAGCGTGCCGCCATTGATGGTGGTTGCCCCGGTATAGGTATTAATACCGGAAAGCAGCAGATTTCCAGTGCCGCTCTGGGTAATGCCGAAGCCGGTGCCACTGATGACGCCACCAAGCGTCAGTTGCGTTCCCGTGATATCCACCAGGCTGTTGGCGGTCAGGGTTACGGTTCCGGTAAGACTGGACGTGCCGTTGCTGGCCTTCAGCATGCCGCCATTGAGGGTGATTGAGTCGGCCACGTTGGGCACATTTTGCAGGTCCAGGGCCGCACCAGAAGCCACCGTGGTATTGGCGGCAGCAGTGCCCAGCAAACCATTGATGCCCACCGCCAGAGTGCCCGCGTTAACGGCTGTGACGCCGGTATAGGTGTTGGCTTTCGAGAGCAACACGGTACCGCTGCCGGTCTTGGTCAGGCCAAATGCGCCGCTGATGACGCCATCGACGTTCAGGCTGGCGCCAAGGCTGGCATCGACCGTGCTGCCCAGCGTCATTGTCACCGTGCCCGCCAGGCTGCTGTCCCCGGTGCTGGCCTTGAGCGTACCGCCAGCGACTGAAATGGCCTCTGCCGTGCTGTAGGCCACCCCCTGAAAGTCGAGGGTGCCGCTACTGGCAACCGTGGTGCCGGCCGCCGCAGTGCCCAAGGCATCATTACGGGTGACTGCCAGCGTGCCTGCCGAAACAGTGGTCAGGCCGCTGTAGGTGTTGGCACCGGTCAGCGTCAGCGTACCGCTACCGGTTTTTGTCAGGGCGCCCGTACCAGACAACACACCGCTAAAGCTTGTGCTGGTGTTGTCGCCGCCGGCACTCAGGGTAAAGCTGCTCAGCACGACATTGCCTTCACCCGCCAGCGAGCCGACAGTTTCGGCGCCGGTGATCCAGGTAGCAGCGCTGGCCACGGTGACCGCCGTGCTGTCCGAAAGCCCTGCCGCGCTGCTGGACAGCGTCCCGGCATTGATGTTGGTCGCGCCAGAATAGCTGTTGGCCCCTGAGAGCGCCAGCGTGCCGCTGCCCAGCTTGGTCAGGCCGCCGGTACCGCTCATGACGCCGCTATAAGTAGTGCTGCTGTCGTTACCACCGGCAGTGAGCATCGCACTGCCAAGCGTGATATTTCCCGCGCCGGCGACCGAGCCTACGGTATCGTTGAACCCGGCCAGGTTCCAGGTGGCGCCGGAGGCGACAGTGACTGTCGACGCGCTGTCGATGGCGCCAACAATGCCATGGGTCAGGGTGCCCGCGGTGATGCTTGTGGCCCCGGCATAGGTGTTCACGCCGGAAAGCGTGAATGTGCCGGTTCCGTTTTTGGTCAGGCCGCCGGTGCCACTCATGACGCCGCTGTAGGTAGTGCTGGAGATGTTATTGACGTTGAGCGTCGCGCTACCGAGCGTGACACTGCCGGCACCGGAGACGGCAGTGATCTGCTGGCTGTTGTCCGCGAGGTTCCAGGTCGCTCCCGAGGCCACGGATACAGTTGAACTGAGGCCGTACGCCGTCGCATTCGTCAGCGTGCCGCCATTGATGCTGGTGAGGCCGGTGTAACCCCCTCTACCGCGTATCAGTTCGCCGGTACCCAGCTTGATCAGGCCGCCAGTGCCGGTCATTAAGCCAGTGTGGCTGGTGCTGGCGTTATTGCCACCGGCGGTGAGCGTTGCGCTACCCAGCGCGATGGTGCCGGCTCCGGCGATCGAGCCGATCGTCTGGGCGAAATTGGCAAGATCCCAGGTTGCGAGGCTGTCGACCGTCATAGTCGAGGCGGCGGGGAGGATGTTAATCGCGCCGCTTTTCAGTGTGCCACCACTCACCGTGGTGCCGCCGGTATAGAGGTTGTCGGCCGAAAGCACCAGTGTGCCGCTACCGAGTTTGGTCAGTGCGCCGGTGGAGGCGGCGATACCCGAAAGCACGGTGAGCGTGGAACTAGTGACATCGATCGATGAGGTCTTGCCGCCGGTGAGCGTGAAAGTGCGGCTGTTACCACTCGCCCCCGTATATTGCAAGGTGCCGCCATCGAGTATCAGGTTTGTCGGATTGCCCGCCACTCCAAGGTTGGCCAGTGTGCTGTAGCTCAACGTGCCTTCGCTGATCGTTGTGTTGCCCGTGTAGGTGTTGGTGCCACTGAGTATTTGCGTGCCGCTACCGATCTTGGTGATACCGCCGTTGGTGCCGGAGATCACACCGCTGAAATTCGTGCTGGTGTTGTCATTGCCGGTAGTCAGGGTGGCGCTGCCCAGCGTGAGGTTGCTATTGGTATATACGCTGGCGACGGAGCCAACGGTTTCCGAGAAATTGGCCAGATTCCATGTTGCCCCAAACTCCAGTATGACTGCCGAAGTATCGGCGATCACACCCGCCGCACCACTGATCAGCGTGCCGGTGTATACCGTGGTGGCCCCGGTGTGCTGGTTCGCACCCGACAGGGTCAGGGTTGACGCGCCCTTTTTGATCAGTGCCCCGGTGGTTGCGGCGCTGGCCCCCGACAGGGTTAGCGGACCGAAGGTATCAATCGTCGAGGTAGTGCCCGCCGTCAGGGTAAACGACCGATCCGTTGTGCCGGATGTGCCGATGGCATACCACAGCGTGCCGCCACCCAGCACCAGGTTGCTGGCAGCGCTGCTGGCCGCGCCCAATCCTCCGGCTACACCGCCGTTGGTGACGTTGGCCACGCTCAGGACGCCTGCGTTGAGGATGGTGGCGCCGGTATAGGTGTGGATACCGGACAGGCTGAGCTCACCGGTGCCGACCTTGGTCAGCCCCCCTGTGCCAGCGGCGATACCTGCATAGGTCAGCGTGATGCCTGGGTCGACGTCGAAGCGACCGCCGCCCGCGCCGAAACTGATGCCGCGATTGGGGCTGAGCGTGAAGGTGGCCTGGGTCTTGAGTGTGCCGCCATCCAGAACCAGTTTGCCCGCCGTGGCGCTGCCGGGAACCGCGCCCAGCCGGGCATCGCTATCAATAACCAGCGTGCCGCCATTGATCACGGTGTTACCGCTGTAGGTGTTGGTGGCGGTGGTCAGGCTGACACTGCCAGTGCCAGTGCCCTTGGTCAGATTGAAGGCGCCGCTGATGACGCCGGCAAGCGTCAATATGGCACCGCTATCGGCATCGACCGTGCTGGGCGCGGTCATGGTGACGGTGCCCGATAAGCTGCCGCTGGTAGCGGTCTTCAGCGTACCGCCCGCCAGCGTGATGGGCTCCGTCAGAGATGCCTGAACATCAAGCGTCGCACCGCTGCTCACCGTCGTCCCGGTTGCGCCACCCAGCGCACCGTTCCAGGCCGCAACTAATGTGCCAGCTGAAATCGCGGTGGCGCCGGTGTAGGTATTGGTGCCTGAAAGCGTTAACGTACCGGTGCCGGATTTGGTGAAGGCCCCACTGCCGGCCGCAATACCGGCATAGGAAAGTGTGGTGCTGTCCGCGACATTGATGCCGCCACCGCCCAGGCTGAGACCGCGGGATGCATTGAGGGTAAAGCTTGCCGTGGTCGCCAGGATACCGCTGTTGAGAACCAGTTTTCCGGGTGTGATACTGCCAGGGATCGCCCCCAGGCTGGCGTCGCTATTGATCGACAGCGTGCCGCCGCTCAGTGTGGTGATGCCGCTATAGGTGTTGGTGCCGGAGAGCACCACAGTGCCGGTGCCGGTGTCCTTGGTCAGGGCAAAGGCACCACTGATCGCCCCGGACAAGCTCAGTTCTGCGCCCGCACCCGCATCGACCTTGCTGGCCGCCGTCATCGTCAGGGCGCCGCTGTAGCTGCTGGTGCCGGTGCTGGCCTTGAGCGTGCCGCCGCTCAGGGTGATGGCCTCTAATCCCGTGTAAGCCAGATTCTGGATGTCGAGCACGCCCGTGCCGCTTACCGTGGTTCCCGTGCCGCTGCCGCCGAGCGCATCGTTGTTGGTGATCGCCAGTGTGCCGAGCGACACGGTCGTCAGTCCGGTGTAGGTGTTGG
>CAITZZ010000018.1 GCA_903897005.1 uncultured beta proteobacterium | reverse complement strand
GGTCAGGTGATGTACCGCATCGCCGGCGCGCAGCCCCTGCCGCACCGGCTCGGCATGTCAGGGCTGGACGATTGACCGGAGTCGTGTTTCAGTCGTCCAGGTCCACAGCGTCCACGTCCGAGCCCGGGGGCAGAGCGGCCATGGCTTTTTTGACCAGACCAACGTGTTCGGTCTCTTCGTCGCGCAGTTCGGTGAACAGTTCGCGCACACCGGTGTCCTTTACGTACTTGATGGCTTCGTCGTAGAACCCATAAGCCTTCTCTTCTGACGACAGTGCCAGTTGCAAGGCCTTGAAGGCGGACATATTCCAGCGGGGTGCGCCAAACTCGGGTGCCTCGACGTCGAAGATGGCGGTTTTGCTGACGCGTATCGGTTTGTCACCGAACAACTGCTTGCGGCGTTCAGCGAGTTGCTGCCCGTGCTTTTCTTCATTGACCGCCATCGACTCAAAAATGGACGCGGCGTCAACCCCATCGCGCCGACCAATCTGCTCAGCGAAGAAGTTGTAGCGATCCCGGGCTTCGCATTCGATCAGAACTGCGAGGTCAAGGGCATCCATGAGATCGAGTGTGGCGAAGTTGATTTTGACGGACATGGGGTCTCCTGTAGTTCACGACTAAATGCGCACTGTAGCAATGGATTGGATGAGTTCCTCTGATATGGATCAGGAGGACCCGGAAAATCGATCCTGGACTTGACATGACACCTGACAAAAGGCCGGCTTGCACCGGCCTTTCAGGATGTCAGCGTCGGTCTACTCCTTGATGTCGACACCGTAGAAGCTGTGGCGCCCAAAGGGGCTGAGCTTGTAGTCGATCACTTCCTTGCGGATCGGGCCCAACTGCACGGCGTGCGCGATGGTGAACCAGGGAGCCTGCTCCTTGAACACGACCTGGGCCTGGCTGTAGAGTTTGCCGCGTTCGGCCGGGTCGCTGATGACCTTGGCTTTTTGAACCAGATCTTCAAAGGGCTTGTAGCACCACTTGGCGACGTTGCCGCCACCCGTCTTGGCCGCATCACAGCCGAGCAGGGTGTGCAGGAAGTTGTCGGGATCGCCGTTGTCGCCGGTCCAGCCCAGCATGCCCATCTGGTGCTCGCCGTTCTGCATGCGCTTGCGGTACTCGCCCCACTCAAAGCTCTTGATCTCGGCCTTGACACCGATCTTGGCCAGATCCGCCTGCATCAGTTCGGCGATGCGCTTGGCGTTCGGGTTGTAGGGACGCTGTACCGGCATGGCCCAGATGTCGGTGCTGAAGCCGCCAGCCAGACCGGCAGCGGCCAGCAACTTCTTGGCGCCTTCCGGGTCAAAGGCGTCGTCCTTGATGGCGTTGTTATAGGACCACTGGGTCGGTGGAATCGGATTCTTCGCTGCCACGCCGGTGCTCAGGTAGACCGCATCCACAATGGCCTGCTTGTTGATGGCCATGTTGATCGCCTTGCGCACGCGCACGTCATCAAACGGCTTTTTGGTGGTGTTGTAGGCGAGGTAGCCGACATTCAGACCGGCCTGTTCCAGCACCTGGATCTTGGGGTCCTTGCGGATCGCATCGAGGTCGGCCGGATTGGGGTAGGGCATCACATGGCATTCGCCTTTTTGCAGCTTGGCCCAGCGCACCGATGCGTCCGGCGTGATGGAAAACACCAGATCGTCAATCTTGGCCTTGCCGGCGTAGTAGTCGGGGAAGGCCTTGTAACGGATGATGGCGTCTTTCTGGTACTGCACCAGCATGTAGGGTCCGGTGCCGATCGGCTCCTGGTCCACTTTTTCTGGCGTGCCGGCCTTCAGCATGGCATCGGCGTATTCCTTGGACTGGACGCCGGCAAATTCCATGGCCCAACCCGACAGGAAAGGGGCTTCTGGTTTGTTCAGTGTCATCTTCAGCGTCAGGTCATTGACCTTCTCGACCGACTTGAGCAATTTGTCCATGCCCATGTCACCGAAGTAGGTGTGATTGGAACTGGTGACCTTGAAGTAGGGGTTGCTTTCCTTCCACTGGCGCTCGATGGCAAAGATCAGGTCATCGGCGTTCATGTCGCGCGTCGGCTTGAAGTTCTTGTTGCTGTGCCACTTGACACCCTTGCGCAGGAAGAAGGTGTATTCCTTGCCGTCGGGCGATACGGTCCAGCGCTCGGCCAGGCCCGGTACCACGGCGGTGCCACCGCGCTCGAAGTCGACCAGGCGACTGTAGATCTGGCTGTTGGCATCGAAGGAGGTGCCGGTGGTGTTGATGCCGGGGTAGAAGTTTTCCGGACTGCCTTCGGAACAGTAAACCAGCGTTTTGGCCGAGGCCGGTGCCAGCGCCAGCAGCGCCGGCAGGGCGAGGGCGCAGAGCAGGGTGCGTCTGGCCGATGGCTTGCGGCCGTTACCTGAGAGTTTCTTGGTCATCTTTTGGACTCCTTCGGGGTTAGTGCTGCGATGCAGCGGTTGGGATAAATTGTTCAGCCTCATGGCAGGCAATCTGGCGTCCGGCGAGTTCACGCAGCAGCGGGCGCTCTGCCTGGCAACGCGGCGTGACGCTGGCGCAGCGGGTTGAAAAGACGCAGCCGCTGGGCGGGTTCAGGGGTGAGGGCAGATCGCCCTTGAGTACGATGCGTTTTCTTGCCGGACCGCTGCCCATGATACCGGGTGTGGAGGCCAGCAGGGCCTGGGTGTACGGATGCAGCGCTTGTGTGAAGAGGGTCTTCTTGTCACCCTGTTCGACGGCGTGACCCAGGTACATCACCATCACGTCGTGCGCAATGTGACGCACCACGCCGAGGTCGTGCGAGATAAAGAGGTAGGCCAGGCCGAGTTCCTGCTGCAGGTCAGCCAGCAGGTTGAGCACCTGCGCCTGGATCGAAACATCCAAGGCCGATACCGGCTCGTCGGCGACGATCAAGGAGGGCCTGAGCATGAGGGCGCGCGCAATGGCAATGCGCTGGCGCTGGCCGCCCGAGAACATGTGCGGATAGCGTTCATAGTGCTCGGGGCGCAGCCCGACCAGTGCCAGCATGGCGCGCGCCTGCTCGGCACATTCAGCGCTGGAAAATTGCGTGTTGATCTGCAGCGGGGCTTCCAGAATGGAGCCAATTTTCTTGCGCGGGTTGAGTGACCCGTAAGGGTTCTGAAACACCAGTTGCACACTGCGACGCAGCGCGTGACGCTCGGCGCGTGGCGCATGCACGACATCAACGCCGTTCAACCGCAGTTCGCCAGCGGTCGGCTTCTCGATCAGGGACACCATGCGCGCCAGCGTGGACTTGCCGCATCCGGATTCGCCCACCACCGCCAGCGTCTTGCCTGCCTGCAGCGTGAAGGAGACGCCGCCAACCGCCTGCAAGTGTTCGCTCGGGTTCAGAAAGCCACGACCTATTTTGTAGACCTGGCGCAGGTCGCGCGCCACAACGACGGCCTGGTCTGGCGGGCTCATGACGACGCCCCCAGCGGATACTGGCAGCGCACCTGCCCCTGCTGCCGTGATTGCAGCGGTGGACGCTGCGCGCGGCAAGCGTCCTGTGCGTAAGCGCAGCGCGGTGCAAACAGGCAGCCGTGCGGTCGGTCGTACATGCCGGGGACCATGCCGGGAATGGTGGTCAGGCGCGTCAGGCCATCGCTGCGCTCGGGCAGTGCCGCCATCAGGGCCTGCGTGTAAGGGTGCTGCGGCCGGGAAAACAGGTCTTCGGCGCTGCGCTGCTCCATGATCTGGCCGGCGTACATCACAGCAACGCGTTGCGCCATCTCGGACACCACCCCCATGTTGTGGGTGATCAGAACGAGTGCCATGCCGCGTTCCTTTTGCAGGCCATGCAGCAGGTCCAGAATCTGCGCCTGGATGGTGACGTCCAGTGCGGTGGTGGGTTCGTCGGCAATCAGCAACTTGGGGTTGCAGGCGATGGCCATGGCGATCATGACGCGTTGATTCATGCCGCCCGACATCTGGTGCGGATAGTCCTTGAGTCGGCTCTCGGGCGCCGGGATGCCGACCTGCTCCAGCAACTCAATGGAGCGCCTGTGCGCTGCCTGCCGGTCGAGCTTGAGGTGCAGTCGCAGGGTTTCGGCGAGTTGAAAGCCGACGCTGAAGCAGGGGTTCAGACTGGTGGTGGGATCCTGAAAGATCATTGCCACGTCCTTGCCGGTGAGTTTGCTGCGCTCACTGTCGGAGAGTTTCAGCAGGTCGTGGCCGTCAAAGCGCAGTGTGTCGGCTGTTACCCGCCCCGGAAACGGCACCAGGCCCATCAGCGCCATCATGGTGACACTCTTTCCCGAGCCCGACTCGCCGACGATTCCGAGCACATCGCCGGTTTCCAGCGAAATGCTGACGCCGTCCACCGCGTGCATGCTCGCGTTCTTCGACGGAAACTCGACCGACAGGTTTTCTATTTCAAGCAGTGCCATCAGTTGTCATTGCGGACTTGATCCGCAATCCAGAGTTGGCGTGGCGCTGGATCCCGGATCGAGTCCGGGATGACGTAGAGGGAGTCGTGGATGACCTTGAGGGAGTCCAGGACGACGCACGGGTGCTTTGAGTTCGCGTTTTGCATGGAACTATTCCTCAGCGCTTGAGCTTGGGATCGAATGCATCGCGCAATCCGTCGCCCAGCAGATTGAACGCTAGCACCGTGATCAGGATCGCCAGACCGGGGAAGGTCACGACCCACCAGGCGCGCATGACAAACTCGCGCGCATCGGCCAGCATGGTGCCCCATTCGGGTGACGGCGGCTGCGCACCCAGACCCAGAAAGCCCAGCGCGGCAGCGTCCAGAATGGCGGTCGAGATGCCCAGCGATGCCTGCACGATCAGCGGTGCCAGGCAGTTTGGCAGCACCTCGTTGAACATCAGTCGCAGATGGCTGGCGCCGTTCATGCGAGCAGCCGTCACATAATCCTTGGCCATCTCGCCAATGACCGCAGCGCGGGTGATGCGCACGTAATGCGGCAGCACCACCACGGCCACCGCCAGCATGGCATTCATCAGACCGGGCCCCAGGATGGCGACGATCACGATGGCCAGCAAGAGGCTGGGCAGCGTCAGGATGATGTCCATCAGGCGCATCACGGCAATCTCGAAGACACCGCGGAAATAGCCGGCAGTCAGTCCCAGCACAGTACCGACGATGATCGACAGGGCAACCACGGCCATACCAATGGCCAGCGACAGGCGCGCACCATGGATCAGGCGCGACAGGATGTCACGACCGATGGCATCGGTGCCGAGCCAGTAGGCGCTGGAGCCACCGGCCTGCCAGGCAGGCGGCTTGAGAAAGACGGAAGGGTTGGTCAGGTCGGGCGCGTAGGGCGCAATCAGCGGTGCCAGCGCGGCCAGCAGCAACACTGCCAGCACGATCAGCAAACCGGCGACGGCACCGTGGTTGGCACTGAAATAGCCCCAGAACTCGCGCAATGGCTGCGGTGGTTCCTGAGTCGTTTCGAACTCTTCGTTGACGATAAGCGCAGCGCGGCTTTCCATGGCTAATGCCTTATCTTCGGATTGATGATGCCGTAGGTCAGGTCAACCAGCAGGTTGACCAGCATCACAATGACACCGAGCAGCAGCATGCCGCCTTGCAGCACCGGATAGTCGCGCCGGCCAATGGCCTCGACCATCCATTTGCCAACACCGGGCCAGGAAAAAATGGTCTCGGTCAGGATGGCACCGGTAAACAGCACGCCGACCTGCAGACCGATCACCGTCACCACCGGAATCAGTGCATTGCGCAGCGCATGCAGCGTGACCACACGCAGATTGGACAGGCCCTTGGCGCGCGCTGTGCGGATGTAGTCTTCACCCAGCACTTCCAGCATCGCCGAGCGGGTCATGCGGGCGATCACGGCCAGCGGGTTGGTGCCCAGCACAATCGTCGGCAATATCAGGTGCGTCACGGTCGACCAGAAGGCACCCTTGTCACCGACCAGCCAGGAATCGATCAGCAGGAATCCGGTCACGGGTTCAATAAAGTACTTCACTGCAATTCGACCGGAGACTGGCGTCAGGTCCAGTTGCACCGAGAACAGCAGGATCAGCAGCAGGCCCCACCAGAAGATGGGCATGGAGTAGCCGGTCAGCGATACGCCCATGACACCGTGGTCCAGTACCGAGTTGCGTCGCACCGCCGCCAGAATGCCGGCGGGTATGCCCAGCAGCAGGGCAAACACAATGGCGCACAAGGCAAGTTCTATGGTGGCCGGAAAGAGAGCCAGGAACTCGTTGAGTACCGGCGCATGGGTAATGATGGAGGTGCCAAGGTCACCTTGCAGCACGCGGCCAATGTAGATGCCGTACTGCACCAGCAGCGGGCGATCGAGCCCGTACTCCTTGAGCAGCTGCGCATGACGCACCGCATCGACGCCGCGCTCACCGGCCAGCGTCTCGATCGGATCGCCGGGGACCAGGCGAATCAGGAAGAACGCTACCAGCGTCATGCCGATGAAAGTCGGCACGATCAGGCTGAAACGGGTTAGCAGAAAGCGCAGCATGGCGTGGGCGTGAATAGCGGGAAACGATGGCAATCATGCCAGAAGAAAAAAGGCCGACTTGCGTCGGCCTTCTTGTCAAGCGGCAGGGACTGCTTACTTGAGGTGCTTGCCGATCAGGCCGGCCATTTCGAACATGGAGACTTGCGCCTTGGCGAAGACTTCCTTGAGCTTGGCGTCAGCGTTGATCATGCGCTTGTTGACAGCGTCTTGCAGCTTGTTCTTCTTGATGTAAGCCCACAGCTTGCTGACCACTTCAGTACGTGGCAGCGGGTTGGCACCAACCACGGCAGCCAATGCGGCGCTGGGTGTCAGGGCTTTCATGAACGCTGCGTTCGGAGTGCGTTTTTTGGCGGGAGCTTTCTTTGCAGCTACTTTTTTAGCTGGAGCAGCTTTTTTTGCAGCTACTTTTTTAGCGGGAGCAGCTTTCTTGGCCGGTGCCGCTTTTTTGGCGGGGGCTTTCTTTGCGGCTACTTTTTTCGCTGGGGCTGCCTTCTTTGCGGGAGCAGCTTTCTTTGCCGGTGCTTTGGTTGCAGTTGCCATGATTTATTGTCCTTCTAGAAGTTGATTAATCACCAGCAAAAAACCGCTTCTCTGCTGGCAAGTGGGATGCTACTGGAGAATTTGCCTGTTTCCTAGTGAAAATGTGTTTATTTCGTCTGTTCCTGTTGTTTTTTTCACAGGGAAGTTTTCGACTTTTCCCTCTGAAAATTGAAAATCTACCATTTTGCAAACCCAAGGAGATACCCAATGAGCCCGATATTTGCCACCTGCGACCTGTGCGACAGCCATAAAAACGACGCATCCGGTGCTTTTCGGGTGCTGCCGCCCGTGTTCCACGACTATGGTGCAGTGCGCAAATTCTGCGGTCCGGTCCTCACGATCAAGTGCCATGAGGACAACTCGCTGGTCAAGGCCGTGCTCGATTCTGACGGCTCGACACAGACGCCTTCGGGGCCAGTCGGCCGGGTGCTGGTGGTCGACGGCGGCGCCTCTGTGCGTCGGGCCCTGCTGGGCGGCAACCTGGGCGCCGCGGCGGCTCGCAATGGCTGGGCCGGCGTCGTGATTGATGGCTGCGTGCGGGATGTGGCGGAGTTGAGCCTGCTAGGGGTGGGAATCCGGGCTTTGGCGAGCATGCCCTTGCCGACCGAGAAGCGCAATCAAGGTCAGCGCGATCTGGCAGTCCAATTGCAGGGGGTCTGGGTTCGTCCGGGAGACTGGCTCTACGCCGACGAAGATGGCATGGTGCTCAGCGATCGTTGCCTGAGCTGACTCTGGCCGCTGCAGCCAGCCTGCGAGCGGGCAGGGTGGCCAGCAGCAAGCCGAACAGGGCAATACCGAAGGCCAGCAACTGCAAGCCGCGCAGCGCCTCTCCCAGTACCAGAACACCGACCAGGGCGGCGGAAATGGGCAGCATGACGGTAAAGACCCCCGCCTTGGCGGCCGGTACCGACTTCAGGCCCGTCATCCAAAGCCAAACCGTCCCGACACTCGCTGCCAGCGCGTAGAACAGCAGCAACAGCCAGATGCTCACGGCGACGCCGCCGAAATCAAAGTGCAGGGCCAGATAGAGTCCCATCGGCGTCATCAGCGCAAAACCCCACAAATTGATCAATGCGGTGATGCGTTTGGCAGAGAGAGCGCCGGTCAGCTTCTTGCCGATGACCGCATAGGCGGCTTCACAGACAACGGCGCCGAACACCAGCGCATTGCCCCACAGGCTGGAATCCTGAGCCACTTGCTGTGGCCCCTCACGGGCCAGCAGACCGATACCCAGAGCGGCGCAGGCAATGGCGCACCAGACGCGCAGACTGATGCGCTCGCGCAGGAACAGCCAACTCATGAGGGCCACCACTGCAGGAATCGACGCCAGAATGACGCCGGCCGAAACCGCACTGGTCATGCTGACACCGTACAACATGCAGATCGAAAACAGGAAATTGCCAAGAAAGGACTCCAGAAAGACAAGTTTTTGGGTCGTCGGCGTCATCGGCGGTTCGCCCGGCGGCTTGAGCAGCCAGTGCGGCATGGCCAGGACGCCGATGCCAAAACGCAGCCAGGCCAGCAGCAGAACCGGCAACGCTGCCACCAGCGGCTTGGACAGGGCCACGTAGCTGCCGACCAGCGACATGCTCAGGGCGAGTAGGAGGTAGGCGCGCAGGCGCTGAGACGTCGTGGGCAAGGGCTGGCCAATGAACAAGCGTTGAAAGCTCTTATCATGCCTCAGTCCGGGGCCGATCGGATCGAAAGGACTGAGATCAGAATGAAGACCGTTGACACTGCACAGATCCAGGCGCTCGATAGTGCGCATTTCCTGCATCCCTTCACCGATTTCAAGGACCTGGCAACGCGCGGCGCCCGCGTCATCACCAAGGCCGATGGCATCCATGTATGGGATTCCGATGGCAACAAGATTCTTGATGCCATGAGTGGACTGTGGTGTGTCAATGTCGGCTATGGCAGAAAGGAACTGGCCGATGCTGCGCATCATCAGATGATGACATTGCCCTACTACAACAGCTTCTTTCAGACCACCAATGTGCCGGCGGTGCAACTTGCGTCCAAGTTGGCGTCTCTTGCACCAAAAGCGGGTGAACGGAGTTTTCAGCACGTTTTTTATTCATCCAGCGGCAGTGAGAGCAACGACTCGAACGTGCGCATGGTGCGGCGTTACTGGGATCTGCTGGGGCAGTCACAGCGCAAGGTCATCATCAGTCGGCTCAATTCCTACCACGGCAGCACCATGGCGGGCGCTTCGCTCGGTGGCATGAGCGGCATGCATGCCCAGGGTGATTTGCCGATTCCCAATATCACGCATATCGGTCAACCCTATTTCTTTGAAAACGGTTTGCCGGGTGAAAGTGCGGCCGATTTCGGGCTGCGCGCCGCTGGCTGGCTGGAAGAAAAAATTCTTGAAATTGGCGCTGACAAGGTGGCGGCCTTCATCGCCGAACCAATCCAGGGCGCTGGTGGCGTGATCATTCCGCCGCCCGGCTATTGGAACGAGATCCAGCGGATTGTCGACAAGTACGGGATCCTGCTTGTCAGTGACGAGGTGATCTGCGCCTTTGGTCGGCTTGGTACCTGGTTTGGTTATGAGAAGTTTGGCTACAAGCCAGACCTGGTGACCTTTGCCAAGGCCATCACCAGCGGCTACATCCCGCTGGGCGGCGTGCTGGTCGGAGACCGCGTGGCCAAGGTCTTGATAGAGCAGGGCGGAGAATTCAACCACGGCTACACCTACAGCGGACATCCAGTGGCCTGTGCGGTGGCATTGGCTAATATTGAAATCATGGAGCATGAGCAATTGGTGCAGCGCGTGCGCGACGACATCGGGCCCTATCTTGCCGGGTGCTTCGGGGAAATTGCTCGACATCCTCTGGTAGGTGCTGCCGAGACATGTGGTCTGATGGCGGGACTGACTCTCGTGAAGAACAAGGAGCGTCAGGAGGTTTTCGCAGCAGAACTGATGGTCGGTATGATTTGTCGCAGTCACTGCCTCAGTCTCGGCTTGATGATGCGCGCTGTGGGAGACCGGATGATCATTGCGCCGCCATTGATCATGACGCGCGTGCAGATCGACGACATGGTGATGCTGATCACGCAAAGTCTGGATTTGACCTATGAAGAGGTCAAGAGGAAGGGGTGGCTGGCATAGGGACTGCGTGAATGAAGTAGCGTGACTGAGTGCTCTTGGGAAAAACATTAATGCCTAGACCATCCAAATTCGAGTCGCCAGCCAGATCTGAAACAATCCATCTTTAATATGGGAGAAACAAGCATGAACGCCGTCATGAAAGCGCAGCCCCAACCCAGCAATGCCCATTGGCATAGCCGCCGCCTGGCAGCGACTCCACGTGGTGTTGCAGTGATGAGCGAATTTTTCATTGACCATGCAAAGAATGCTGAACTCTGGGACATTGAAGGTCGCCGATTTATTGACTTTGCCGGCGGCATTGCGGTTCTCAATACCGGCCACTGTCACCCGAAGATTCAGGCTGCCATTGCCGCACAGTTGCAGTGCTTTACGCACAGTTGCTATCAGGTCGTCCCGTATGCCAGCTACGTTTCGTTGGCAGAGCGAATTATTGACATCGTACCGATCGACGGGCCCAAGAAGCTGGCCTTTTTCTCCACCGGAGCGGAAGCAATTGAAAACGCCATCAAGATAGCTCGCGTGGCGACGGGTCGTGGTGGCGTCATCGCCTTTGGTGGGGCCTTTCATGGACGCAGCCTGTTTGCCGTTTCGCTCACCGGCAAGGTGCAGCCCTACAAGGCTGGCTTTGGCCCCTTCCCGCCAGAGATTTACCACGTTCCTTTCCCGAGTCAAGGCGCCTCACTGGAGGAGAGCAAGCGCGCGATGGAGCAGCTCTTCAAGTGCGATATCGAGCCCTCCCGCATCGCCGCCATCGTGTTTGAACCGGTGCAGGGCGAGGGTGGTTTCAACGTCATCCAGAAGGAGGCCGTGCTGTGGTTACGCCAGTTATGCGATCAGCATGGCATGATGCTGATTGCCGATGAGGTGCAGACCGGTTTTGCGCGCACCGGCAAGATGTTCGCGATGGAGTATTTTGGTGTTTCGCCAGACTTGATGACGCTGGCCAAGAGCATGGCGGGCGGGACGACCTTGTCTGCCGTTGTGGGTAAGACAGTGATCATGGATGCGCCGGCACCCGGCGGGCTGGGCGGAACTTACGCGGGCAACCCCTTGGCGATTGCCGCAGCGCATGCCGTGCTTGACATCTTGCAGGAAGAACAATTGGTGGATCGGGCAAATGTGCTCGGGACCCGCTTGATCGAGAGGCTCAAGAAGTTGCAGAGGGGCCGACCCAGTATTTCCGATGTGCGTGGCCTGGGTGCCATGGTCGCCTGCGAGTTTGTCAACCCTGCGACCGGTGCGCCTGACGCAGACCGGGCCAAGCAGGGACAGCAGGCTGCACTGAAGAAAGGTCTGCTGCTGCTTTCCTGTGGCGTCTATGCCAATGTGCTGCGCTTCCTGTTTCCTTTGACGATCCAGGACGCGGTCTTTGAAGAAGCCTTGTGCATTCTTGATGAAGTGATGGGCGCGTGAAGGATGGCATGTCAACGCAAGAGTGGCTAGAGGCGCTGACGGCAAAGGTAATCCACAGTGTTCTCGCGCAATTTGCCGACATTCACGGAGTTGCCATGGGCAAACTGGTTCCGCTCAAGCCCTTGCGTGAATGGGATGAATACGCCCTCCACGTGAGTGATTGGGAATTGCAACGTTACGCCAACAGATCTAAATTTCATATTGCAAAACGGCGATTTCATTTTGCAAAATGATGAAATGTTGCGTTGCATCAAAATTTCCCAGAACAGAGAAAAGCATTTTGCTATGTGAAACCATCTTCTTAAGCTGTTGATTTAATTGAAATAAAAATATGTCTTCTATAAGACATAAGATCGTTTTAGGTCTTATAGAAGACTTAAACTTTGCTTGTCGGCGCCGGACTTCCTCGCTAGCCGGTGCGAACTGTTTCAATTAACCCAAGGAGTGATTTCATGCCCCAAACCCTGACCGAACAATTGAGCCGCGAACAACAGATCGCTGCACTGGAAAAAGAATGGGCCACCAATCCCCGCTGGAAGGGGATCAAGCGCGGATACAGCGCTGCCGATGTGGTGCGTCTGCGTGGCTCCTTCCCGATTGAGCACACCCTGGCGCGCCGCGGCGCAGAAAAGCTCTGGGACCTGGTGAACACCGAGCCCTATGTCAACTGCCTGGGTGCATTGACCGGCGGTCAG
>CAITZZ010000017.1 GCA_903897005.1 uncultured beta proteobacterium | reverse complement strand
TGGCTTTGAGGACGGCTGGTATCGACCGGGCGATATGTTCCTGCGCCGCTCCGATGGCCAGCTCGAATTTGCCGGTCGCATGGACGACATGCTCAAGATCAGCGGGCGCTGGGTCAGCACCCTGTGGGTCGAGCAGGCGCTCAGCAGCGCCGCCGCCGACAGCGTGACGCAACTGGCCTGCGTGGGTGTGCAGACAGCAGAAGGCTTGACGGCGCTGTCCCTGCTGGTGGTTGCCGCGCCGCAGCAGCAGGAACTGGCACAGCAGCGTATCCAGGCCGCCATCGAGGCCTTACCGACCTACCGGCGACCACGCTGGGTGCACTGGGTCGGCACTTTGCCGCTGACGGCCACCGGAAAGCTGCAGCGTGCCCGTTTGGTGGCGATGCATCAGGCGGCGCTGGCAGCCTGAGCGGCCTCACGGCTTGTCATCCCGGCCCCGGATCAGGTCCGGGGTTTCAACATCCGGGATCCAGTGCCACGCCAACACTGGATTGCGGGTCAGGCCCGCAATGACAACGGGCGGCGCAATGACAACAGGCGGCGCAATAACAATGTTGAATCCGTTCTTATTGGGTGTTGTCGCGAAATACGGAGCTTCCAACAATCAACTACTTGCCATTGATGGCCAGCAGTTCGACTTCAAACAGCAGGGTTGCATTGGGCGGAATGACGCCGCCGGCGCCACGTTCACCGTAGGCGATCGAGGGCGGGCAGGCAAGTTAGGCGGTGATGGAGGAAGCAACTGGCATTGACGTCGTGGAACGGCGGGAACATAGCGTTTCGGTCCCCGAGTGACCGCCATTGAGAACAAAGGTGGCCGTCTCTTGTTGGTGGCGTGTACTTGCGTCTATGCCGCAAGATTCCGAGGGAAAGGCAGCTTTGCGGCAGTCACTACCATCTGCTTTGCATGTCGCGCTTGGGTCGACTCCTGCCCGATCCTCACACGGCGTCAGTTCCCTGGCCAGCGAGCCGGACTGCGGCGGTGATGCAGACAGGCCAGCACCGAGACCCGTTGTTCGCTCAGTAATTCGAAATGCAAGGCGTAAGGGAACCGGCGGATCAAGATCCGGCGAAACCGGCCCCGCGCTGGTGGAAAAGCTTGTGGGTTGCGCGTCAGTTGTTCTTCGGCTGCGGCGACGACCCGCAGAAAATCGCCACCTAAACCATGGGACTTTTGTTCGTACCAGTCAAAAGCTTCAGCTATTTCAGCCTGTGCCGCTGGCTCAAAAGTAACCCGCCAAGTCACAGACGGACGCCGAGCGATTGCGCAATTTCAGCAAGGCTCTTGCCTGGTTCTGGATGGTTTTCACGCCAGGCCGCGCGGCTTTCGAGTTCATCCAAGACTTCGGGTCTGGTTTCCATACTTGTTTCAGCAGCAAACTCATCCCACAGGTCTTCCACCAGTTGAAGGCGTTCAAACCTGCCAAGCTGTGCAATGGGTTGCAGTGTTGGTTTCATATAGCAAAGTCTAGCACTTGCCTGAAGCAAATCAAGCCGCTTCCCGGTAGAAAACCGGGCCCTGCAAGCGGCGCGTCGGCACACCCCGCACGCTCTGGCCGATGGCCGCGATGTGCTCGGGCGTGGTGCCGCAGCAGCCACCCACGATGTTGACCAGGCCCTCGGCAGCAAATTCGTGCAACAGGCGGCTGGTGTCAGCCGGTGTTTCATCAAAACCGGTGTCACTCATCGGGTTGGGCAGGCCGGCGTTGGGGTAGCAACTGATGAAGGTGTCGGGTGCGGCACGATGGAGTTCCTGGATGTAGGGGCGCATCAGCGCGGCGCCGAGTGCGCAGTTCAGGCCGATGGCCAGCGGCTGCGCGTGGCGCACGCTGTACCAGAAGGCGGTGACGGTCTGGCCCGACAGGATGCGCCCTGAGGCATCGGTCACCGTGCCGCTGATGATCAGGGGCAGGCGCTCGCCAGAGGCTTCAAAATATTCATCGATCGCGAACAAGGCCGCCTTGGCGTTGAGCGTATCGAAAATGGTTTCCACCAGCAGCGCGTCGGCGCCGCCCTGCACCAGGGCCTGCACCTGCTCGTAGTAGGCAGCGCGCAGTTGTTCGAAATTCACGTTGCGGGCACCGGGGTCGTTCACGTCCGGGCTGATGCTGGCCGTCTTGGGCGTGGGCCCGAGGGCACCCAGCACAAAGCGCGGCTTCTCGGGTGTCGAAAACTTGTCGCAGGCGGCGCGCGCCAGTCGGGCCGAGGCCAGGTTCATCTCGGCGGCCAGATCGGCCATGTCGTAGTCGGCCTGGGCGATGGAGGTCGCGCCAAAGGTGTTGGTCTCGATCAGGTCGGCGCCAGCGCCCAGATAGCGTTCATGGATGCTGCTGATGACGTCGGGGCGTGTCAGCGAAAGCAACTCGTTGTTGCCCTTGACGTCTTTGCCAAAGTCCTTGAAGCGTTCGCCCCGGTACTGGGCTTCGGTGAGTTTGAAGCGCTGGATCATGGTGCCCATGGCGCCGTCGAGGACCATGATGCGATTTTGGAGAATCCCGGGCAGGGCCTGGGCACGCGTGTAGGCAGGGGCTTTCATGGGGGCTATTGTAGAAAGCCGGCGCCCTGGGTTCCGCTGGATGGGACAATGCCCTCACTTTGTCTATTCAGCCCATTCTCCAGGAAGTTTTTGGTTACCGTGAGTTTCGTGGGCCGCAGCAAGCCATCATCGAGCACGTGGTGGCGGGTGGCGACGCCCTGGTGCTGATGCCCACCGGTGGCGGCAAATCCCTGTGTTACCAGATCCCGGCCATTGCTCGCCAGCGTGCCGGCCTTGGCATCACTCTGGTGATCTCGCCGCTGATCGCCCTCATGCACGACCAGGTGGGAGCGCTGCATGAGGCCGGTGTCGAGGCGGCCTTTTTGAATTCCACCCTGTCGGGCGAGGAGGCATCGCAGGTCGAACGCCGTCTGCTGCGCGCTGACATGACGCTGCTTTACGCGGCGCCGGAGCGGGTCACGACGCTGCGCTTTCTGGCTCAGCTCGATTCCCTGTACGAGCGCGGACTGCTTGCCCTTTTTGCCATCGACGAGGCGCACTGTGTGAGCCAGTGGGGGCATGACTTCCGGCCCGAATACCGGGCACTGACGGTGCTGCACGAGCGCTACCCGAGGGTGCCGCGCATGGCGCTGACGGCGACCGCCGACACGCTGACCCGCGCCGACATTCTGGAGCGGCTGCAACTGCAGGAGGCGCGCCAGTTTGTCAGCAGCTTTGACCGGCCCAACATCAGCTACACCATTGTCGAAAAGCGCGAGGCCACGCAGCAGTTGCTGCGCTTCATCTCGCGCGAACACATGGGCGAGGCCGGCATCGTTTACTGCCAGTCGCGCAAGCGGGTCGAAGAGGTGGCCAACCTGCTGTGCGATGAGGGCATTGCCGCGTTGCCGTACCACGCCGGGCTCGACAACAAGGTGCGCCAGGCCAATCAGGACCAGTTTCTGCGCGACGAAGGCATCGTGATGGTGGCGACCATCGCCTTCGGCATGGGCATAGACAAGCCCGATGTGCGCTTTGTGGCGCATCTGGACATGCCGAAAAACATCGAAGGCTATTACCAGGAAACGGGGCGCGCCGGTCGCGACGGCGAGCCAGCCGACGCCTGGATGTGCTACGGCCTGCAGGACGTGGTGAACCAGCGCCGCATGATCGATGAAAGCCCGGCCGAAGAGGAATTCAAGCAGGGTCTGCGCGGCAAGCTTGACGCCCTGCTCGGTCTGGCCGAAGCCACCGATTGCCGCCGGGTGCGCCTGCTCGCTTACTTTGGCGAAGCCAGCCAGCCCTGCCAGAACTGCGATAACTGCCTGATTCCGCCGGCGGTCTGGGACGGCACCGATGCCGCGCGCAAGTTGCTCAGCACCATTTACCGCGTGCAGCAGATGGACGGCATCAGTTACGGCGCGGTTCACATCACCGACATTCTGCGCGGCAAGAAGAGCGAGAAAGTGCTGCAGCGTGGCCATGACAGCCTGAGCACCTTCGGGCTGGGCGCGGATTTCAGCGAAGTGCAGTTGCGCGGCGTGCTACGCCAGCTGATTGCCATTGGGGCGGTCTCGGTGGACGCACAAGCCTTCAACACCTTGAAGCTGACCGACGCCTCGCGCGCTGTGCTCAAGGGTGAAGTGCCGGTGCGCCTGCGCGAGTCGGTCTCGACGCCGGCACCGCGCAAAGCCAAACGCGACAGCGCCAGGGTGCCAGTCAAGTTGGCGGCAGCGCTGAACGAGCAGGCGCAGAGCCGCTACCTGGCCCTGAAAGCCTGGCGTGCCGAAGTGGCCAAAGAACACAATCTGCCGGCCTATGTGATTTTTCACGATGCCACGCTGGCCGCCATCGCGCAAAATGCGCCGCAGTCGCTGGAAGATCTGCAGGGCATCAGCGGCCTTGGCGTCAAGAAGCTGGAGGCCTATGGCCAGCAGGTGCTGCGTCTGCTGGAGAGCGTGTGAGAATGGATCGCCACGATGTCATTGAAGGGGAAGTTGCATGAGCAAAGACGGCAACCAGCGAGTTGCACTGATCACTGGCGCCAACACCGGCATTGGCCGTGTCACCGCGCGCGAATTGGCCAAGCAGGGTATGCATGTCTTTGTCGCCTGCCGCTCACGGGAGCGCACGCAGGAACTGTTCGATGAGATTGCCGCTGTTGCGCCCTCGGCCAGGGTGGAGTGGCTGGCGCTCGATCTGGCCAGCTTCGATTCGATCAGGCAGTGTGCGCAGGCTTTTCTGGCCCGTGATCTGCCACTGCATCTGCTCATCAACAATGCGGGCCTGGCCGGCTCCAAGGGTTTGACCAAAGAAGGTTTCGAACTGGCTTTTGGTGTGAACCATGTCGGGCACTTTCTGCTGACCCAGTTGCTGCTGGAGCGCATCAAAAGTTCGGCGCCGGCGCGCATTGTCACCGTGGCCAGCCGGGCCCACTACCGGGCACCGGGCATAGACTGGCGGGCCGTGCTTGAGCGGACGCGTTCCGCTTCTGCGGTGGCCGAGTACGGCGTTTCCAAACTCGCCAATGTGCTGTTCAGTGCCGAACTGGCACGCCGCCTGGCAGGCAGCGGCGTCAGCACCTATTCACTGCATCCCGGCGTGGTGGCCTCGGACGTCTGGCGCAGCGTGCCCTGGCCAGTGCGTTCCCTCATCAAGCTGTTCATGCTCTCGACCGAGCAGGGAGCAGCCACCACGCTGCACTGCGCCACTTCGGCAAGCCTGGCTGGCGAGTCCGGTCTCTACTACGACAGCTGTCGCAGCCGCAACCCGAGCAAGGTGGCGCGCGATCCGGAACTGGCCGCGCTGCTCTGGAAAAACAGCGAAGACTGGGTGCGCCCTCCTGTCTATTTACCTAACGCCTGCTCAGCGCATTGATGACTGCGGTCCACGCCGGCTTGCGCTGGAGCTGATCGTCCAGCGGCAGGACACGCACCGGCAGGCCATCATTGCGTGGAGCTTGCCCCGATAGCCAGGTCCGCCGATCACTCAGTCCCCAGAGGATGAGCGTATTCACCGCTGGATGCGCCAGAACCGTCGTCAGGAAGGCATGGTATTGCTCAGCCACACCGGCGTCGCGAAGCGCAAGGTCTGATGGAAGCGCCTGGTCTTTCACATCCAGCTCCGTGATGAAGATCTTGAGTCCGAGCGCTGCCACGGCGTTCATGAAGGCCGTCAGTTTGGTCGGATTGATCACGGAGTTCGAGGCAATGTGCGACTGCATCCCGAGCGCGTGGATCGGCACACCCTGCTGCTTCAAACTTCGCAGCAACTGCAATGTGAAATGGCGCTTTCGGGCGGCGGCGGTGGAATCTTCCTCAATGCCAAACTCGTTGTAGACAAGCGTCGCCGAGGGATCCGCCTGCGCCGCCAAGGTAAACGCCTGCGCGATGTACTGCGGCCCGAGCAGCTGCAGCCACGGCGTGTGGCGCAGTCCATCCGCTCGCCCATCCGCGGGAAGGACAGCTTCGTTCACCGGATTCCAGGAATGGAACTGCCCTTTGTAGCGCCCCATGAACGCAAAAATGTGATCACGCAGGTGCTGCGTGGCGTTCGCCGCAGTGACGTTGGCGGCAAACCATGCCGGCATATTGGAATGCCAGACGAGGTGTGTGCCGCGCATCGGCAGGCCGGCGGACTGTGCCCACTGCCACATCCTGTCCAGGACCACGAAATCCCATGTTGCCGGCCCGGGATGCGTTTGCGCCCAGGCACCCTGTCCGATGGGTACGCACATCCCTGACTCCTGCCGGTGGGCGGCGAGCAGTGCGGAGTCGAGCAAGCCCGGCCCGTTGATGCCGCAGCCAAAGACCAGCCCGCGCGCGCGTGCCGACACGACCATTCCATCGTTGGTTCCGGCAGGTGGCATGGTAGGGATCGAACCCGTCAACGCCCCGCCCGAAGAAGATCTTGCAGTTCCGGCGACTGCCGCCAACGCTGCCAGCTGACACATGAAGGCGCGACGACCCATTTAAGACCGATCCATTTGGATCTGCCTTGGCAAGGCCTTTCTCAAGGCCTTGTGCTCTCGGCCGTCCAGCCGCCACCGAGCACCCGGTACAGCGTCACTCCATTTTGCAGAGACTGGGTCTGCACCTGCAGCAGGGCTTGCTGCGCGGTAAACAGCGAGCGCTGTCCATCGAGCGCGTCCAGATAACTGGCGGCACCACCTCGGTAGCGCAACTCGGCCAAACGGTAGCGGTCCTGCTCCGCCTTGAGTTGGGCCTGCTGCGCGCGCAGTTGCTCGCCCAAGGTGGCACGCCCGGCCAGCGCATCAGCCACTTCCCGGAAGGCACTCTGTATCGCACGTTCGTACTGGGCCAGCGCGATGTCACGGCCGACTTCAGAAGCGCGCAGATTGGCCTGGTTGCGGCCGGCATCGAAGATCGGCTGCAGCAGCTGCGGCGCAAAGCTCCAGGCCATGCCGTTGCTGAACAGACCGCTGAGCTCGCTGCTGACGCTACCCACGCTGCCGGTCAGGCTGATGCGCGGAAAGAAGGCGGCGCGCGCTGCGCCAATGCTGGCGTTGGCCGCGATCAATTGCTGTTCGGCCTGGCGCACATCGGGCCGGCGCAGCAGCACGTCCGACGGCAGACCGACGGGTAATATGGGCAGACTCGCGGTGACGTCCAGTGGCAGCGCTGCGGGCAATCCGGCGGGGAGCGCTTGCCCTAGCAGCAGCACCAGCGCATTCTCGTCCAGCGCGCGCTGGCGTGTCGCCTGGGCCAGCGTGACGCGGGCCGACTCCAGCAGGGACTCGGCCTGGCGCAGGTCGATCTGCGAACTCGCACCGTTGTCAAAGCGCAGTTTGATGAGCCGGTACGAATCCTCGCGCGTCACCAGCGTCTGGCGCGTGATACGCAGCAGTTCCTCGTCGCCCAGCAGTGCGTAGTAGCTGTTCGCGACGGCAGCCAGCAGGCTGATCTGCACCGCCTTGCGTGCTTCTTCGGTGGCCAGGTATTGCGCAAGCGTTGCGTCGGCCAGACTGCGCACACGCCCAAACAGATCGAGCTCGTAGGCGGTGACCAGTACGCCGGCTGAGTAGCTGCTGCTGATGCCGCCGGCACTGGTGGGCTGGCGCGAACCGCTCAGACCTGCGTTCAAACTCGGCCACGGGTCGGCGCGACGCAGGTCGAGCTGGGCCCGTGCCTGCTCGATGTTGAGCAGCGCCAACTTCAGATCGCGGTTGTTCTGCAGGGCCAGCGTGATGAGCTCGCGCAGGCGCGCGTCGCCAAAGAAGCTCTGCCACTCGGGTGTCGCCATCGGTGTCGTCGCTTGCGTTGCTGGCGGCTGCCCCGCAAAGGTGGCGGCTACCGGCAGCGCAGGCCGCTGCAGCGGCGGTGCCAAGGAACTGCAGCCGCTCAGGGCAACAGCCAGCAGACACAGCTTGCTGCGCGCGCTCATGGTTTGGCCTCCGTTACCACCGGCGTTGCAGATGTCTCATCGTTGTTTTCGTGCGCGTATTTCTTGCGCTGACGCTCGCTGCCCTTGAAGATGCGGCGCACCACGACAAAGAACAGTGGCACAAAGAAGACGGAGAGGGTGGTGGCCGTAATCATGCCGCCCATCACGCCGGTGCCAATCGCATGCTGACTGGCCGAGCCGGCACCGTTGGCCACCACCAGCGGCAGTACGCCCAGAATGAAAGCCATCGAGGTCATCAGGATGGGCCGAAAGCGCAGATGGGCCG
>CAITZZ010000016.1 GCA_903897005.1 uncultured beta proteobacterium | reverse complement strand
CGGCTCCTCTGCTTAAACATTCATCCAACAGCATCCCGACTGGATCACAAATGATGAGCCCTGCGCCCTATCTCGAACCTGTGCTGCAAGGCGCGGGGGTTAGTGCTGTATCACCTGTGGCAAATTCTGCGCGCGTCGCCGCTGCGCCAATCTCGACTGCATTCGTAGCTGTTGTGCCAACGCCTGCACCGCCGCCTGCGGCGTTGCCTTCTTTACAGCAAGTTTCAATAACGCAGCCCCCTGCTGCGCAATCTATACAGCCACCACTTATGAATGATCACCTGTCCCGCATCGTCGCTCAGCAGGCGCAGCTTGCCGCAGTTCATCAGGCCTACATTGCGCAACAGGCCGCTGTGCACGAACGCTTCCTGGCGATGCAACAGTCGGCAGAAAATTCACTGCGTCAGGCTTTTGGCCAAGCAGCTCAAGGACTGCCTGAAATCGTGCAGCCTGTGCAGCCGCCACTTGCACCAGTACCCGCGCCAGTGCTTGCGCCGGTTGCCCCACCTGCCCCTGTCTTAGCGCAACCGGTGCCGGTTGTGGTTCAGCCAGCGGCTTTGCCCGTGCCGCCAGCCGCACCGCTTGCCAAGCCAGCGACGATCTCCAGTCGCCCGGTGGAAATTCCGGCAGCACCAGCCGCACCGGTGACTCGTCCGGGGCCGAAGTTTGATCGCGCCCAACTGGAAATACTGGCTGGTGGAAAAATCTCCACAGTCTTCGGCCCGCAATTTGCCGGACAGGACGGCTACGCACGTCAGGTCCGAATGCCTGAGCCGCCGCTCCTGCTTGCGGATCGCGTCACCGGCATCGACGCCGTTCCCGGCTCAATGGGCAAGGGTACGTTGTGGACTGAAACCGATGTCCGGGCTGACAGCTGGTATCTCGATGATGAAGGCCGCATGCCGGCCGGGGTGATGATCGAGTCCGGTCAGGCTGATTTGTTGCTGATCAGCTGGCTGGGTATTGATTCGCTCAATCAGGGCGAGCGGGTATATCGCCTGCTCGGTTGCGACCTGACCTATCGCGGTGGGTTGCCGGTTCCCGGCGACACGCTGTGCTACGACATCCATGTCGATGGCCATGCCACGCAGGGCGATGTTCGCCTCTTCTTCTTCCATTACGACTGTCATGTGGATGGCAAGCCGCGTCTGTCGGTGCGTAACGGTCAGGCCGGGTTTTTCACCGATGAAGAACTCGCCAACTCAGCCGGTGTGCTGTGGGATCCGAAGGAAGAGGTCCCGGCTGCCGCGCAGGTCGATGCACCTACGGTGCACTGCACAAAAACGCGATTTTCCTCGGACGAATTGCTCGCTTTTGCTTCCGGCCGTCCTTACGAGTGTTTTGGTCCCGGCTGGGAACTGACGCAGCCGCATGTCCGTTCGCCGCGTATCACCTCGGAAAAAATGCAGTTTCTCCATGAGGTCACCGAGTTTGATCCGCAAGGCGGCCCGTGGGGGCGTGGATATTTGCGCGCCGAAACACCGGTTACGCCGGACGACTGGTTCTTCAATGGACACTTCAAGAACGACCCCTGCATGCCCGGCACCTTGATGTTTGACGGTTGTCTGCAGGCCATGTCGATCTACCTCGCCGCACTCGGCTTTACCGTAGAGCGCGATGCCTGGCGTTTCGAGCCGGTACCTGATGTCAAGTTCCCGATGCGCTGCCGTGGGCAGGTCACGCCAGAGAGCAAGCACCTGATTTACGAAGTATTCGTTTCGTCGGTTCAGGCCGGCCCGATTCCTACGGTATTTGCTGATCTGCTGTGTACCGTTGATGGCCG
>CAITZZ010000015.1 GCA_903897005.1 uncultured beta proteobacterium | reverse complement strand
TTTGCAAGACGGCATCCAGATGCTGCTCGGCCAGCGGCTCAAAGCGCGCTTCAACGGCCTTGAGCACAGCACTCACAGAACACCTTTCTGCGCTGCACGCTCCAGCGTGGTTTGCGCCACCTTGTCGCGCAGATAAAGCGGTAGCGCCTGCGCGGGCTCCAGCGCAGCGCCGCCCGCCAGCAGCGCGGGTGCGAGTCGCAACAGGGCAGTAGCAGTGGGCAGTGCGTTGAAGCGCTGTGTGAGGGCCGCCGGCAATCGCGCTGCGTAGCTCGCAAAAACATTGCCGGCCAACAGGCGCTGTGCGTCGCCCTGCAAGGCTTCCGGGCGAATCAGCTCGTAGTCGCCGCTCTGTGCCCATTGCCCACCGCGAAACGCATAGTCGGCCAGGTACATCTCATCCATCCGTGCGTCGAGCAAGGCAGTGACCTGGTAGCGATCCTGCGTCGGGGCAAATTGAAAGCGTGCTTCTTCGGCCAGCGCGAGCAAGGTGTCTATCGGCAGCACCTTGAGCTGCGCGCCAAATGCCAGGCCCTGCGCCACCGAACAGGCCGTGCGCAGGCCGGTGAAGGACCCCGGGCCCCTGCCGAAAGCGATGGCATCAAGTTCACCAAACTGCAGGTCGGCCTGCCGCATCAGATCCTGAATGACCGGAATCAGCTGGATCGAAGTTTTTGCACCACCCTCGCCGCTGTGCTGCCAGGTCTGGCAGACCCCCGATACGGTACGCTGGACTGCCACCGACATGAGCTCGGTGCTGGTATCAAAAGCCAGCAGTTTCATCGCCTGACCCCGGCGCGCACGCCGAACAGAATGCCGATGCTTACCCGTCCCACCGTGCGTGCTGAAAAGCCACTGGCTGGGAGTCTGGACGTGGAATGCATGGCAGCCATTATCCGCGGCAGCCATGGCTCGGCCTGAAAACGACAACTCTGGGCACTGCGCGCAGGGGTTTACCCCGATTTTTTCAGCTTTCAATGGGTTATATGATTTAAATCAAAAAATCGCACGAGCGTTCTATTTTGCATTTCATCCTCACATAACCGGAGAACACGAATGAACTATTTCAAGGCTTCATGGGCCGCACTGGGCGCGACACTGCTGGTCGCAGCCTGCGGTGGCGGAGGTGATGGCAATCAAACACCGCGCGTAGCGTTTACCTCCATGGTAAGTTTTGGCGACAGTCTGAGCGATGTTGGCACCTACCGCGTCGGACCCATCGCAGCGGCAGGTGGCGGACGTTTCACCGTCAACCCCGGCGTCGTCACGACGCCAACGATCTGGACTGAACATGTTGCACTTCAACTTGGGCTGACCTCATGCGCAGCGCGCAGCGGCGGCTTCGGTGCTGCTGGCATCCCGGTGGTCGGTTGCCGCAATTACGCCCAAGGCGGTGCCCGCGTCCAGAACCCGAAGGGCGTTGGCAATAGCGTGGGCGTCGGCTTTATTGCGGGCCCGCTGACTGAGCCTGTCGTGACGCAAATCGCCAATTACGCGGTTGACAATGGCTCCGCCAACTTTACCGACAAACAACTGGTAACGGTACTGGCCGGTGCCAACGACATCTTTGGCTTGACCGATCAGTTGAAACTTGATGCAAGCGCCGCTGGCAACGCAGCATTTGCCCAATCCCTGGTCGGCCAATTTGTCGCCGGTGCTCCCGCCGCGAATCAGGCCACCGCCTTAGGCGCCATTGGCTTGGCTGTCCAGACCGAGGCCGCCAAACCCGCCGCCACGGCAACGACCATCGTAGGGGCCGCCGCCCTTGCCGCCGGAACCCACGCCGCCATGAACGGTTATGCGAACAGCTCGGTAGCCAACGCTGCAGCTATTGGTGCTGCCGCTGGTGCAGCTGCCGTGACTGCCGGCAATACCTACGCGGCGACAACCGGCGCCGGCATCGCTGTGGCCGGAATGACAACCGCCGGAACAACACTGGCTGGCTACATCAAAGACAAAATCGTCGCCAAGGGCGCCAAGTACGTGGCGGTGAGCAATCTGCCCGATGTCAGTCTGACACCCTCAGCCGCCAGCAGCCCAAGCACCCAACCCCTGGTTCTCGCCATGACCGTGGCCTTCAACAAGGCACTGCAGGACGGTCTGGCAGGTACACCAGGTGTCATCATCATTGATGCCTTCGCCAACCTGCAGGATCAGGTGGCCAACCCGGCACGCTACAACCTGACCAATGTGACCACACCCTCTTGTGCCGTAGCGAGTTCCTTGACATGCACTTCGGCCACACTGATTGCTGGCGACAGCTCGCGCTACCTGTTTGCCGACGGTGTGCATCCCACGCCCTACGTCCACAAACTGCAGGCCCAATTGGTGGCGACTTATCTGGCCAAAGCCGGCTGGCTCTAATTGTTACGAACTTCAAGGAGAACCCTCATGAAATACCAACTGAAGTTCATCGCTGTCGCAGCCGCCGCCCTGATGGCAGGTAGCGTTTGCGCCCAATCTGCCGGTACCTGGATGGTGCGCGGCGGCGCCACAACCGTGGCGCCTGTAGGCCCGAGCGAGAACCTGAGCGCGCCGAGCCTCTACATCCCGGGCACCAGTACAGGTTCCCAAACCACCTCCGCGTCCAGCACCCAGCTCGCGGGCGGCATCACCTACATGCTGACCAACAATGTATCGCTGGATCTGCCGCTTGCCCTGCCCTTCCGCCACAAGCTCTCCGGCGCGGGCTCTATAGAAGGCGTCGGTCAACTCGGTGAAGTGCAAGCACTGCCGATGACGCTCTTCGTGCAGTATCGTTTTCTGGAAGCCAATGCGAAATTTCGACCCTATGTCGGTCTGGGTGCCACGTATGCCTACTTCTTCAACGAGCAAGGCAGCGGCGTCTTGACGGCGCTGACCAATCCCGGCGGGGCACCGACCAAGCTGTCAGTCGACTCAAAGTTCATCCTGACACCAGAAATCGGTGCCACGCTGGCGCTGGACAGCCAATGGTTCCTGGATGTGTTTTATAGCAAGGCCCGACTCAAGACCAAGACCACCCTTTCCACCGGTCAGACAGTGGACGCGGCTCTCGATCCGGCGTCCTACGGCATCGCTATCGGCTACAAGTTCTAGCCCGAAAAGAAGACGCTGGCGGTAACGCCGCGTTGATTCGCTCCTTCGGTCAGGGTCATGCGCGCTTTGTGTAGATCGGCGATGCGCCGGCAAATCGCCAGACCCAGGCCGGTGCCGGGTTGGTCCTGGCTGGCGATGCGGTAAAAGCGCTCGAACACGCGTTCGCGTTGCGAGGCCGGGATACCAGGGCCATCGTCACTGACCTCGATCATCAGACCAAACAGATAGTGGCTCAGCGCCACATCAATACGGCCACCGCTGGGCGTGTAGCGGATCGCGTTGTCCACCAGATTGGAAAGCAGCATGGCCAACATGTCTGCATTGCCTGGCAGCAGCGGCAAGTCAGGCTCCACCGCAAGCTCCAGCGTCTGCTCGCGCTGCAATGCCAGTGGCGCCAGCTCGGCACATACCGCCTCGGCGAGCTCACCAAGATTCACCTGATTGGAGTCGGGCAGCGGCTGGTCCGGATCGAGCCGCGCCAGCGTCAGCAATTGTCCGACCAGACGTGTGCTTCTCTCCACGCCGCGCTGCAACTGCTCCAGGCCCTGTTTGCGCTCCTCGGCGTTGTCGGCTCGGCGCACTGCATGCAACTGCGCCTGTATCGCCGCCAACGGCGTTCGCAGTTCGTGCGCCGCATTGGAGGTAAATCTTCGCTCGCCCTCGATCGCATGACTGACCCGTAGCAACAATTCGTTCAGCGCCAATACCATGGGACGTACTTCGCGCGGTGCACTGCTGGCATCGAGCGGTACCAGGTTGTCCGGCTTTCGTCTCAAAATTTCACGCGTCAGCACCCCCAGCGGATTCAAGCCACGGTTAATGGAAAACCATAGCAGCACGATCAGGACCGGCAGTCCCAGGGCCAGCGGGCTGGCAAGGTGCCAGACAATCGTGCGCACCAGCCGGTTACGAAGATCGTAGGCTTCTGACACCACAATCCGGAAATGCCGGTCCTGATCCCAGACCGCATAGTGACGCCAGGTCCGGTCCTGCGGATCGGTGGTCTCGGAATACGCCTCCTGCAGTGTCATCGGTGTGGCCGGTGCATTGGCGGATCGCAACAACAAAACGCCTTCGCCATTCCAGACCTGATAGCGAAGACTCTTCTCGTATTCCTGTTGCATGAACCGGATCGAGCCGGTCACTACCGGCGCTGCGACCGTCCCCGAAGCGCCCTGAGTTGCCTTGCCCGATCGGGTCTGGGACAAGCGCTCGGGAAGGTGCGGCCACTGGTTGAGAATTATCTCGAGTGCCGGCGCCGCAGCGCGCTCCGGAATCATGACCGGATCGGTGTCGTCCGGATCGACCACGCGCAGCAAAGCGAGTGCCGTTTGCGCCAGATGAACATCGAACAACTCGTAGACTTCGGCAACACTGTCACGCACCGTGAGCCAGGCAACGACCGCCCAATAGACAAAACTGACGACCACCAGACCCACCAACAGGCGCCGACTGAGCGAGTGCGGTGACTGGGTCCTCACGCCTCGTCCCTGGCGATGGTGTAGCCAACACCGCGCACAGTTTTCAGGATGTTCGCACCAATTTTGCTGCGCAGATTGTGGATATGCACTTCAACCGCATTGCTGTCAACGCTGCGGTTCCAGCCGTAAAGCGACTGTTCCAGTTGGGAGCGTGTCAGGACCCGCCCGGCGCCTTCCATCAAGACTCTGAGCACCTCGAACTCGCGTTTGGAGACGTTGACCGCCTCGCCGCTCAGGGTCACGGCACGGCTGTCCAGGTCCACGCTCAAGGCGCCGACTGTGAGCATTCCACCGCCACGACCGGAGCGCCGGATCAGTGTGCGCAAACGTGCTACCAACTCCTCCATGTCGGTCGTCTTGACCAGGTAGTCATCGGCCCCGCAGTCCAGACTCGTGACCTTGTCGTGCGTTGTGTCGCGCGCCGTCAGAATCAGTATCGGCAACTTGTTGCCCGTTGCACGAACTTTGCGCAGCACATCCAGGCCGCTGATGTCAGGCAAGCCGATGTCCAGCACCATGGCCAGAAACTGCTCCGTCTCGAGCACGTCAAGCGCGGCGCCACCGTGGCGCACCCAGGTCACCGTAAATCCCCACTTGCCCAGAGCGGCCCGCAGGCCGGCTCCCAGCAAGGCGTCGTCTTCAGCGATTAGGAGTCTCATGGTTCTCTTCCAAATTCTCACAAGTATCAACCGGATCGGCAGCAGCTCGTTGCAATCGGTCCCGCACGGCGTCCCACTCCGGGTCATCCGGTGGCGTCTCGATCCAGATCAGCTTGACGCCCTGCTGGTCAAACTCGCGCAGCACGGCAAACAGTTGTTGCGCCGTCCGCGCAGCGTCCTGCGGCATGCGTCGACTCAGCAGGTGCCTGGACCTGATGTTGAGATCGCTGCGTGAATAAACGGCGATGGCGGGTGCGGCCGCGCTGGCAACCTGCGGGGCCTGTCCCATCAGGTCAATCGCCATCTGCATTTCCCCAGCATCCATCAAGCGCACCTTGGCATGCGGCGCGTAATGCGAGGCCAGGGTGCCGGAGGCGCGTGGCGCTGCTGCCTCAGCCGCAATCAACTCATCACTCAAGAACACCTTCTGGCCACACGCTGCCTGCGCCTGTTCGCGCGTGACCGCGCCTGGACGTAGCAACACCGGGACGCTGCGTGTGCAGTCGATGATGCTGGACTCGATGCCGACCGCGCACGGGCCACCGTCGAGAATCAGCAGTTCGCTGCCAAACTCGCTCTGAACGTGTTGCGCCGTCGTCGGGCTGACCCGGCCAAACTTGTTGGCGCTCGGTGCTGCAATACCCCAGACCACTGGCTGCGCCGCGCTGCCATCGCTCTGGCGACACGCCTTCAGCAGTGCTTGCGCCACCGGGTGCGACGGGCAGCGCAGACCAATCGACTCCTGACCACCCGCTGCGGCGGCTGCCACGCCGGCACGACGCGGCAGGATCAGGGTCAGCGGCCCCGGCCAGAAAGTTTTGATGAGTTGATCAGCAAATTCCGGCACCGTCGCCGCAAAGTGGCTAACGCTGGCGGCGTCCGGAAC
>CAITZZ010000014.1 GCA_903897005.1 uncultured beta proteobacterium | reverse complement strand
CGAGCCACTTGTGTAGCGAGTCTTGCGACTCACCACGTTCAGGAAGCCGCAGTCGCTGCGACTTCAGAGGCAGGTTTCGAAGAACCCGCCTTTTTCTTGCCGGGGGCGATCATCATGATCATCTGACGCCCTTCCAGCTTGGGAAACTGTTCCACCACAATCAAGTCCACCAAATCCGCACGGATGCGATTCAGTAACGCCATCCCGATTTCCTGGTGCGTGATTTCACGACCCCGAAAACGCAACGTGATCTTGCACTTGTCGCCTTCGGCCAGGAAGCGCTTGATATTGCGCATCTTGATGTTGTAATCGCCGTCATCGGTTCCGGGACGGAACTTGATTTCCTTGATTTCAATGACCGTTTGCTTGGCCTTCGCTTCCGCAGCCTTCTTCTGTTCCTGGTACTTGAACTTGCCGTAGTCCATCAAACGACAGACCGGCGGATTCGCCGTAGCAGCAATCTCAACCAAGTCAACATCCAGCTCGCCTGCCATACGCAGGGCTTCCATCAGGCTGACGACACCGAGTGGCTCGTTTTCGGGACCCGAGAGGCGAACCTCGGGGGCCATGATTTCACGGTTCAGGCGGTGCTTGCGTTCTTCACGCTGACGGCGGTCACGAAATTCAGTAGCGATGGCTCAATCCTTCACAATATCTGCTACAAAAAAAGTAGCTAAAGCCGCACAGTCCACGCGGGCAAACCAACTAAATAGCCGACTTGTTGGCAATGTCACCCAGGATTTTTTGCACAAAGGCATCAAGGGGCATTGCTCCGAGGTCTTGACCACCCCGGGCGCGCACTGCAACAGCACCCGCCGCCATTTCTTTGTCACCTACAACAAGCAGGTACGGCAGCTTCTGCATCGAATGCTCGCGTATTTTATACGTAATTTTCTCGTTCCGCAGGTCTAAATCGACCCTAAGCCCTTGATTTTGCAGCGTTTTAGCCACGGTACGGGCATATTCTGCCTGTGCATCAGTGATATTGAGCACTGCCACTTGCACGGGAGCCAGCCAGGCTGGCAGAGCACCTGCGCTCTCCTCGATCAAGATTCCGATGAAGCGCTCCAAGCTGCCGACGATGGCGCGGTGCAACATGACGGGGCGATGGCGAGCGCCGTCCTCGCCCACGTATTCGGCGTCCAGGCGCTCGGGCATCGAGAAGTCGACCTGGATCGTGCCGCACTGCCACTGGCGACCAATCGCGTCTTTCAGTGTGTATTCAATCTTGGGGCCGTAGAAAGCGCCCTCGCCCGGGGAAATTTCGTAATCGCAACCGGATGCTTTCAGGCTTTCGATCAGAGCCGCCTCGGCCTTGTCCCAAATTTCGTCTGAACCAATGCGTTGTGCCGGGCGCGTCGCCACCTTGTAAATGATTTTTTTGAAACCAAAGTCCGCATACACCTTCTGCAGCAGCGCCGTGTAGTCCACACACTCTTTCAGAATCTGGTCTTCGGTGCAGAAAATATGACCATCATCTTGTGTGAAGCCGCGCACCCGCATGATGCCGTGCAAACCACCTGAAGGCTCGTTACGGTGGCAGTTGCCGAACTCACCGTAGCGCAGTGGCAGGTCGCGGTAGCTCTTGATGCCCTGCTTGAAGATCAGGATGTGGCCCGGGCAGTTCATCGGCTTCAAGGCATATTCGCGCTTCTCTGACTCCGTGATGAACATGTTTTCGCGGTACTTGTCCCAGTGACCCGTCTTTTCCCAGAGGCCCTTGTCAATGATCTGTGGACCCTTGACTTCCAGGTAACCGTTGTCCTGGTAGACCTTGCGCATGTACTGCTCAACGCCTTGCCACAACGTCCAGCCTTTCGGGTGCCAGAACACCAGACCAGGCGCGTGGTCGTCAAT
>CAITZZ010000013.1 GCA_903897005.1 uncultured beta proteobacterium | reverse complement strand
CGCCGGAGAACTCCGTGCTGCCGGTGGCTCCTGCCAGCGTCAGGGTGCCGCCCAGGGTGATCGATCCAGCGCCTGCGATAGAGGCGACCGTGTCAGCGCCGGTCAGGGCCCAGGTCGCACCGCTGGCGACGCTCACCGCTGTGCTGTCGGAAAGATTCGCCGCACCGGTGGAAAGGGTGCCGGCGCTGATGGTGGTGGTACCGGTGTAGGTGCTGGCCCCCGAAAGCGTCCAGGTTCCCGTGCCCAGCTTGGTCAGTGTGCCGGTGGTCGTGCCGATAGGGCTGGCCAGGCTGCTGGCGGCGTTGCTGCCGTCCAGCGTCAGCCCGTATGTTGCGCCGCCAATCGCGACAGCACTGGAAAGAACCATGTTGCCCGCATTGGCGACGATGGTGGCGGCACTACCCAGGGTGATGGCGCCGCTATACGTGGCCGCCGTTGCCGAACTGTTGGTTACCGCCCCGGCCGTGCCGTCTACGCCGGTGCCATTGATCGTCAGCGATTCGGCCGTGCCCAGCGAAAACCCGTTCAGGTCAAAGGTCGCGCCCAAGGCCACGGTGGTTCGGCTCCCGATCGTCCCCAGCGGGGTGTTGGTTGCGCCGCCGTTCGCGCCGAGTTTCAACGTGCCAGCGCTGATCGTGGTCAGCCCGGTGTAGGTGCTGGCCCCCGATACCGTCCAGGTACCGCTCCCCGCTTTGGTCAGCGTTCCGCTCGTGGTGCCGAGAATGCTGGCCAGGCTGCTGCCCGCATTGGTACCGTCCAGCGTCAGGCCAAACGTGGCGCCGTTGATCGTGCCGGCGTTGGAAAGAACAATATTTCCGGAGTTCGCCACAATGCTGCTGGCACTGCCCAGGGTGAGCAGACCTTGATAAGTGGCCGCAGCGGCTGAACTGTTGCTCAATGCGCCGCCGCTGGAAATTCCCGTGCCGTTGAGCGTCAGCGCTTCCGTGGTGCCCAGCGAAAAGCCGTTCAAATCCAAGGTCGCGCCGCTGGATACGATGGTTCCTAAGCCCGTGGTACCCAGGGGCGTGTTGCTTGCTCCACCCGTCGCACCGAGTTGCAACGTTCCTGCGCTGACCGTAGTCGTGCCCGTGTAGGAGTTGTCACCGGAAAGGGTCAGCGTACCGCTGCCTGACTTGACCAGCGTCGTCTTGCTGATGATGCCGCTGTAGGTACCGGTAGCGCTCGCGCTGGCAACGTTGAACGTGGTCGTGCCCGTGCCGGATATGGCCCCGGTGCCGCTGATGCCGCCATTGGTGGCGTTGAGCGTGAGATGGAGCGTGCCAAGCGTATTGCCGATGCCAGCGTTGATGGCGATGCTGCCTGTGGCATTCAAGGTCAAGGTTGGCGTACCCGTTGCGGTGGTTTTGGATATCGCGCTGCTGACCGTGATATCGCCCGCCTGGCTACCCACGCCGGTGGTGTTGATGATGACACTGGTGCCGGCGTTGAGACTGGTCACGATGCTGCTGGCCAGTATCGTGGCGTCGTTGAGGATTGGCGTGAAGGTGGCTGCGTAAGTGCTGTTGGAGGTGCTGCCGATGGTGACGTTGTAGGGGTCGAGCAACCAGTCGCCGGCCTTGCCCGCTGGCGCCGAGGAGTCAACCGTGCCCGTGGCCAGGAGGTTGTCATGGCTCGATGTTTCCACCTTGCCGCCATCGCCACCCTGCGCCCCGCCCCTCGCCACGATGGTGCCGTAGAAGCCGGTATAGGCCTCCGACCACAGCACCGCCGTGCCGCCAGCGCCGACTTTTGTGGCGCTCACGTCGATGCGAGCGGTGTCTGCCATGACCACGGCCTGCGATGTCTCAAAAGGGGCCAGGCTCGATTTATTTCCCTGCCAGTCGCCGCCGACCAATACGGTGCCGCCGCCGGTGGCGCCCGTGGCGTCGATCAGGGTGGTGTCCAGCAGGCCGATCTGCTCGCCACCGAGCGTTACGTTGCCGCCGCGCCCACGCGAAGAACCCGTGCGTAGCGTAGTGGCGCCGTTCAAGGCCAGTGTAGGACGCTGGTCTTCAGGGAGAGGGGGATCGGTCGGCTTGCGGCCGCCGGCCTCGACATGCACCCGCCCACCGCCGCTCGCGCCGGAAGCATCGAGCACAGCGCTGTTTACGGTGACATTGTGCGCGGCGACCACGCTGATCGTGCCGCCGGTTTCCTGTGTAGCGACGGCGCTGATGCTGCCTTCCAGCGTGATGTCCTGCGCGGCCTGCACGGCGATGCTGCCGCCCTGGCTGCCGCTGGCATCGAGTTTGCCGCCGATCACTTGGGTGAAGGTGGTGGCGTTCACCGCGATGCTGCCGCCCGCCACGGAAGTGGCGAGGGCAAGGTCGCTGGCATTGATGCTGCCGCTATTGACGATTTCCGGCGCGCGCAGCGCAATGCTGCCAGCCGGGCTGCCATCAGCTCCGGCGTTGGCATTGATGGTGCCGGTGTTCTCGATGCGGTCCGACGCATCAAGCACGATCTTGCCGCCGCGCATCGCCATGCCGGTGGCTTCCAGCGTGCCGGAGTTTTTGACCACGCCGCCTTGCAGCCGGTCGACGGCGCGCGCCGACAAAATGATGAGGCCGCCGGGGGCGAGCACCGCGCCCTTGTTCTCGATCAGCGCCTTGATCTGCGAGGGTTCCACCGTGACGTTGTGCAGGCGCCCTTCGCCATCGAATTGCAGCGAAACAGCTTCGCCTGACGCCAGCGCAACGGTGCCAAGCTGGGCAATGATGATGCCTTCGTTACGCACTTCAGGCGCCAGCAGGGCGACGAAGCCGCCCAGTGCGGCGCGGATTTCTCCTTCGTTCACCACGCTGCCGGTGCTGCCGTCGCGGCTGAACTTCATGTTGCCGGCCATGAAGTCGGCATCCTTGATGTTCTTGGTCGAGGCGACCAGCGCGCCGACGTCGACCGACGACGACTTGCCGAAATAGACGCCGTTCGGATTGACGAAATACACCTGGCCATTGGCGGTGATCTTGCCGAGGATCTGGCTCGGGTTGGTGTCGAGCACTCGGTTGAGCGTGGCGGAACTGGCGGACGGCTGCTTGTAATTGACCTGCGCCTGGCTGCCGACGTTGAAGGTG
>CAITZZ010000012.1 GCA_903897005.1 uncultured beta proteobacterium | reverse complement strand
GTTCGGCCATCCGCTCGAACTCTCACGCCAGAGCGTCTACAGCCTGGCTTTCTTTGTCTTCTGGGCTGTTGCGATGCTCTCCAGTGGTTTGACCACACTGCTGGCGCAATCACCCTTTGAAGCCGAGCGCTGTCCGCTGCCGGCCGATGAGCGGCCGGTTGCGTGCCCGAAGAGGCAAGAGGGTCAGTGCTCCTGAGTCAGGGCTCAGATCGGGGCTTTGGGGTTTACGATGTCGCGCAAGGCTGCCGGACTCAAGATACGGACGTGACGCTGCTTGACCTCGACAATTCCGTCTTCCACAAATCTGGAAAAGGTGCGACTCACCGTCTCCAGTTTCAAGCCGAGGAAACTGCCAATCTCTTCCCGTGTCATTCGCAGGATCAATTCGGACTGCGAAAATCCTCGGGCGTGAAGCCGCTGCACCAGGTTCAACAGAAAGGTCGCCAGACGCTCCTCGGCCCGCATGCTCCCGAGCAACAACATGACGCCGTGCTCGCGCACGATTTCACGGCTCATGATCTTGTGTATGTGGTGCTGCAGGGCGTTGACTTCACGCGAAAACTCTTCGATCCGGTCAAAGGGCATGACGCAGACTTCAGCATCCTCCAGCGCCACCGCGTCGCAGGTATGATGGTCGTTGACAATGCCGTCCAAACCCACAATCTCGCCAGCCATCTGAAATCCGGTCACCTGATCGCGACCATCCTCGGAGGCCACGCAAGTCTTGAAGAATCCGGTGCGAATGGCATACAGACTGGTGAATTTCTCACCGTTGCGAAAAAGCGTTGTGCCTCTTTTGATCTTGCGTCTGGCTCCAACCAGGTCATCAACGCGGTCAAGCTCCTCTTTGCTCAGGTCCACAGGCATGCAGAGTTCCCGCAGATTACAGTTCGAGCAGGCTACTTTGAGGGTTTGAGGGTTCATGTCCCTCATTTTGGCACCAATTTGTAAGCAGTCCTGATATCAGTCAAATTTGTGGGATTGCAATCCCTGCGGGTTTTGACGGGTATCAAGACTAATTTTTCGTTTTTCAGGCATATTCGAGAGTCTTGCCAAGGAGTATTCATGAACGCAGCAGTAGCTGAACCCATTTCCGAAGATCTGTTGCGTCGCTTTGATGTGTCGGGGCCGCGCTATACGTCGTATCCGACGGCAGATCGTTTTGTAGAAAGTTTCCCGGTTGACGACTACACGCGCGCGCTGACGCAGCGCAGTGTGGGCGGTGCGGCCTCGGCAACGCCCTTGTCACTGTATGTGCACATCCCTTTCTGCGAGAACCTGTGCTACTACTGCGCTTGCAACAAGATCATTACCAAGCACCATGACAGGGCCGCACCCTACCTGAGCTATCTGAGCCGTGAGGTGGACCTGCACATCGCCAAACTGGGTCTGGGACAGTCAGTGTCGCAGCTGCATCTGGGCGGCGGCTCACCGACGTTTCTGACAGACGATGAACTGCGCGAACTGATGGCAATGTTGCGGCGCAACTTCAGCCTGGTGCCGGGCGGTGAATACTCGATCGAGGTGGATCCGCGAACCATTGACGCATCAAGGCTCGACACGCTGGCCGAGTTGGGGTTTAACCGGCTCAGCTTCGGCGTACAGGATTTTGACCCTGCGGTGCAGAAGTCAGTCAATCGTGTGCAGCCGGCCGAGCAGGTTTTTGCTCTGGTGGCAGCGGCCCGGCAGCGCAATTTCGACTCTATCAATGTCGATCTGATTTACGGCTTGCCGCTGCAGAGTCCGGAGTCATTCGACCGCACGCTGGCGCAGGTGGTCGAACTGCGACCCGAGCGAATTGCCCTTTACGCTTATGCGCATCTGCCGGAGCGTTTCAAGCCGCAGCGTCGCATCGAGACAACAGAGATACCGAATGCTGGCGCCAAAGTTGCCATGCTGGCGCGCTCCATGGCGGCGTTCATGGGCGCCGGTTATGTTTATGTCGGCATGGATCACTTTGCGCTACCGACCGACCCACTGGCCATTGCCAAGCAACAGGGTCGGCTGCATCGCAACTTCCAGGGCTACAGTACTCAGCCTGACTGTGACCTGATTGGTCTTGGCGTGTCATCGATTGGCCGGGTCGGCTCTACCTACAGCCAGAATGCCAAGACCATGGAAGAGTACTGCGACTTTCTGGACCAGGGGCGTTTTCCGGTCGTGCGTGGCTTGAGCCTGAGCGCCGATGACCTGCTGCGTCGGGCTGTCATCATGGCGGTGATGTGCCAGGGGCTGCTTGTCTTCAAGGCGATCGAGGCGGCGTACGCGATTGAGTTTCGCAGCTATTTCGCCACGGAGATGGCGACGCTGGAGAAACTGGCAGAGCAGGGGCTGGTCAAGCTCAATGAGAACAACATCGAGGTCACCGCGACCGGATGGTTCTTTGTCCGGGCCGTTGCCATGGTGTTTGATCGCTACCTGCAGACCGACCGTACCACGGCGCGCTTTTCCAAGATCCTCTAGCGCCGTGTAATGCAGTCCTCCCTTGCCTTAACCGCCCTGTTGATGGGGGTGGCCGGGGGGCCACATTGCGTCGCCATGTGTGGCGCGGCTTGTGCCGGTATCGGACACTCGGCCGGCTCTGGCAGGACTGGCGCCATGTGGCGTTTCCAATTCGGGCGTGTGATAGGGTACGCAGCGCTTGGTGGATTGGCTGCGGCATCCATGCAGGGTTTGGGATGGCTCACGGTTCAGTCGGCCGCCTTGCGCCCGGTGTGGACGCTGTTCCATGCGGCGACCTTTGTGCTTGGCCTGCTGCTTCTGGTCAGGGCCCAGCAACCGGTGTGGCTGGAGCAGGCGGCCCGAACTGTCTGGTTACGGGTACGTGCTCTGGTCCCGGGGCAGGGTGGTGGTGCGCCGCTGTTGATGGGCATGCTTTGGACCTTTCTGCCCTGCGGCCTGCTTTACTCGGCACTGATGGTGGCGGCTTTGACCGGCAGCGCGCCTTCTGGTGCAGCGGTCATGGCCTTGTTTGCGCTGGGTACCAGTGTCTCGATGATGGCGGGTCCGTGGTTGTGGCTGCGCCTGAAAGCTTCAGGTAACGGAGACTGGGGAGTCCGAGTCGCAGGGCTGGCGCTGGCCGCGAGTTCCGTCTGGGCGCTGTGGATGGCTTTTGCGCACGACGCTGCGCCTTGGTGCACCGTGCCCGGATGATGGAACCGATGCCCAGCCTGTCTGCTGCGTTTCCGAATTACCGCAAGCTGTGCGTTGCGCCGATGATGGACTGGACAGACAGGCACTGTCGCTATTTTCACCGTCTGCTGAGCAAGAACGCTTTGCTGTACACAGAGATGGTGACGACCGGGGCGCTGATTCATGGCGATGTGCAGCGCCATCTGGACTACAACCAGGAGGAGCACCCACTGGCACTGCAACTCGGCGGTAGCGAACCCGCAGACCTTGCCCGATGTGCCCGGCTCGCTGCGCAGTGGGGTTACGACG
>CAITZZ010000011.1 GCA_903897005.1 uncultured beta proteobacterium | reverse complement strand
CTGTGGGACGCTCGCGCAGTGCGGCCAGCAATTTGCTGCGCCTGCTCAACCTGGCCGAGCCGGTGCAAACCATGTTGATGGCAGGTGACCTGGACATGGGCCACGCGCGTGCTCTGCTTGCCCTGGACCGAGCGACGCAGATCACGGCGGCGAGTCAGATCAGTGCGCGCAAGATGTCGGTACGCGAAGCCGAAAGCCTGGCCAAGAAACTCGGCGCCGAGTTCGCCCTGACCTCGGTCAAGCACAAGAAAGAGAAGTCACGTGACATCAAGCGAGTGGAAGAGGAATTGTCGGACCTGCTCACCGCCGAGGTTGAGGTTCGCGTCAAGAAGCGTGTCAAGCGGGCGGGACGCATGGAGGAAATGGGCGAAATCAGCATCCGTTTTGCTTCACTGGATGAACTTAACGGCTTGATTGAAAAACTGGCGCGTACTGCCGCCCATTGAATTCGGGACAGGGTGCTGAAGGAGCCGACCATAGCATTGTTGGGTCCTTTGCAGCAAACGCCAAGGTAGCCTAAACTGCCGGTCTAGGAAACTTCCAAATACAGGGCCAGATTTTGAACTTACCCGACAGTAGCCGCGAAAACGTTCCCGATTCTGTGCTGGAAGGCATGTCGGTCGTCGCTTTCACTTTGGCCAAGCTGGCGGGCGCGCGCAGTTCTGATACTGCCAACCACATTTGGCGCATCCAGCATTACCTCAAGTGCCTGGCACAGCGCCTTCAAGGCCACCCACGATTTGCATCGGAATTGACCGAGTCTTACATCAACCTGCTTTTTTTTGCGGCGCCTCTGCACAATCTGGGCACGATCGGAATACCCGACTGGATTTTGCTCAAGCCGAGCCGCTTGTCGCCAGCCGAACTTGCCGTCATGAAGACGCACACCACGCTGGCGCGCGATGTCCTTGAGCAGGTTGAGAAGACCTATGGCTACAAGGGGGAACCCTTCAAGACGCTCAAGGAGATGGCGCACTCGCATCACGAAAGGTGGGATGGCGGCGGGTATCCGCAGGGACTGATTGAAGAGCAGATCCCACTGGCGGCCCGCCTGCTGGCTATAGCCGACGTGTACGAGGGGCTGATTTCAAACCGGGTTTACAAGGTTGGCGTTCCTCACGACCAGGCAGTCGCCATCATATTTGAGGGCCGCGGTAGCCACTTTGATCCCGACATCGTGGACGCATTTATTGAAATTCAGGATGACTTTCGTGCCATCGCCCTTCGTTACGCCGATACCGACCAGGATATGCAGCGAATGATTGAGTACATGGCCAACGCCATCGCCGAAGAAGCCTTGTTGCCGGCAAATTAGAGTGTGAAGATCTTGCCTGGATTCATGATGTTTTTTGGATCCAGCGCGCGTTTGATGGTGCGCATCATGTCCATCGCCGCAGCGCCCGTCTCGGACACCAGAAAATCCATTTTGTGCAAGCCCACGCCGTGTTCGCCGGTGCAAGTCCCTTCCAGTTTGAGAGCCCTGGTAACCAGAGCGTGATTGAGTTTCTCTGCCAGCACCCGTTCTTCAGGAATATTGGGGTCAATCAGATAGCCGAAGTGAAAGTTGCCATCGCCAACATGGCCAACCAGGAAATACGGAATGCCGCTCGCATCTGCTTCTGCGACAGAATCAAGCAGGCAATCCGCGAGACGGGAAATGGGGACACAGGTATCGGTTGAAATGGCGCGACAACCTGGTTTGGATTGAATCGCACCAAAGTAGGCGTTGTGCCTGGCCGTCCACAAGCGCGTGCGCTCTTCGGGCGTGGTGGCCCACTCAAAGGCGGTTCCACCAAACCCGGTCGCAATTTCCTGTACGGATTCAGCCTGTTCCTTGACGCCGGTTGGGGAACCGTGGAATTCCATCAGCAGCAAGGGTTCCTCGCGCAAGCTCAGCTTGGAGTGGGCGTTGACCATGCGCACCGTGTTGCCATCAATCAGCTCCACCCGCGCGATCGGGATACCCAGCTGGATGATTTGAATGGTGCTGCGCACCGCCGCTTCGATGCTGGGGAAGGAGCAAATTGCCGCCGAGATCGCCTCAGGCAACGGGTAGAGCTTGACGGTTACTTCGGTGATGATGCCCAGCGTGCCTTCGGAGCCGACCATCAGCCGTGTCAGGTCGTAACCGGCACTGCTCTTCCTGGCGCGGGTGCCGGTGCGCATCACGTCGCCGCTGGCCGTCACCACCTTCAAGGCCAGGACGTTTTCACGCATCGTGCCATAGCGCACCGCATTGGTACCGCTGGCGCGAGTGGCGCTCATGCCACCCAAAGTGGCGTCTGCCCCGGGATCTATGGGGAAAAACAGGCCGGTGCTCTTGACCGCTTCATTGAGCTGCTTGCGGGTCACTCCGGCCTCTACGGTTACGGTCAGGTCTTCGGCATTGATCGCCAGCACCTGGTTCATGCGACTGACGTCGATGCTGATTCCACCCTGCACGGCAAGCAAGTGACCCTCGAGCGAGGTTCCAACGCCAAAGGGAATGACCGGGACACCAAAGTCGCTCGCCAGTTTGACCGCATCAACCACATCCTGTGTTGACTGTGCAAACAGCACGCCGGCCGGGGGTGGAGCGGCAAAGGAGGATTCGTCGCGACCATGATGCTCTCGCACTGCCAGCGCGATCGAGAACTGCTCGGAAAATCGCTCTTTCAGCATCTCAATCAAGGCAGGAGGCACCTCGCGCTGACAGATTTGAGGCGCGATGGGGGCGGTTTCGGTCGGTGTGTTCACAGGGAATTCCTACGTTTTTCAAATCAGTTCAGGGCGATGCGGAGCTTTGCTGTCGACTGTCGTGCAAGGCCGCAGCTTCTATTTTGCTGCAACAATAGCACCAATCAAGGAGATGCTTTATGGGACAGCGACTGACACAAATCGCCACGCGCACAGGTGACAAGGGTAGCACCGGCCTTGGCGACAACACGCGCGTCTCCAAAAACAGCCTGCGAGTGCATGCCATGGGTGATGTGGATGAGCTCAACTCGAATCTGGGCGTGCTGCTGTGTGAGGAGATGCCTGACGAAGTGCGTGAACTGCTGGTGCAGATTCAACACCAGTTGTTCAATCTGGGTGGTGAATTGTCTATCCCCGGATTTGAACTTCTCAAGCCGGAGGCCGTGCTGGCGCTGGACCAGGCACTGGCCCACTACAACGCTGCTTTACCTGCATTGCAGGAGTTCATCCTGCCCGCCGGTTCGCGCGCTGCCGCCCTGGCTCATGTATGTCGCACCGTCACGCGCCGCGCCGAGCGAGCCGTGGTTGCGCTGGAGGACAAGGAAGCCCTGAAGGATACGCCGCGCCAGTACCTGAATCGTCTGAGTGACCTGCTGTTTGTGCTGGCCCGCGTTCTCAACCGGCACCGCACTGACGGCAGCGTGGGCGACGATGTTTACTGGAAGAGCGAGCGTCTGTTGCAAGCCGAATCAAAATAGGAAGTTTTCTTCGCATGTTGCAGTAACCTCGGCCCATGATCCAAGCCCCGATGCCACCTCATGTGCCGCAGATACGTCTCTACCAGGACTGGCTTGGTGCGCAGCGCGGACTGTCCTTTGAATCCTATGACGCGCTCTGGCGCTGGTCGACAACCGACCTGAGCGCTTTCTGGCAAAGCATCTGGGACTACTTCGAGCTGCGTTCACCCTCGCCCTGCAGCGTAGTCTGCGACGGGGTAGCGATGCCCGACACACGCTGGTTCGTCGGCGCCAAAATCAATTACGCCGCAGAAGTGCTGCGTCATGCCCAGGCCGCGCACGCGGCCGCAGTGCCAGCCATCTTGAGCCACAATGAAAAGAGCCTGGGCACCGCGGCGGCTCGTGAAACCAGTTGGCCTACGCTGCGCCGTCAGGTGGCCTCACTGGCCCTGCATCTGCGCGAGCAAGGTGTGCAGCCGGGCGACCGCGTTGCAGCCTATTTGCCCAATGCACCCGAGGCGGTGGTTGCCTTCCTGGCCACTGTCAGCATCGGGGCCGTCTGGAGCATTTGTGCGCCCGACATGGGAACCCATGCCGTGCTCGATCGCTTCAAGCAAATCGAGCCCAAGGTGCTGATTGCGTGCGACGGCGTGTGCTACGGCGGGCGCGATATCGATCGCATCGCTGTGCTGGCAGAGCTCTGCGCTGCTCTGCCTTCGGTGCAGCATCTGGTGTTGCAAAGCAATCTTGGATTGGTGACCGATTTCGACAAGAGTTTCCCTGGCAGCGTCAATTTCAGCGAAACCATCCGTCGCGACGACGCCCAGACCCAGGCCTTCGAGCCGCTCTGGCTGGCGTTTGATCACCCGCTGTGGATCGTCTACTCCAGCGGCACCACCGGACTGCCCAAACCCATCGTGCATGGTCATGGTGGAACGGTGCTGGTCGGGCGCGCACTGCTGTGCCTGCACAACGACGTTGGATGCAGCTATGCGCCCAACTCCCTGGGGGAGCGCTATCACTGGTATAGCTCGACCGGCTGGGTGATGTGGAACGCGCAGGTCAGCGGCCTGCTCGCTGGCGTGACCTGTTGCATCTTTGATGGCAATCCGGCTGGCCGCACTGTTGATGCCAGCGGCAACAAGGTCGAGCCTGACTGGACCACGCTCTGGCGCTTCGCCGCGGAACTAGGTGTCACCTTCTTTGGTGCCGGCGCCGCCTTTTATGCCAACTGCCAGAAGGCGGGTGTGGACCTGCGCAACTGCGGTGACCTCTCGCAAGTGCGCGCTCTGGGCACGACCGGCTCACCTTTGAGCGCCGACGCCCAAGCCTGGGGCACGGACCAATTCCGCCGCTTGACGAACACGCACCGGCACGAGGGCGAGGAATTTTCCGCCGGGCCGCCCCAAGGAAAATTAGCCCCCTGGGGGGGCAGCGAGCCACACGCAGTGAGCGAGCGTGGGGGCAACATCTGGTGGAGCAACATCTCCGGCGGCACTGACTTTTGCGGCGCTTTCATTGGCGGCAATCGCGAGCTGGCGCAAGTGCCGGGCGAGATGCAATGCCGGCTGCTTGGCTGCGCAGTGGAGGCCTGGAACGAGCAGGGCGAGCCAGTGATCGATGAAGTGGGCGAGCTGGTTTGTAGGCAACCGATACCCAGCATGCCGCTGTATTTCTGGGGTGACACAGCCAAGCAGCGTTATCTGTCGAGCTACTTCGACATGTACCCCGGCGTCTGGCGGCACGGCGACTGGCTCAAAATCGGAACGGATGGGGGCTGCATCATTTATGGCCGCAGTGATGCCACCATCAATCGGCACGGACTGCGCATGGGGACCAGCGAGATCTACAGCGCGGTTGAAGCCCTGCCCGAAGTGCTCGACTCCATGGTGGTTGACCTGGAATACCTGGGGCGCCAGAGCTACATGCCTTTGTTTGTCGTCCTGCGACCCGAATTGACCTTGACGCCGGCTTTGCATGCCAAGATCGTGGCGGCCATCAGGACAGCGCTATCACCACGTTTTGTGCCTGACGAGATTTTTCAGGTGACCCAGATACCGCGCACGCTGTCCGGAAAGAAACAGGAATTGCCCATCAAGAAGTTGCTGCTGGGTCATCCACTTGAGAAGGTGGTGAACCGCGAGGCGATGGCCAATCCAGCGAGTCTGGACTGGTATGTGGAGCTGGCTCGATCACGCCAGTGATCTTCAGCACGAGAGCCCTTTCTCCGGGTCAGACACCCGTACAAACCCCGATGAAATTTGTGGCACGGAAATGGCTTGACTCACTAGAATAACCTGACCAATTGGTTGGTTTCCGGCTGTTTCGCATTGTTTGGGTGCGTCACAGCCTGTTTTGGCGCATCAGTTTGCAGCGCATGTTTCGTTGACGAGCGAGTGTCCTCCGAAGGTGTGATCGGGAGCGCGAGTTCGCCCTTGATCGAGTAAGTTTCCAACAACTAACCGGAGATAGGAATGAGTTCACTGGCAGGCGACAACCCCCTTATCAACGACGACCTGAAACCGACTACCGAAGCGCAACGTCACTGGCGAGCCAGTGATTTTGCGGCGCTTTGGGTTGGCATGGTGGTCTGTGTACCAACCTACACCATGGCCAGCAGCATGCTGGACCAGGGCTTCACCTGGCAGATGGCAATCTGGCTGGTGTTCCTGGCCAACTGCATTGTGCTGGTTCCCATGCTGCTACTTGGTCGATCGGGCACCCGCTATGGCATTCCCTTTCCGGTATTGGCGCGCGCCTCTTTTGGGGTCAAGGGCGCCAATCTGCCCGCTGTCCTGCGCGGCCTGGTAGCCTGTGGCTGGTTTTCGATCAATTGTTATTTCGGTGCCTTGGCCCTGCACGGGTTTTTCAATGTCATCGGCATGGGTTTGGCGGGTCCGGCCCAGGGTGAGTTCATCAGCAACTCGCAGCTGGTTTGCTTCTACCTTTTTTGGGCGGTGCACATCTATTACATCTGGAACGGCGTGGAGTCGATCCGCAAGCTTGAAGTGGTTGCTGCCCCATTGATGATTCTGGCGTCCCTGGCATTGGTGGTATGGGCTTTCATGTCGGTGCCGTCCGGCAAGTTGCTTGATCTGCCGGCCAAGGTGGTCGCTGGCGGTCCCAATACCTGGGCTGCACTGACCGGACTGGTTGGTTTTTGGGCCACGCTGGCCCTTAACATTCCTGACTTCACACGTTTTGCCAAGAGCAACCGCGACCAGGTGTTGGGACAGGCGGTCGGTTTGCCAATTCCCATGGCGCTGTTCTCCATGGTTGGCATCATTGGTTTCTCTGTTTCCCAAATTTTGTACGGCAAAGCCCAGTTGTTTCCCGATGGCTTGCTTACTCAAATGGGAACCTTTGCATCGGCACTGGGCCTGATCGTCATCTTGCTGGCTAATCTGACCACCAATGTTGCCGCCAATCTGGTTTCTCCGTCCTACGACTTTTCCAATCTGGCTCCCGACAAGATCAGTTTTCGTACTGGCGGTTTGATCGCTGCCGTGATCGGGCTGTTGTTTATGCCGTGGAAATTGCTCGCCACTTCGGGTGGCTACCTGTTCACATGGCTAGGCGGTTACGGTACCTTGCTGGGCGCCATTGCCGGCATTCTGATGGTCGACTACTACCTGGTGCGCAAGGGCGAACTGAAGGTGGACGATCTCTATCGCCGGGGCGGCGCATATGAGTACAGCGGCGGCTGGAACATGCATGCCATCATCGCCTTTGCGCTGGGCGTGCTGCCATGCTTGCCCGGCTACCTTGTCGTGTCCGGAGTGCTGGACAAGGCATCGGTCAACCCAAGCCTGGTCAGCCTTTTTGACTTCGGCTGGTTCTTCAGTCTGGCGGTGTCTGGGGCCTACTATTTCATCACCGCGAAAAAGTCCTGATCTGCAACCGACGCCCTCGTTCGACGAGGAGACGTCAAAAGGCCAGATACGCCAGGCCAACGAAGCACTTATTCTGGCTGCGGCCGAGCGCGTCTTTGCCGGCGCCGGCTTTGGCGGCGCCACGATGGCCGCGATTGCCGAGGCGGCGCGTTTGCCCAAAGCCAATCTGCACTACTACTTTGGCAGCAAGCAGGCGCTGTACCGCGCGGTGCTCGCGCGCACGCTGGAGGATTGGTTGGTGCCGACGCATGGCATCACACCCAAGGCCGACCCCAGAGTCGCCATCGAAACCTATATCCGCGCCAAAATGGCCTTGTCGGCGCAGCGTCCGCATGCCTCCAGGGTCTTTGCCAACGAGCTTTTGCACGGTGCGCCGGTCGTGAAGGCCCTGCTTGGCACGGAACTGCGTGAACTGGTGCAGGGCAAGGCGGCGGTGATCCAGGGCTGGATTAGCGCCGGCCGCATGGCGCCGGTGGACCCCGTTCACCTGTTTTTTACCATTTGGGCGGCAACCCAGACCTATGCCGATTTTGGTGTCCAGGTCAGCGCCGTGTTGGGCCGTGCGGAACTCGGGGCGTCGGACTACGCGCGCGCCACAGAACACGTCGTGTCATTGATTCTGCGTGGCTGTGGTTTGCTTGGTGATAGCTAACGTACATTTGAATAGCAGTAAACACTAACTTTCGGATCGCGACAACATCAAATAGTGCAGCATGCTTGGCGCGTCTTCATGCAAAAAGCAACGTTGCTGAGCGGCACCCATCCCGGCATTTCCTCTTGCTAATCACCCCAAATGAGATAGAATCTCATTTGCGTTGGAGCTGTTTTAATCCCGTTTGCTGTTTTGTGAGGTCCGCTTGATGTTGTTGTCTGAACTGCCCAAGGGCACCCACGCGCTGGTGGAGCGGGTGGTTTCAGGTTCTGCCGAGGTCGGTGCTGCAACTTTGCGTCGCCTTGAAGAACTGGGCTTCATCGCCGGAGAGCCGGTTCGCTTGCTGCGCCGGGGTCCTGGCGGACGCGAGCCGCTGGCAGTGCAGGTGGGAGAAACGCTGTTTGCCTTGCGTCTGCTGGAGGCGCAGTGTATTCAAGTGCGCCACCTTGAGGTCAGCGCCGCCTGATCGGTCGATGTCTCACGCCAGCGCCGTCGGACCTGAGTTTGCCATCAAGAGCATCGCGCTGGTCGGCAACCCCAACTGCGGCAAAACGGCGCTCTTCAACCTCCTGACCGGAGCCCGTCAAAAGGTCGCCAATTACGCCGGTGTCACGGTAGAACGCAAGGTCGGACTGGCTCGGTTGCCCAATGGGCAGACTGTATCGGTGGTCGATTTGCCGGGTTCCTACAGCTTGACGCCAGCGACGCCCGATGAGCAGGTGATGCTTGACGTGGTGGAAGGTCGCCGTGCCGGCGAAGACGCTCCTGACCTCATCGTGGCAGTGGTCGACGCTACCAATCTGCGCATGAATCTGCGCCTGGTACTCGAACTCAAACGCCTTGGAAGGCCCTTGCTGGTGGCCGTCAACATGGCCGATGTCGCACGCTCGCAAGGGCTCAAGGTCGATGTACCTCGGCTGGCGCAGGAGTTGGGCTGCCCGGTGGTAGAAACCGTTGCAGTCAAGCATGACGGCCATGCCAGGTTACTGGCGCAACTCGAACAGTATTTCGCCAAGCCCGCCGTCACGCCGTCCAACGCGCCGGCTCATGCAAACACAAGCAATTCAACCGACTTGCAGCTTGAAGTGCGTCGCATTTTGGCGCTGGTCGCGCCCATGGCGCCACACCTGGGGCGTTTTCAGCACCGACTCGATGCCGTGGTGATGCACCACTTCTGGGGTTTGATCGTGCTGGCGGCGGTGCTGTTCCTGATTTTTCAGGCCGTCTTTTTGTGGGCTAGCTGGCCCATGGATGCCATCAAGGCAGCGGTGCTGTCGGTTAGCGACTGGACGCTGGCCCTGATGCCGGCCGGGCCTTTGCGCAGCCTCCTGGTGGATGGTGTTCTTGCCGGTGTCGGTGGCGTCCTGGTTTTTCTGCCGCAAATTCTGATTCTGTTTTTCTTCATTTTGCTGTTGGAAGACTCCGGTTACCTGCCACGCGCCGCGTTTCTGCTGGATAACCTGATGGGCAAAGTGGGCCTGTCAGGTCGTGCCTTCATTCCCTTGCTGTCGAGCTTTGCCTGTGCCATTCCAGGCATCATGGCGACGCGCACCATCGTCAACTGGCGCGACCGACTTGCCACCATCATGGTGGCGCCACTGATGACCTGCTCGGCGCGCCTGCCGGTCTACGCTTTGCTCATAGGCGCGTTTGTGCCGGCGCGCGACGTTGGCTGGTTCAGCCTGCGCGGCCTTACGCTGTTCGGCCTGTACGTTGCTGGCGTGGTGTCGGCCCTGGGCGTCGCCTGGGTCTACAAGCGCGTCTGGATGAAAAGCGCCTACCAGCCACTGATGCTCGAACTCCCCCCTTACCGTCTTCCCAATCTGCGCAATATTGGGCTGGGTTTGTGGGAGCGAGCCCGTATCTTTTTGCGCCGGGTCGGTGGCATCATCTTCGCGCTGATGGTCGTGCTCTGGTTCCTGTCCACCTATCCCGGGCCGCCGGCTAGCTGGGACGCCAGCCAGGGGCCAGCCATCAGCTACAGCGTTGCCGGCATGCTCGGTCATGCCTTGCAGTGGCTGTTTGCGCCGCTTGGCTTCAACTGGCAGATATCCGTGGCGCTGGTGCCTGGCATGGCGGCACGCGAGGTCGTGGTGGGTGCCTTGGGCACGGTCTATTCTTTGTCAGCGGCTGACAAATCGGTCACTGATGCCCTGGCCCCCGTGCTGGCGCAGGGCTGGTCGCTCGCCACCGCCTACTCGCTTCTGGCCTGGTTTGTATTTGCGCCGCAATGCCTGTCGACCCTGGCTGTGGTGCGACGTGAAACCAACTCCTGGCGCTACCCGCTGCTGATGGCGCTTTATCTGTTCGCACTGGCTTATGCGGCGGCGTTTGCAACCTACCGCATCACCTTGTGGCTGGGGTCCTGAAGCATGACGCTGCAATCTCTGATCGTCTTTGTTGTGGTCGCCTGCTGCTTTGGCTATGCCGGCTGGACCTTGCTGCCGCAGCTTGCCCGGAGGGCCATGGCCAAAAGCTTGCTGCGCTTGCCCTTGCACGCTTCATTGCGCTTGAGTCTGGAAAGGGCAGCCATCGCTTCGGACGGTTGCCATTGCGGCGGTTGCGATCGGGGATCGATCAAGCGTGAGACGCAGCCCTTGCTGTTTTACCGGCGCAAGAGCTAGCCCCGAATCGGCCCGGCCGCCAGCTGTCGCAGTTCGGGCTTGTAGATCTTGCCCACCAGGGTCATCGGCATGGTTTTCAGCACTGTCACAGACTTGGGGCGGGCTGGCGGTTCGTCGACCCGGCTACGCACGAATTCGAGCAGTTCCGCTTCCGAGGCTACCGCGCCCGGAGTCAGCGTCACAAAGACCACCGGCAACTCGCCGGCATAGGCGTCGGGCGCACCCACGGCAGCGCAATGTTGAACAGCGGGGTGAGCCGCCATGGCGTCTTCAATCACTTTCGGGTCGATGTTGTGGCCACCCCGAATGATCAGATCCTTGGAGCGACCGCTTAAATTGAGTCGACCTTGATCATCAAGCCATCCCAGGTCACCGGTGGCGAGCCAGCCCTCCGCTGTCAATGCGTGGACATTGTCCTGGGGGTCAAGAAATCCAGAAAACAGATTCGGCGACTTGAAGGTCACCATGCCCTGCGCGCCGCGCGGCATCTCGTGCTCGGTCGCCTTGCCGTGTTCATCCAGGGCCACGATGCGCAGCTGGGTATGCGGCAGTCTGAATCCGACGCAACCCGCCGGAGCATTGACACCAGGGGGCGTGATGGTCGATATACCGGCCATCTCCGTCATACCCAAACTCTCATGCACATGTAGACCAAATAGAGTCTCAAAGCGTGCTGCCATGTCCGGCGAGATCGGCGCCGCGCCGGTGCGGCAATAACGCAGCGAGGAGATGTCTGCCGCTGCGACCGGGATATCGACCAGCGCTGCCAATATGGTGGGCACGGCCGAGACCACCGTCGCCCGATGGTGCTCGACCAGGCGCCAGTAGTTGCTCAGCACCTCCCGGTTGCGAAACAGCGCGGTGGTCGGAATCACCACTTCGGAGCCGGCCGCAAAGGATGTCAGGCAGCCGGGCAGCACCCCGGCCACATGGAACAGCGGATAACCGTTGATCACGACGTCGGAGGCCAGCGTGCCCTGCATCTGCACGCAGACCCAGGCCGTGAAGACCTGCGCAGCATGGCTGTGGCGGGCCAGCTTGGGTGCGCCCGTGGTGCCCCCGGTGTGAAAGTAGGCAGCGATGTCGTCTGCTGAAATGCGGCGCTCACTGACCAGCCGATCATCGACCTCACTGCGACGTAGTTCGCCAAAGTTCAGTACGCCCTCAGGCAGGGCCGGCGCGGTTGCTTCACCGACAGGTGCAACCCGCAGCACGGCAAGCAGTGTCGGCACCTGAGCGCGGATGCGCAGGGCCTTCGACCAGATTCCCGCTTCGTCATCCGAGCCCCAGGCAAACAGCACTTTGGCCTTGCCGGCATTGAGCAAGGAGACCAGCTTCTCTTCGCTGAGCAGGGGATTGAGTGGTTGCACAATGCCTGCTGCCTCGCCACCCCAGAGCGCCAGGTGATAGTCTAGACATCCCGGCAGCAGAACCCCAATGGCATCACCGGGTCGCACACCGATTCGAAACAGCAGGTTCGCCGTCTGATGAATACCGGCAAGCAAGTCGGCATAGGACCAGCGCGTAACGCCGTCTTCCGGCCTGGCCGAGTGCAGGAAGGTCAGGGCCGTCTTGTCGCCGAAAACCCGGGCCGAACTGCAAAAAATGTCGTAGGTGCTGCGCTCGGTAAACGCCTGCTCAAGAGGTGTTTCCTCCAGGCG
>CAITZZ010000010.1 GCA_903897005.1 uncultured beta proteobacterium | reverse complement strand
GTCTATCGGGTCTTGCTGGAAGAAGGCTCCGATGTCGGGCTGGCCACGGTCTACCGTGTTTTATCCCAGTTTGAACATGCCGAGATCCTGAGTCGCAGCCATTTTGAAGGCGGCAAGGCGGTTTTTGAACTCAATGCAGGCCAGCACCACGACCATCTGGTATGCCTGGACTGCGGCAAAGTGGAAGAGTTTTACGACGCCGAAATCGAGCAGCGTCAGCACGCCGTGGCCGCTACCAAGGGTTTTGCCATTGCCGACCACGCGCTCAGCCTCTATGCCCACTGCACAACCCAGGCCTGCCCGCATCGCCCAACGCACAGCAGCGACCCGCTTTAGCCGTCCTGCTCCTCTGGGTCCATCGCCTTGCGCTGCCGTTCGACAAACTCCTGGTAGGTGTCGATGCCGCGCAACTGCAAAATGGTATTGCGCACCGCCGCTTCGACCAGCACCGCGATGTTGCGACCGGCCACCACCTGAATCACGACTTTTCTGACCGGCACGCCCAGTACGTCCTGGGTCAGCGGCTCATGCGGCATGCGCTCGTAGTCGCGCTCCAGCGTTTCGCGTCGGACCAGGTGCACGATCAGCTTCAGACGCATCTTGCGCCGCACCGCTGTCTCGCCAAAAATGCAGCGTATATCGAGCAGGCCGATACCGCGCACTTCAAGCAGGTTGATCAGCAATTCGGGGCAGCGGCCCTCGATCGTGTCCTGGTTGATGCGATACAGGTCCACGGCGTCATCGGCCACCAGCCCATTGCCGCGCGAGATCAACTCGAGACCGAGTTCGCTCTTGCCCAGGCCCGACTCACCGGTGATCATGACGCCCAGACCCAGAATGTCCATGAACACGCCATGCATGGTGCAGCGATCGGCAAAATGCTTGGACAGGTGGGCACGCAGCACGTCAATCACAAACGCCGAGGAACCCTGCGCCGAAAACATCGGGATTTGCGCCTCCTCGCACATCGTCAGCAATGCCGGCGGGGCGCGCTGGCCATCGGCCAGTACCAAGACCGGCGGCTCCAGTGTCACGATGCGTGAAGTCCGGCGCGCACAGTCGTCGGCACCAGCGTTCGTCAAGTAAGCGATTTCGCGCTCACCCAGAATCTGGATGCGGTAGGGATGGATGTAGTTGAGGTGACCGACCAGATCGGCGCCGGAGCGCGCGGCGCGCACCGCACCCTCGTCAAAGCGCCGCTCGGAGGCGCCCAGCCCAGCGACCCACTCCCACTTCAGCGTGTTGCGAAATTCCTCAAACAGTACGTTGGCACTGACAACGTTGGGCTTCACGGCATCAGGCCAGCTGGGTCGAGCGCCAGCCGGCGATCAGGCCATGAAGTTCGCCGGCGTCGGCGCAGTTGGAGAGTTTCTCACGCAGGGGAGCGTCACTCAGCAGTTCAGCAATCTCCGACAGAATTTCCAGATGCTTTTGCGTTGCTGCTTCGGGGACCAGCAGAAAGATCAGCAGTGCCACCGGCTGTTCATCGGGGGCATCAAAGACAATCGGCGCGGCCAGCTGAAAAACCGCCGCCATCGGCGCTTTCAGTCCCTTGATACGGCCATGCGGTATCGCCACACCATGCCCGAGCCCGGTGGATCCCAGGCGCTCCCTGGAAAACAGGCTGTCGGTCACCAGAGCCCGGCTCAGGCCATGCAGCCGCTCAAACAGCAACCCGGCCTCCTCAAAGGCCCTCTTCTTGCTGCTGGCTTCAACCTGCACAAGCACTTGCTCGGCACTCAGGATGTTGGAGAGTCGGTTCATGATTCAGGGCCAGATTATGCCCTCAAGCCTGCACCTCGCGTTTTGCCGTTTCATGGTGATGATCCTGCTTGCGGTCCTTGTAGCGCACCACCTGGCGATCGAGCTTGTCCACCAACTCATCGATGGCGGCATAAAGGTCGGCATCCGAGCTCTCGGCAAAAATGTCGGAACCCTTGACGTGGATGTTGCACTCCGCTCGCTGTCGACCCTCCTTCTCCTTCTGCTTTTCCACAGTCAACAACACTTTGACGTCGACCACCTGATCAAAATGCCGAACGATCCGATCAAGCTTGCTCGTGACATAGCTGCGCAGTGCGGGTGTAACTTCAAGATGGTGGCCGCTGATCGTCAGGTTCATAAATACTCTCCAGTTGCGTTGCGTGTTAAAAAAGATTTCAACGAATTCACTATGCCCCCTGTGCGTTCAAAGTGCAATAGCATTTATTGACGCAATGCAATTAAAGCAGAACTTTCAAAAATATTTCGCTAGGGTGCAAGCTGCGGAGCGGTGCGATAATTTCGCCACCTCAATTATCGGAGAAGACTCCTTGTTACCCGTTCCCAGTTGCTAGCTTTCAATTCCCTTGACTGCATCGGGGTTGAAAGCCGAAACCCACAAACCCTGTCAGATGCAATCCACCCTAAGGGAGTAAGCCATGCTCAACATATTCACGCTTGCCAATGGCAGGCTGTTCCAGGAAGAGATCGAGGCCCTGGAAGAATTGTCCAAGTTCCAGCCGATCTGGGTTGACCTGGAGTCACCCACGCTGGAAGAAAAGCGCTGGGTCAAACAATACTACGGACTGTCCATCCCGGAAGACGCGATGGACGAAGACATTGAGGAGTCCGCCCGTTTTTACCGCGAAGAGAACGGCGAGTTGCACATCCGCAGCGACTTCTTGATCGCCGACGAGACCGAGCCGCGCACCGTGCGCGTGGCCTTCATCCTGAACCTGGAAAATCCCGAACTCAAGAGCAAAGGCGTGCTGTTCTCGATTCACGACGAGGACGTCCCCGTGTTTCGCCTGCTGCGCATGCGGGCCCGCCGGGCTCCGGGGCTGATCGAAGACGCCAAGGAAGTGCTGCTCAAGCTCTTTGATGCGGACGCCGAATACTCGGCCGACACGCTGGAAAGCGTTTACGACGACGTCGAGAAAGTCAGCACCAAAGTGCTCTCGGGCGACATGACCGACGCCTTGGCCGGCGAAGTGCTGGGCGCCATTGCGCGCCACGAAGACTTGAGCGGTCGCATCCGGCGCAACGTGATGGACACCCGGCGCGCCGTCAGCTTCATGATGCGCAGCAAGATGCTCAACGCCGAGCAGTTTGAAGAAGCGCGACAGATTCTGCGCGATATGGACTCGCTCGATTCGCACACCGCTTTTCTGTTCGACAAGATCAACTTCCTGATGGATGCCACCGTCGGTTTCATCAACATCAACCAGAACAAGATCATCAAGATCTTCTCGGTGGCCAGCGTCGCCCTGCTGCCACCGACGCTGATTGCCAGCATTTACGGCATGAACTTCAAGTTCCTGCCGGAACTGGATTGGACGCTGGGTTACCCCTATGCATTAGCGCTGATGGTCGCGAGCGCGCTGGTGCCCATGTGGTACTTCAGGAAGCGCGGCTGGCTGAAGTAGGGGCAGCGCCCGACCGTCGTCGCGATGCCACTCCTCTCGTCGCGAGCCACACCGTTGTCATCCCGGACCAGCAACTGTCATCCCGGACCAGCAACTGTCATCCCGGACCAGCAACTGTCATCCCGGACTTGATCCGGGATCCAGTGCCACGCCAACACTGGATTGCGGGTCAGGCCCGCAATGACAAATCAGGGGCCCACAATGACAAATCAGGGGCCCGCGATGACGTAGCGAGTCAGGCGTTGAACTGCAAGCTGGCGATGCTTTCCCTGTCGGGTTGGTACAGCACGCCTCTTTCGGTAATCAAGGCCGTCACCAGTTCGGCCGGCGTCACGTCGAACGCCGGATTGCGTACCTGCACGCCCTTGGCAGCCCACTGGCAATCTCGAAAACCCGTGACCTCTT
>CAITZZ010000009.1 GCA_903897005.1 uncultured beta proteobacterium | reverse complement strand
CAGCGAGAGGGCCGAGATCACCATCAGGCCGGTCAGATAGATGAAGTCCTGCGGGTACAGGACCAGGCCGAAGATGTAGAAGCGTCTGGCGCCCAGATCAAACAGAACGGCTTGGCGCTGGCCGAACTCCAGCCAGGGCAGACCGTAGAAGATGATCTGGGTGAGCCAGACCATGCCCCAGCGCCACTGCGAGAACAGGCCCGAGACGCTGCGCGGGTAGATTCTCTGGTGCGAGGCGTACAGCGATATCAGTTCCCCATCAGCGTCCTGGGCCTGGATGGGGATGATTTTGCGTGACTCAGGTTCCGGCTTGTTCAATCGATATCCTCAATGCCCGGCGTTCTTCGCATCTTCAGCCATTTTTCGCTTGAAAAATGCGCCAAACCAGACCGCCATGCCGAGCGTGAAGACAATCACGGCAAGACTCATCAAACCGTAGTCGGTACTGAACAGATCCGTAAGCATTTTCATAACAGCTTTCCTTTGAATATGAAGTGCGGAAACTATATCCGCACGGGGATGTCTTGCGCTGATGTGCGTCAACCGATATGGATCTAGGCATCGATCATCAGGCGGCCAGCCACGCAAACGCCCGGGCCAGCATCAGCAGCGCTATCAGGACGCTAAACCAGGCAAAGGCCTGCTGCAGTCGCCTGGCGTCCAATCTTCTTGCCAACTGCTGCCCCACAAGCAATGCCATCACGGACCCGGCAGCGAAAGGCAAGGCCACAGCCCACAGCACCGGTCCGTGAAATGTTGCGGCGGCAACCCCGCTCGTGGAAACGAGTGCAATCACCGCCAGCGAGGTGGCTTGAATGCTGCGGATCTCCAGATCGGTGTAGCGCCGCAAAGCCGGCACGATGACAAAGCCACCCCCGACACCGAGCAAACCGCTGAGCAAACCTGCCATCACACCGGTGCCCGCCAGGGCCTGTGCGCAGGGTCGGGTCCAGATCAGACGCTGGTCCACCGGGCTGGCCTGACACAGCACCGAAGCCGGCAGCGCAGCGGACGGAGCCTGGTTCCTGAGCATGCGCCACGCGGTGTACATGAGCACCAGGGCAAAAGCCCCGAGCAGCGGCCGGTTTGGCAAACGCTGCGCCAAGGCCACTCCCAGCGGCGCCATCAGCATGCCCACTGCCCCGATCAAGGCCGCCGCCCGGTAGCGCACGATGCCCTGACGCAGGCCCAGGGTCGCGCCCAGGACGGCAGCCAGGCCCACCGCCACCAGACCGACAGGTGCCGCCTGCTGTACCGGCAGGTGCAGGCCAAAAACAAGCAAGGGAATCGCCAGCACGCCGCCGCCCGCACCGGTGAGCGCCATCACAAGCCCGATCAGGGCGCCCAATGTCATGACCAGTGCAAGCGTTTGCATGTGCCAGGCTTCAGAGCGCGTTGACCGGGATCTTCAGATAACTGATACCGTTGTCCTCAGGTGTCGGCAACTTGCCGGCACGCAGGTTGACCTGGACCGCCGGCAGGATCAACAAGGGCATCGCCAGTGTCTTGTCGCGCTCCGTGCGCATGCTGACAAATTCGGCTTCGGTCACGCCCTCGTGAACGTGAATGTTTCTTGCGCGCTGTTCACCGACGCTGCTCACCCAGGCCGGCGCGCGACCGGCTGGCGGGTAGTCATGACACATGTGCAGCCTGGTATCGGCAGGCAGCGCCAGGATGCGCTGGATCGAACGATACAGCCTGGCTGGGTCACCACCCGGAAAATCGCAGCGCGCCGATCCGTAGTCCGGCATGAACAGCGTGTCGCCAACGAAGGCATCACGCCCGACAAGAAAGGTGTGGCAGGCAGCTGTGTGTCCCGGTGTATGCATGACCTGAAGCTGCAGCTCGCCGATCCGGATCACATCGCCATCATCAAGCAACTGATCAAAGTCCCGTCCTTCGACATCCATGTCCTGGTCATTGAACAGGCGTCGGAACACGCTCTGCACTTCACAAATCTGACGGCCGATGGCCACTTTGCCACCAAGCCTTTCCTTCAGGTAGGGGGCAGCCGAGAAGTGATCCGCATGTGCGTGGGTTTCCAGCAGCCACTGCACCTGCAACTCATGCTGCCGGATGTAATCGACGACGCGGTCGGCGCTGGTGTGGGATGTTCGCCCGGATTTCGGGTCGTAATCGAGCACGCTGTCGATGACAGCGGCACGCCGACTCACCGGGTCTGAAACAAGGTGCGTCACGGTCGCCGTTGCCGGGTCAAAAAACGACTCGATCATGGAATCCTGCATGCTGCTCCTGCCAATACGCCTAAGAGGTTGAACCAGACCGGTATGCTACGCCAAAGCGTCCATGGAACGCCCCTCGCAGATGAGTCTCACTGACAGTGGTTGTGTTGTTTCCATTTTTCTTCATGCCCCATGGCCTTGGCAAACGCGGGCACCTTGCAACGCTCCTCTTCAGCCGGGTCACGCACGCCGGCGGCAGACGGTGCGTTCGCAGCGGGTGTCGAGCGCAACGGCGGAGCGCCAGAACCATAAACCCATTGTGCGGTGAAAGCGATCAGGCCGGCGAACAGCAGCAGCACCGCCCCTTGAGCCAGACTGATGCCGGGGCGATCGGCTTTTGGAACTTCACACACGCCGCCGGGGCAGAGCTGCGCCTTTTCCTTGTTCAACAGGTTGTAAAACTTGCATCCAATGCAGATACCAAAGGCCGCCTCAAAAAAGAGCAGCAACAGGCAGACCGAGCAGACGATCATGTTGATCGGACCAACCACGTTGTTGAGCACCATCAGGTAAAGCATGGCCAGCGCCAGCACCAAGCCAATGGACCAGGCAAAACGTTTTTGTGGCGCACCCACATACTCGGCTTGCTGCTTGCGCACCACCCACTGTCCGATGATCAGGCTCGGGGCATAACGCGGATTGATGAAGATCCGGATCGCGAACTCAAGCAGAAAGACCACCACGAACAGCCGCGTTGGCTGAAAGTTACCCAGCAAAAATGCATTCATGAAGGCGATGAAGGCGAAGAAGAACAGAATACCGGCGCTGGCCCGGACCGCTCGCTCGTTGAGCACGCGCACCGCGAATTCCGGACGTTGTTCCCCGAACTGGAAAATGGATCTGTTCATATCGCCTTCGTGAAACAACAAACGGGGCCCAAGAGTGGACCCCGAAACCTGAATAGAGAACCTGGCTTGCCGTCAAGCCTCAGCTCACTCCTTGATCGCGATCTTGTCGCCAGGCCCGAACTCTACATTAGCCCGGAGGTAGCGGACCTTGATCCCCTTTTCCTTCAGGACATCAAAAGCCAGTTCGGCCCGGGTCCCCGAGGAACAGTGGAACAGCACCGGCTTGCCCGCAGGGATTTCCGAAGAGCGATTGGCCATCTCTTCAGCCGGAATGTTCATTGCGCCAGCGATATGTCCCTTGGCAAATTCTTCGGCTGTTCGGACATCGATCACCAGATAGGATTTGGCTTTGACAGCCTCCTCGAAGTCCTTGATCGACACCTCGCCGTCGGCCAACTTGCGGACATAACTGATCTTTGTCGGCACGGCACCCGTCAGCAGCTGGTTTCCAGCAGCCAGCCAGGCTTTTGTGCCGCCAGCGAAGACGGTAGCGCTCTTGTATTCCCACTCCCGGGTCCACTCCAGGGCTTCGTTCGCCTCCTCGTCGCGGTCCGAATAGAAAACGATGGCCGCACCGTGAAAGTCCGGGAACTGCTTTTCAGCCCCCTTCAGAGCGGCGGCAGGAATATTGACGGCGCGCGGGATGTAGCCCGCCGCTGCCTTTTCCGCACTTCTGAGGTCAACCAGCACGAGATTGCCGTTCTTGACGAAGGACGGACTGGACTCGGTTACGTAATCCAGCTTCTTCCAGCCCGGCTCACCCTCCGGGTACATGCGCACATCCTTGAATCCGAATTTCACAGCGATGCTTGCCGATTTCGGACTGAGCATGCAGGACAGGCCGCCGCAGTAGAAGATCAGGGTTTTCGTCCGATCGGAGGGCAACAGCTTTTCGCCTTCCTTTTCAAGTTCATTGAGTGGGACTGAAACCGCACCCGGCAGATGGCTCTGCATGTAGCGACCGGCTGGGCGCGAATCGATCAACAAAAAGCCTGTACCCCCCTTGTGCACCAGTTGCTGCAGCTCTGCTGCTGCAATGCGGGTAACACCCGCTGGCAGCGGTGCGATAACTTTGGTAATGGTCCTGGCCAGGTTCTCGGGGCCAACTTGCGAGAAGTCAACGGTGACCACCTCGTCGGCAATGATGTCGCCAGCGGAGCTCGCATTCCTGAACTGGGTAGCACCGTCAAACTTGAACACCAGCACGCCCTTGTTGGCGACTTCCAGCGCAATCGAACGCGCCGTGTTGGTTACGGATTTGACGCTGCCTGTCACCACCTCAGCAAAGGCTGGTGCGGCCAATGCAAGTGCAAGTGCAAGTGTCGATAGGTGAAACGCTTTCATGTTGACTTCCTAGCAAAAATTGATAAATCCATACTCCAGGTCTCCTCAGCAGCCAGCCGTCTTCTTGAAAGACTTGGCCGTGTTCTTGCCGTCTTTCTCGAAACGGGCCCGGATCTCGTCGCCTTCGACGATGCGCTTGTCCTTGAATTTGTCCAGCGTCAGGTCATCCGTGACGGTGATCGTGACCTGCTCTGCCGTCTTGGCGTCCTTCAGGATGGCCGTGGCTGACTTGCCGTCCGGCGCCAGCTTGATCTTGGTGACCGGGCCGACCATCTTGCCTTCGTCGGCAAAGGCATTGCTGGAAAGTGCAGCGCCTGACAGGGCCAGCGCTGCGCTCAGAATCAGTGTGGAAAGTTTCGATTTCATGGTGAACTCCTGATGAATACGGTGTTGTTTAGAATTTGACGTCAAAGGTGGCATACACATTGGTCGCGTTTTCCAGCGGGGTCATGGTCATCATCTGACCAGCCACACTGTTGATCTCGACCGGTGCGCCAACCCAGTTGTTGCTGCCGGTGTACTTGAAGTTGTAGCGTTGCACACCCAGGCGGAAATAGGCACGACTGAAGAAGGACGAGATCGGCATGCGGTCAAGCTCCTGGATCATGTAGGCTTCAACGACGTCGCCGCGCGTGCCGACCTTGGAAGTCCACATGTCATCCGCGGCAGGGGCAAACGTGATCCAGTCTTTGGATCCGTGGTTGTACTCAAAGCCCAGCTTGGTGCGTGAAGGCAGGTCGTAGCGCATGCCCAGGGCCACGGCGGTGCCGGTCTTGCTGGTGGGTGCTTCCGGACCAAAGAAGGAGCCCGTCATCAGCCCCTGGAAGCCAAACTGCGCAGAGACATTGTTGTTCGGGCGGGTCCGGCTCATGCCCCAGTCGCCAAACAGTTGCAGGTCACCCGGGCCGACCTTCTTGAAGGTGCTCATGAAGCCAATGCCCAGCCAGTCAATATCACCCAGATTGGTCTTGGCGCCGGTGTCACCGAAGTAGGTGTTGCTCATGGTCGGCGCATCAAAAATATTGATGCCGCGGTTCCATTGCATCCAGACGCGCAGCGGATCCGTATCAATTGGAATCACCGCAACGCCCACCATGTCGGTGTCGGCCAGCGAATTGCCGGAAGACTTGCTGAAGCCGCTCTCGAAGCCGCGACCGTAGCAGATCTTGGCGTAGGCGCCGGGCAGCGCATCGATGTCAGGCGCGTAACCCACGGTCATGCCGTCAAAGGCGTAATCGACCAGCAAGGATGGCGTTCCGCCATTGCCGGGACGCGGATTGTTCAGGCGCAAATTGCTCGGCGCCCCGTTGGTCGACGGACGACGGCCAACCGAGAACCAGATTTCCTTGTCGGCAATATTGCTCCAGGTGGCGTAGGCCCGGTCGACGTTGAGATAGCTCGTCGATGGCGTGTGACTGAGGGTGCCATCAAAGGCTCCGACCCGGTCGGCAAAGAAGGGAGCGCCGCCGGCGTTGGTGGTTGCGGCGTCATCCTGCGCGCCAAACAGCTTGTACATCACCAGGCGTGCATTGACGCTCACGTCCTGCGTTGCCTTGGCACCCAGATCCAGCCCGAAGCGGTTGCTGTACAGGCTGTTGTTCTTGGGCTTGTAGGCCGGCACAGTTACGGCAAATCCGCCCATACCCTGAACCATGCCGGCGTTCATCGGATTGGCCAAAAAGGCATTGGCCTGGTCGTAGGTGGCAACGCCGTTCATGCCTTGCGCAAAGCCCATCAGGCCACTGAGCGCACCGGCGGTGGACATGCCACCTGCCTGCGGCGCACCGAAGTAGCTGGAGGAACCGGGTGCAGCCGACGGATTGGCAAAGAAGTCTGCCTGCAGCTTTTGCTGCACATTGGCAAAGGTGGCGTTGACATCGGTGAAGGTCTTGCTCTGGCCTTCCAGATAGTCGTAACGGAAGCGATAGTCACCGCCTACCGTCAGCCACTTACCCAGAGACTTGTCTTCAAGCTTCTTGACCTGGCTCTTCAAGTCATCCAACGCAACGGCCTCCGATTTTCCGGCCACTGCCTTGACTTGTTCTGCTGTCTGCGCCGCTTTGACCTCATTGGCCTTGACCTGGCTCTTCAACGCTTCGAGTTCGCGCGACAACGAGTCGATGCGGCTCATCAGATCCGCTTCAGCCGCACTGGCTGCCAGTGGCAGCAGCATGCCGGCAATCAGGGCTGCCAGCAAATTCATCTTGAATGTTCTGTTCATAAATTTCTCCTGGAAAGTTGAGATAAAAATCGCTTGACCGTGGCTAGCTGTGCTTGCCCGGCGTTGCTTCGTCACCGAGGTCTTCCCAGCCGGTGATCATGGCTTTGATCTGCGACGTGAGCTTGTGGCCGGTGGTGGAGAGATACAGGTGCGAGATCAGGAAAGCCAGCATCAGGAAGGCGCCCAGCGTGTGCCCGGTCGCAATCCATTCGAGGCGCAAGCCGCCAAGACCCCAGGCCGCCCAACTCGCATAAAAGAGGTAGAGCCAGCCGGTGAACCAGAGCAAGGGACTGAGCAGCGTCAGCACCGCCAGATAGGTCAGCCGTTGCAAGGGGTTGTGCTTGTTGCTCAGGCTGGGCCTGAACGGATGCGGTTCATCCTTGAAGATGCCCGATGAGTAGTACTTGGCGATGGCGGCGACGTTCTGCAGCGTCGGGATGTAATGCCGCCACTCGCCGGTGGTGAGATGCCAGAAGATGGCAAAAATCCACAGGCCGACCAGGGTCCAGGCGGCGATGGTGTGATAGTCCACAGCCTTGGCGAAGCCGAACAGGCGGTAAGTACCATGGACCTCGAAGCCGGTCACCAGCATCGAGATGACCAGCAGCGCCTGGGACCAGTGCCAGAAGCGCTCAAAAGGCTTGAAGAGATAGACGCGTGACATGAGTGTTCTCCGGTTTAACTGTTGCGCTTGCGGGCGACGACACGACCCAGGCCGTGGCCAAGGACACCCAGCAGGGTGAGCAGGGCCATGGCCCAGCCACCGATCTCAAGCCAGCGGGCGTGGTCGCGGCTGCGCCCTGGCATATAGACGCCATCGATCTTTTCCAGACGGCCGTTATTGACGTGACACTCAACGCAGCCCAGTGCTTTTTCTTTTGGTGCCACCATGTGGTTGATCGCCCACATGCTCTCGGTTTCGATGAAGTCAACCTTGCCGGAGAACTTGACGCCGCCCGCTGCCATACCTGCGGTGACGGCTTTCTCCCAGTCCAGGTTCTTCCAGAACGCAGTGCCATCGCTGCCGGCCAGGTGGGTGATGACCAGCGATTTGTTGACCGGGTCGTATTGCTGCTTGCCGGTGAACAGCTTGATCGGCCAGATCATGGATTTGCCATCGGTCGCGCTGCCTTCGAAGCGGTTGATCTGGGTTGGCTTGTCGCCTTTTTCTATTCTGTCGCCAACCAGGGTGTAGTGGTTGACACCGTTGAACCAGACGTATTCGGGCTTGACGTTTTCCTTCCAGACGAAGTCGCCCTTGGTCGTCATGTATTTGTCGTAACCGTCATCGTCTTTCAGGATCATGGGCTTGCCGTCCTTGTCGAGCTTGCCGGCGGTTGACCAGTCCCAGGACATCTTGGTCGGCTGCCCGCCGCGCGAAAAGGCCGGAATGTGGCAGGTCTGGCATGCCAGCTTGGCCGTGTGTTCATTCAGCCTCACCGCCTTGTGCGGTGCCTGTCCGTGGCAAGCCTGGCAGGTGTCCGGATTGGTTTTGTCCAATGCACCGCGCATATGCGCCGGTGCCTTGTCCCTGGCGGTAGGTGCGTAACGACTGCCCGAGACCTTGTGGTCGTCGGTCTTGTGGCAGGTGGCGCAGGAAAAATTCAGACCTTTGGCATCCATGTGCACGTCGAGCTCCCGGCTCGGGTTTTCCATGGAGGTGTCCAGATCGCCGTGTTTGACGCCATCACCGCCACCGCCATTGAAGTGGCAGGAACCACAGGTGCTGCGCGTGGTCGGTCCGACCTTCTTGGCAATTTCCTTCAGGTTGATGCCGCGCACGATCTTGCCCGACCCCGGTGGAAATTCGGTGTCTTTGGTAACGGGTGATCCGGCAAAACCCGAAGGCTTGCTGTACTTTCCGGAATGGTCGTGGCAGACCAGACAGTCAACGTTCTCTTCGCTTTTGAAGTCGAATGTGTCGTCACGCCAGCCGTAGCCAATATGGCAGCTGTTGCAGGCCGCCTCGTTGGTTTTCACCGAGGTGCAGAAGTTGTTGACGACGTGCTTCTTGCCCAGCACCTGCTTGGTGTCCGGGTTGATGAACTCCCACTTCCAGTGTTGCGTCTGGTGGATCTGCTTGGCCGCTTCGGTATGGCAACTCAGGCAGGCCTTGGTGACCTCGGGGCCAGAGGCAAATTCGCGATCGAGTTCCTTGAACTTGCTGTGGTCAGCAGTTGACTTTGGCAACTTGGTCGGCGCTGTTGCCACCGCTGCCGGCGCTGCAGTGACAAAGAAAATGGCCGCCATAGCAGCAGCCATCAAGTATCGAATTCGCATCACAGTTTCCTTCGCAAGACAAACCTTGGTGCTCTGGTGCGCATGCACTTTTGCACTACGGGTTTATCCTATTGCTATCTGCGAATATCTTTACTGAT
>CAITZZ010000008.1 GCA_903897005.1 uncultured beta proteobacterium | reverse complement strand
TTGCGCATGGCTTCCGCCAAGTCACGCGCCACCCGGTCGGTGGGGCCCCCGGCAGCAAACGGAACCACGAAGGTGATCGGCTTGCTGCCCGGAAAACTCTGTGCATTCGCAAACAACGCCGTTACTGCGGCGGCCAGAACCAATAAACGCTTCATTCCAAAACTCCTCAAAATTTGTGCTGTGAGCCTACCCAAGCCGGGTTCATCACACAATGCGGTAAATACTTAGACGAATGACAAGATTGAAAATTGTTGATCCAAATCAAACAATACCCGCCGCGCCTGCTGTCCAGCTGCGGTGGCGCTGCAATACCCACTCCGACTCAAACCGACTTGATTCCATGGATAATTCATGCGCCCGACACCCCTTCTTGATTCTTCATCGAGAAAAGCCACCCCTAAACCATGATGTGTGCAGTCAAGAGCTGGCTCGGCCCGCTGGTACTAACCGTCACCCTGTCTGCGCAGGCCCAGACCCCGGACTCGGCCCCTGCGCTGATTGAAGCGGGTCGCCCCACGCCCAGAGCCAACACCAGTGAACTCAAGCCAGTCACCGTCGTCGGCGCGGCGCTCGACGACACCGAAGCACGGCGCCAGTCCACCGCCAGCAAGATCATTGTCGGGCGTGACGAAATAGAACGCTTTGGCGACAGCACCGTGGGCGAGTTGCTCAAGCGCCTGCCGGGCGTCACCATGCCCGGTCGCCCGGGGCGCGGCGGCGCGCCCCGCATGCGTGGCTTGGGTGGCGGCTATACCCAGATCCTGATTGATGGCGAGCCGGCACCGCGCGGCTTCTCGCTCGATGAGCTCTCGCCCGAACAGATCGAGCGCATTGAAATCCTGCGCGCGCCCACAGCCGAGACCGGTGCCCGCGCCATTGGTGGCACCATCAACATCGTGACCCGCGGCGGCTACAGCAAGCGGCTCAATGATCTGCGCTTGGGGCTTGGCCTGGAGAACGGCAACCAGCAACCTGCCGTCTCCTGGATCCGCAATGAAGTCTCTGGCAACTGGATCTACAACGTCTCGCTGTCAGCCCAGCACGGTGAACGCAGCAACGACAGCAGCAGCCACACCACCATAGAGAACCTGGACAGCGGCGAGCTGATAGACCGACTTGAACGCACACAGTCATCCAGCCAGCGCGACGCCATCCAGGCCAATGGCCGCCTGCAATGGCGCGGCGAACAGGGCGATACCCTGGTGCTGACGCCCATGCTGGTGCACTCACAGAGTTCCAGCCTGAGTAGCGGCAGCCTGACACAAATCGGTGGTAGCGCGCCCTTTGATGGCAGCAGCGGTTCCGGCGCCAACCGCTTCAGCAGTCTGCGCCTGGGCGCCCAATGGACGCACCGCTTGCTCGACGGCGGCAACTGGCTGCTGCGCGCCAGTCTGGGCCAGAGTGACTGGGACAATGCTTCGCTGCGTCAGTACTTTGGCTCCAGTCCTACCGTTGGCCAATCGGACAACCGTTCCGAGCAGCATGACCTCAACTTCAGCGCCAGTGCCAAACTGACCAAGACGCTGGCCAACGATCACAATCTGGTGACGGGCGCCGAGTTGCAAAGCAACCGCCGGCGCGAAGTTGCCACCACCTTGCAGGATGGCGAGTCGCCGCTGACGGAATTCGATGGCAATCTGACGGCATCGAGTCTGCGCGCAGCCCTCTACGCTCAGGACGAATGGTCGGTGACACGCCAGCTGGCAGCACATGCCGGCCTGCGCTGGGAAGGCATCAGCACCCAGGGCAGCACTGCCACCGGTATGCCCGAAGCAAGCAACCAGAGCAGCGTCTGGACGCCGCTGCTGCATGCCGTCTGGAAGTTCGATACGCAGAGCCGCGACCAGCTGCGCGCCAGTCTGACGCGCAGTTACCGTTCACCCGGTTTGCAGGACCTGATTGCGCGCCCACGCATCTCCGGCATGTTTCCGGGGCGCGGCCCCAATGACGAATTGCACCCGGATCGCGGCGGCAATCCGGAGCTCAAGCCGGAACTGGCCAGCGGGCTGGACATTGCCATGGAGCGCTTCCTGCCCGGCAGCGGCATGCTCAGTGCCAACCTGTTTTACCGCCACATCAGCAACCTGATGCGCAGCCAGACCACGCTGGAGACGGTCTCCTGGGCCGATTCACCGCGCTGGGTGGCACGACTGCAAAACATCGGTGATGCCATTACCAAGGGGCTGGAACTGGAAGCCAAATTTCGCGCCAGCGACCTGTGGCCAGAGGCACCACGGATTGACGTGCGCAGCAACATCAGCCTGTTCACGTCGCGTGTCCAAGGCGTGCCGGCACCGGACAACCGGCTCTCGCAACAGCCCAATGGCACGGCGAACCTGGGCGCCGATTACCGACTGCGTGACATGCCACTGAGCTTTGGTGGCAACCTCAACTGGACGCCGGGCTACACCACGCGCCTGAGTGACGACCAGCGCGTGGTGCAGAGCGCGAAGCTGGTGCTTGACGCTTTCGTCCTGTGGACGCTGGGTCCGGCCAGCCAGTTGCGCTTCTCGCTGGGCAATCTGGCAGCGCGCGATTATGTGACGAGCAACACGCTCGATTCCAGCAATGCCGCCGCCCAGGCGCTGCGTGAAAGCGTCACCAACACATCACCGTCCTGGCGCAGTCTGCAGTTGCGTCTGGAGCTCAAGCTGTAAGCTTGCCACCTCATAACAATTCTGTTCAAGGAGAGAATCAACATGAAAGCTTTCGCCCTGAAACCGCTGGCTCTGCTGGCAATAGCTCTGGCATCCAGCGTCAGCCAGGCAGCCGACATTCGGGATACGGCCTGCAAGACCACGGCTGAATGCCAGGCCGAAGCCGACCGTCTGCGCGGCACCGTGACCAAGGATGCAACCAGCGCAAGGGCCAAGGCGCAGGATCAGTTCTACTGGCTGGGACGGATCAATATGGCATCGACCGCGATGCTGCTTGAAGAGGGCATCATTCCTGCCAAGCTGGCCAGGCCGATTGCTGAAGGCGTGATCTATTCGATTCGTCAGGCGGATGAACCCAAAGGCAAACGCCCGAAGGACGTGCTGCAGATCGAAAAGATCATTTCCGAAAAAGCCGGTCCCGAGGCGACACTGATCCACTCCGGGCGCAGCCGGCAAGACATGCTGGCAACGTACCGGGTAGCACAGTTGCGCACGGCGGTACTGGACACGGCCGACGCTCTGCTGGAAGCGCGCTCGGTGTTGATCGATTTCGCCGGCAAGAACACTGAAACTTTTGTGCCGGCCTATACCAATGGGGTCCAGGCGCAACCGGTCAGCTACGCACACTATCTGCTGGCCTTTGCCGATTCGTTTGCACGCGACAGCCAGCGCCTGCGGGACCTGTACGCGCGGCTGAACCTGAGCCCCATGGGAACGGCCGTGCTGGCCAATTCAAGCTGGCCGCTGAACCGCAACCGGCTCGCCGAACTGCTCGGCTTTGACGGCCTGGTGCTCAACTCCTATGACTCCGGCCAGGTCATCTCCTATGATGTACCGATTGAAGCTGCCAGCATCGTCAGTTCCACCGCGATACGGGTCGGCGCCATGATGCAGGACCTGCACACGCAGTACCACCAGAGCAAGCCATGGATCCTGCTGGACACCAGCCAGACCTACACCAGCAGCGCGATGCCACAAAAGCAGAATCCCGGGCTCATCATGGGCGCCCGGACCAAGGCAACGGATGTGGTGGCGCTGGCGCAATGGGCGACCTTGCATGCCCACAATGTGACGCCGGGCATGACCGACTACAAGGAACTGGTACCCGGCACCTATGTTTCGGCCGTAGAGATGCTCAATCAGTTCGTCACCGTGCTCAAGGCACTGCGGGTGGACCCGAAGCGCTCGCTGGAAGAACTCAACAGCGACTGGACTACCTCCATTGAGTTGGCCGAGACACTGCAGCGTCTGCACCAGGTACCGTTTCGCATTGGCCATCACTTTGCCAGCCTGGTCGTAACCGATGCCCGCAAAAAAGACCTGCGCCCGAGCCAGTTTCCCTACGCCAGAGCGGTCGAGCTGTATGCCGAGGCGATCAAAAAAGACGGCTTGGCTGACACCCCGTTTCCTTTGAGCGAGCAGGTGTTCCGCGCGACGCTGTCGCCTGACGACATGGTGCGCAGCCGGGTCGGTATTGGCGGCCCGCAACCGGCTGAAGTCAAACGCATGCTCGGCCTGGCACGTGACTCGGTTATCCGCGACAAG
>CAITZZ010000007.1 GCA_903897005.1 uncultured beta proteobacterium | reverse complement strand
CTGCTGGTAGCAGCCCCCTTCATTGGTTTGGTCTACGCGGTGACTTTCCCCTTCGTCGGGATCGCCATGCTGCTCTGGACCGCTGTTGAAGCCCTCACCGCCACCGTGGCAAAGATCGAAGTTCCCGCGCTCAGACTCACACCAGCCTACGCTGCCTGATCACTTCAACCCAAAAGCACAGCGCCCTGTCAGACGACAGGGCGCTTTTTCTTGTGCCAAGGTCATGGCACACGGGACAGAACAAGCCGATCAGCGTGTGAGGCTATGATTTCGTTCCTTCACAGCGCCAGCTCACCGCCATGCAATCGCTTCAATCACGCCTGCTCTACCACCTGGTCAAATACCAGTTGGCCAAACTGGCTCGGCTCAATCTGCCCCTGCCGCAGTACCGTTTGGCGCGTGAGGCGGCGGCGCTGAGGCTCTTCAAGATGCCGCCAGACGTGACGGTGCAGGAGGCACAGTTTGGTGGCTGTCGCGGCGAATGGCTGCGCCCCAAGGCGCCGCAGGGCAAGGGCATCGTCCTGTACCTGCATGGTGGCGCCTACACCGGTGGCTCGTGCGTTACGCACCGCGCGCTGGCCGCCAGACTGGCCAGCGCCGCCAAACACAGTGTCTTCCATCCTGGCTACCGTCTGGCACCGGAGCATCCGTTCCCGGCGGCACTTGACGATGCCCTTGCAACTTACCTGGCGCTGCGCGCTGCGCATCCCGACGTGCCGATTGCCGTCTCCGGGGATTCTGCTGGCGCCGGTCTGGCCGTGGCACTGGCAGTCCATCTGCGCGATCAGGCCGCAACGCCGCCCGCTGCACTGGCACTGATGTCGCCCTGGACCGACCTGGCTTTGACCAATGACACGCACCGTACCAAAGCAGCGGTCGACCCCTACTTTCCGACAACGGAGCGTCTGAGGGTCGCAGCGCTGCACTACGCCGGCGAGACCGAATTGCACCATCCGCTGGTGTCGCCGCACTATGCGGAAATGGGAAACCTGCCGGCAACGCTGATCCACGTCGGCACACGGGAGGCGCTGCTGGATGACTCCCTGCTGCTGAGCCAGCGCATGAACGCGCAGGGGTCCAAAGCAGAGGTGAAGGTGTTTCATGGCATGTGGCACGTCTGGCAAACGTTGCACGGGAGAATGCGCGAGGCAGACCAGTCGATCCGGGAACTGGGCGCCTTTCTCGGCACGCATTTGCGCGACTTGGCTTGAATCGTCATCGCGAGCGTAGCGTGGCGATGACGAAAGTTGGTGTCTTGAATTCTGGAAAGATCAATAGATGAGTCTGCAAACCTGGTGGCTGTTCGTCCTGATGACTTTTTTTGTGGCAGCGACTCCAGGCCCCAACATGCTTCTGGTGATGAGCAACAGCGCACGCTTCGGTCTGCGCGCGGCGGTCGCCACCATGGCCGGATGCTTGACCGCCTTGCTGACCATGATGAGCATTTCTGCTGCCGGCTTGGGCGCTTTGCTGCATACCTTTCCAACCGTATTTGACGCGCTACGCCTGGCCGGAGCCGCTTACCTGGCCTATCTGGGTGTACAGAACTGGCGCGCACCAGTTCAGCAGGACATGAGGGACGCGCCGCGACCGGCCACTTTGGCAGCAAGACCGGCGATGCTGTTCCGACAAGGTTTGCTGGTAGCGGCGAGCAATCCCAAGGCGCTGCTTTTTGCGGCCGCCTTTTTTCCACAGTTCATCCAGGCGCAGCTGGCCACCCTGCCGCAGTTGGGCGTCCTGCTGGCGACGTTCACCGTGATTGAAATTGCCTGGTATTTTGTGTATGCCATCAGCGGCAAGCGCCTGTCTGCCTACTTGCAAAGCGCCAGCGTCATGCGCGCCTTCAATCGGCTGACAGGTGGCATCTTCATCGGCTTTGCCGCGTTGATGGCAACGGCGCACGAATGATCGATGGCGTCTAGGCAAGTTCCAGCTTTGTCACTTTCAACACATCACCGGCTTTGGTGCCTGTGAGTTTGACAGAAACGCCAAGCTTCAGGTCGGTCAATCTTCCATTGCTGACCACGCTGAGACCGGACGCATCGCAGGGCTGACCCCGCACCACAAAGTTGGCCAGGCTGGTGAACTCCTGAATGCGGCCACTGAGTTCCACGGTTTCAACTTTCTGCGCGTCCTGCACTTCTATTTTGGCCGCCTTGAGTACACCAGATTGCCAGGTACCGCTGACTTCAACCCGGCTACCGGCGACGACACGGGCACCGGTCGGGTCGAACCTGGCCTGACTGGCATCCACGACAACACTACCGAGGTTGAAACGGCCGCTTGTGGCCACACTGGTCACCCATCCTTCAATCTCGGCCTCACCCTGCTGTGCGTTGGTCGCAGGAGCAGATGGATACTGAGCGCCCTGTACCGCCAGACTGCCATCGATGGAGGACAGGGTCCCGCGAACGCGCACCAGATCGCCCGCCACCAGCGCACGGGCCGCGTCACCGCTGAGCACCAAACCATTGACACTGCGCTGTGAGTTGACGACGCTGACCAGGCCCGTGCTGACCACGGTGGTAGCCGACACCACGGCAACGCGGGTTGCGCTCCAGCTACGGGCATCCGCGCCGGTCTGCAAGCCCCATACCGCCACACGCTGACCGGAAAGAACGGGTAGCGTTGCGCTGCTCCCCTCAAACACCGTGTTCAAGTCAGTCAGCACGGTCATGCCAGCGAGCGTGAACTGACCACTGCTGCCTGGCGTGGCGCGCCCGGCGCTGACGATGCCCTGCGCAATCGACCAGACTTCAATGCTGTTGGCGGTTCCCAGCGTGACATCAGAACCGCGCTGGCCCTGCACGCTCGCCACCATGCCCAGTCGCAAATCCGCCGAGCTAGCGCTCTGCCCGTCGATCAGCACTGCGGCGAGCGTGTCGTCAAACTTGATCGCGTTGATGATGACACTGCCAAAGCCGGAAATCGCACCCTGCGCAAACACGCCGGTGCCTCCGGTCCCAGGCAAGCCTGCAAAACCTCCCGTGCCACCACCGCCGCAGCCAGCCGTCACGGCAGAGGCCGCCAGGACCATCCAGCGACGCCGCGTCAGTTGGGCATGTGCCTTCTCAGACTTGCTCATGATGCTTTATTCCTCTTGATTTTTTTCGTTGTTGCGCTGCTGGCGCTCCCGGATTCGACTGGTGCTTGCTGCGTGTCGTGAAAGTAAACACCAAAGCGAACGCGATGCCGCGCGCCTTTGGTGTTTTGACTTCGCTCCTCAGCGACGGTTGCAGTCTGCAAAAACTGCTGCAGCGCGCTGGCCCACAGGCGCCGCGCCTGCTGCTGCAACTGCTGTGCCTGCGCAGCCGACAAATCCTGCGAAAACGCGCTCTGGTCGAGCAGCGCCGGACTTTGACGACCGGGCTTCAAGTTGTGCACCGCCGCGCTCAGATGGTCGCTGACGTTGGCAGCGAGAAAGTGAAAGGATTCGCGCAGTCCTTCTTGCGGCACGAAGGCCGTGGACTTGAGCGCCACATAGCCGTCTTCACGCAGGTCGACCACACCGAGCCGCTCGAGTTCATCCAGCACGGCCCGGGCGCCAACGTCGCGGCTGACCTCGGCCACCAACGTTGTGAAGTCAAATTCGCCCTCACTGCCACGCCCCGGCGTGCGCGCCAACGCCCTGGCGGTTTGGTCCGCATTCAAATAACGTGGCTCGCTGATCCAGCGCGCCACGACGGACGCAGCCACCGGCATCATCGGGCTGACGCCTTCGGTTGCGACAGGCTGCGCACGCAGCCTTCTCACGTCCTTGCGATGAACCCCTGTCAGCAAGGCAATGCGTGTATCGGAGCTGCCCTTGTCGGCCAGGCCATAGGCCGCCACGGCCTCCTGCACCAAAGCCGTCTTCAGCAACTCAATCAGCGATGGCAACTGCAGACCGTGATCGATCATCAGGCGGGCCAGTGGTTGCAGCACGAGGGCAATGGCCTGCGCTGCCAGTGCGGGCTCGGGCAAGCCAGCGTCTTTTGGCGGACGCGAGTTGGCTGCGGGTCGAGTAAGCTTGGTCATGGTTAGGTGATATGTCCGGTCTGGTCCTTATTTTATCGGGAATTTTTCCCGTTCGTTATCCGGCTTGCGACAGGACGGAAGCGGGATAATCGTCGGAATCAGGTTTTCGGGTGAAAAATGTCTCTTCTTTGCTCTACCCAGTCGAAAATTACCTCGTCAGGAATCGCGCTGCTGCTGGCCTGGCTGTGCCACGGATCCGCACTGGCGGTCGAGCGAAGTGACATCCTGCTGGACATTGTCAATCACTGCGTGGACCCGGCGCAGGCCAACTATTGCACGCAATGCCGTGCCCCAAGAAACGACGCCGCTTGCGGCGCACCACTCGATTGCAAGAAGAGCACCGAAGTCTGGGCGCTCAACGCCAGTTACACGGCGATTCGTGACATCAAGATGTGTGGCTGCCCAGCCAGCTTTGTGCACGGCCTCGCACTGCCCATCAGCACCGTGCGGGGCGTCGAGGACCCCAGGCGTCCCGATGGCATCTGGCAATTTGCCTGGGACGTGGCGACCAGCCGCATCGAGACGGAGGCGCTTGCTCTGGTGGTCAATCCACAGTTCCACCGCAGCCAGAACCAGTTGCACGTTCACCTACTGCGACTGAGCAAGGATGGGCGACAGCAACTCGCCAAACACCTGCCCAGTTACGTCAGCAGTCTGGATCAGGTTTGGACCAGCGCGACCCAGAGCGCCGCAGCCAAGGGCTTGGCCGACTACGGTGTGCTGGTGGCACAGCGCGGCCCCAAGGATTACCTGGTGGTGGTCACCGCAGAAAGTCCGGAAGACGCCTTCACCGAGTGGCGCTGTAAATAATCTGTCCGACTGGCAAGAGACAGCGAGCCTCAGCCCGCCAGACCCGCGAATATGTTTTGTACATCGTCATGCGCATCGATGGCAGCCAGGAAGGCTTCAACTTCTTCGAGTTGCTCGGCGCTCAAAGCAGCCGGATTGACCGGGTTCTTCGGCTTGTAGCCGAGCTTGGCCGACATCACTCGAAAACCGTGAGCCGGTAGCGCACGGCTCACCAGGTCCAGATCGGCGGGATCGGTGAGGAAGGTGCTTGAACCCTCTTCATCGCCGACCTCCAGGTCCTGCGCGCCGGCTTCGATGGCCGCGAGTTCCGCATCGGCACCGGCGACTGCCGGCTCGGCTTCAATCATGCCAACATGGTCGAAGTCCCACGCAACAGAACCCGAAGTTCCGAGTTGTCCTTTGCGAAACAGCACGCGCATTTCGGGCGCGGTACGGTTCACGTTGTCGGTCAGGCATTCAACCATCAGGGGCACGCGGTGCGGCGCAAAGCCTTCGTAGATGACGTGCTCAAAATTGACGGTCTCACCGGTCAGACCAGCGCCCTTCTTGATGGCCCGGTCCAGCGTTTCCTTGGGCATGGATACCTTGCGCGCCTGCTCCACGATCAGGCGCAAGCGCGCGTTCGACGCGGGGTCGGCCCCGCTGCGCGCTGCAATCATGATGTCTTTGGCCAATCTTCCAAACAACCGGCCTTTGGCGTTTGCCGCGAGTTCCTTACCTTTTGCTTTCCACTGTGCGCCCATGTCGGTTCTTCCTTGTTGTGATGGCGCGCAGTCGCGCCAAGGCTCCCGGGTTATACACCCATCGTGGAACAGTCAGCGCTGGCGACCCGGCGCAGCCGGGGATTGGGTTGATAATTGCCCATGCCCCTGGAGTAGCCATGCCGATTTATGAATACGCCTGCAGTGCGTGCGGTCACAAATTTGAAGCCCTCGTGCGATCGGGCACTGAACCTCAGTGCCCCGCGTGCAAGTCGTCCGAACTTGACAAGTTGTTGTCGGTCTTTGCCACCACGACAACGCAGACCGCGCCGGCCATGCCAAGCCCCTGCGCGTCGTGCAGCCATGCCGGGGGACCGGGTGGCTGTGGCATGAACTGAGCTGTCTGCGTCTGGGCGCGCTCAGCCACCGGCGCGCTTCACGACGAAGCCCTGATCGGTCAGCATCCTGCTAACGCGGTCGCGGTGATCGCCCTGCACTTCGACCACACCGTCTTTGACGGTACCACCGCTGCCACAGGAAGTCCGGAGTTGTTTACCCAAGGCAGCGATGGCTGCATCGTCCATCGCCAAGCCGCGCAGCACAGTAACGCCTTTGCCGGCACGACCCTTGGTCTCCAAAGACACACGCAGCACGCCATCCGTGGCCGGTCGCACACTTGCGGCACTGCAGCGACAACTGGCGATGGCCTGACGACACTGCGGGCACATGCGCCCGGCTTCGGTGGAGTACACCAGGCCGCCCTGGGCTGACTTCGATTTCATCGGCTGGGCGGTCCCTGCTCCTTGTCCTTGGGCCCGCGGTGAACCGCCCTCGGTTCCGGCGCTTGCTGCACAGGACGCTGCTCACGCTGCTGTGGCGGCGCGACCGGTGTCACCCCGTGCGGCCTGGCCTCTGGTGGCGCGACGTGGGGCCCTGGCCGCTGACCAGAGGGCGCACGATGTTCCGGCGACACTGGCCGCTGACCAGCCGGCACACGGTGTTCTGGTGATGCTGGCGGGTGGCCAGCCGGAGCACGATGTTCTGGTGGCACTGGCCGCTGACCAGAGGGCGCATGGTGTTCCGGCAACGCTGGGCGTTGCACTGGGGGCGCATGGGGCGGTGGTGGCGGTCGGTTGATCCAGCGCTGACGCTGCGGGTACCAAGGCCGGCCAACATAGTGCTGATCCCAGTAACTGGCAACACTGTAGGCCAGGATGCCGATGCCGATCATGGCGCCGGCGCTGATGACCGGAACATTCGCACCCTGATAGGGGTAAACAATGTTGCCGGCGTAGACCCAACCCCGGCTCGGACCCGCCTCCACATCGCACCAGCGATAGTCGGCCACGCAGCCCTGGACGGTGACCGGCACGCCCGCTAGCAGGATGGCAATGACCGGGTATTCCATCCCCGGCCCGGCGCGCAGATTCACCTGTTTGGCGGCATAGGCCAGTTGAGCCTGTGAAACCCCAGGCAGAGCAGCCAGGGCGACCGCCAATCCGGCGACCAGTTTCAGATATTTCATTCGTTACCTCCGTTGATCCAACCGCAAGCGCAGCGCTCACGGCACGCAGTCGAGCGCATGCATGTAGTCGCGCTGCAGCATCAAATCGTCCCATGCCGGTGCCGGTGAACTTGGCAGGAGCGCACGACGTCGATCATCGCTGACTTCGTGCGCTTGCCAGTGTCCCTTGAGTAAAGCCTCGGTCAGACCCGCCATCAGGGCGTCGACCGCCAGGCCGCCGCCAACGCTATCGACCAGTGTCTGATTGCACAGCAGCACCATGTCGCAACCCGCATTCAAGGCCGCAATCGCTGCCTGCGTGTAAGTCAGTGGCTTGCCGTCGAGCAGTCGGGCCCCCGCCATCGACAGGTCGTCGCTGAAGATGGCGCCGTCAAAACCAAGCTGGCCACGCAGGATGTCGTTCAACCAGCGCGATGAAAAGCCGGCCGCACGGCCGTCCACTTTGGGGTAGATCACATGCGCCGGCATCACGCTGGAAAGCGTGGTGTTGAGCCAGCCATAGGGTGCCGCATCATCGGCCAGAATGGCTTTCAGACTGCGTCGGTCAACCGGGATGTCGGTATGAGAATCGGCCTTGACAAAACCATGACCGGGGAAGTGCTTGCCGCAGTTGGCCATGCCGCTTTGCAGCAAGCCATGCATCAGGCTCTTGGCCAGCACGCTGACAACCCGCGGGTCACGCGCAAAGGCGCGGTCGCCAATGACGCTGCTGCCACCGTAGTCAAGATCAAGTACCGGCGTGAAGCTCAAGTCGACACCGCAGGCACGCAGTTCGGAACCCAGCACAAAACCGCAGGCGGTGGCGGCGTTGCTGGCCTTGAGCGCACCGCTGCCGGCACCGGCTTTGCCATCGCGCAGCCACATTTCGCCCAGGGCGCGCATGGGCGGCAGGTGCGTGAAGCCGTCGGTCTTGAAACGCTGCACCCGACCGCCCTCGTGATCCACGCAAATCAGCAGGTCGCGGCGCAGCGCCTTGATGTCGCGGCACAGCCGGGTCAACTGCTGACGATCCTGCCAGTTGCGGCCAAACAGGATGACACCGCCAACCAGTGGGTGCATGAGCCGCTGGCGGTCAATCCTGCTCAGGCGCAGTGCTGCAATGTCGATGATGAGGGGCGCGTGCTGTGCCATGGAATGTCTCGCTGGTGGGTATCAAATTTTCTCGACCACACAGAAGCTGGCGGCATAGTCGGTTTCGTCGGTCAGGCTGACGTGCGCGGCCAGTTGACGCGATTCAAACCATTCTTTCAGTTCACCATGCAGCACGATGGTCGGCTTGCCACTGGTCAGTTTACCAATCTCGCACTGACGCCAGTGCATCGGCCAGACCATGCCCAGACCGATCGCCTTGCTGAATGCCTCCTTGGCGCTGAAGCGGCTCGCCAGATAGCGCACACCGCGCTCGGGCCAGCGCGCGCTGCGCGCCTGCCAGGTGTTGAATTCGGCGTCACTGAGAATTTTTTTGGCAAAGCGGTCCCCATGGCGTGCAAGGCTCTGGCGAATCCGGCGCACGTCGCAGATGTCAGTGCCAATGCCAAATATCACGACAAGCCTTCGTCAATACAGCGCAGGTAGTCCATAACGGTGGCGGCGTATCCCAGTTCCAGCGCATCGGCGATCAGGGCGTGCCCAATCGATACCTCGCTGACACCAGGAACCTCACGAATGAAAGCGGCAAGATTGTCGCGGTTCAGGTCGTGACCGGCGTTGACCGCCAGTCCGGCATCCAGCGCTGCACGCGCCGCGCTGGCAAAACGCTCCAGCTGGGCCTCTTGCTGCGCCGTACCCCAGGCGGCAGCGTAGGGCTCGGTGTAGAGCTCGACGCGGTCTGCCCCAACCGCCTTGGCGGCAACCATGAACTGCGGCTCGGCGTCCATGAACAGGCTGACGCGAACGCCCAACGCATGGGCTTGTGCGATCAGGGGTCGAAGTCGATCTGCATCGGCCGGAAAACTCCAACCGTGGTCGCTGGTGAACTGACCTTCACTGTCGGGCACAAAGGTGACCTGGTGTACGGGCAGGCCACGCTCACGCAAGTCGCGCACGCAATCCATCAGGTTGTGCAGGGGATTGCCTTCCACGTTGAATTCGCGCTGCGGCCAGGCGCGCAACAGTTCGGCCAGATCAAGCACATCCGCAGCGCGAATATGCCGTTCGTCGGGTCGTGGATGAACCGTGATGCCGCTGGCACCCGCCTGCAGGCAAAGCGTCGCCGCGCGCGTCACACTGGGAATGCCGAGATGGCGCGTGTTGCGCACCAGGGCGACCTTGTTGAGGTTGACTGAAAGAGAGGTTTTGTTCATAGCGATTGCAGATCGATCATCATCTGCCGGGTCCGCAAAGTACCGACCCCACAATGGTAAGTCAGGAGCGCGCGCAGTTGCGGCTTGAGTTCAGCCATCACTTGCGAACAGGCACGCAGGGTCGCGGTGAAAGGTGCGGCCGTGCTCAGCGACTCCTGCAGTGCCAGCCACTGCACACCGCTGAGGCTGCTGCGGTCGGCGCCGCCGGCCTGGCGCAGGCCGCCTTCCGGTACCAGGCTGTAACGCTGCTGGGCGTCAAGCGAGCGCAGTGTCATGGTTTGCGCATCGAGCAGCGGCAGCAAGCCAATCTCGCGCAGCAACAGCAACTCGAAAGCCCGCAATGCCGACTGCAAGGCCTCACCATGTTCGGAAGCGATGACTTGCACCACGTTGGCGTAGACATCAAACAGTCCAGGGTGCGGGTCGTCACGTGCCAGGAGCAGGAGCAACAATTCATTGAGGTAGTAGCCCGACATCAAAGCCTCGCCGCTGGGCATGATGTGCCCACCCTGCCACTCGGCGCCTTTGAGGGTCCGGATTTCGCCGTCACCACCAAAAGCGATGTGCAAGGGTTGCAGTGGCAACAAAATGGGTCGAAAACTGGAACTGGGCCGTTTGGCGCCCTTGGCCACCAGCGCAATGCGCCCATGATGGCGCGTGAACACCTCCAGAATCAGACTGGACTCGCTCCAGTCATAGCGGTGCAGCACATAGGCCGGTTCATCTGAGATGCGCTTATTGGTAGCCAAAGCTGCGCACCCGCGCTTCATCGTCGGCCCAGCCGGAACGCACCTTGACCCACAGTTCGATAAAAACCTTGGCGTCCAGCGCTTTTTCGAGTTCGACCCGGGTTTCGGTACCTATGCGCTTGATGCGCTCGCCCTTGTCCCCGATGACCATGGCTTTGTGCGTATCACGCTCCACCACGATGGTCGCGGCGATCCTGAGCAAGCGTTTCTGTTTACCGCGTCCGGCTTCTTCCTCGAATTTGTCGATGACAACAGTCGACGTGTAGGGCAACTCGTCGCCTGTGAGTCGAAACAGCTTTTCGCGCACCGTCTCGCTGGCCAGGAATTTCTCGCTGCGATCGGTCAACTCGTCCTGCGCGTACCACCAGGCCTGCTGGGGCAGGAAGCGCTCGCAGATGCCCAGCAGGCGTTCAATGTCTTTGGCATTCTTGGCTGACATGGGAACAAACTCCGCAAACGCATGGCGCTCTTGCATCTGCTGCAGCCAGGGCGCAATGTCGGAGCGGCGCGTCACTTGATCGAGTTTGTTGGCCACCAGCAAGGTGGGGACTTCCTTGTTCAACAGTTCGAGCACTTTGGCGTCGGCCTGGTTGAACATGCCGGCCTCGACCACAAACAGAATCAGGTCAACATCGCCGACGGCGCCAAGCACAGTCTTGTTGAGAGACCGATTCAAGGCATTGTTGTGGCGGGTCTGGAAACCGGGTGTATCGACAAAGACAAACTGGGTCTGGCCCAGAGTGTGGATGCCGGTGATGCGATGGCGCGTGGTTTGGGCCTTGCGCGAGGTGATGCTGATTTTTTGACCCACCAGGGCATTGAGCAGCGTGGACTTTCCCACGTTGGGCTTGCCGACGATGGCGATCAGACCGCAGCGCTGGTCTGTAGCAGGTGTTCCTGGCGCGGCTGTTCTATGCAGGCCCTTGAGCATGCTTTCGAGATCATCCTGTCCCTCGGGAGCGCTTGCGTGAGCCTGCTCGGCCAAAGGTTTCTTTTCCGTCATATCGTCGTCTTGGCCTTGATGGTTTGCAGCATGGCACTGGCCGCTGCCTGTTCACCGGCACGGCGCGAGGCGCCAATACCACGCTCCGAAAAATTGAGTTCGATGACCTCACACTCGACATCGAAGGTCTGCTTGTGCGCCGCTCCCAGCGTGCCCACCACACGGTACAGCGGCAAACTCATTTTGCGCGCCTGCAACCATTCCTGCAACTCGGTCTTGGGGTCTTTGCCAATGGCCTGCATTTCGGGGTTGATTTCGACCGCCTGAAACAGGCGCTGCACCAGGCTCTGCGCGGCGGCAAAACCGGCATCCAGATAAACGGCCCCGATGATGGCTTCCAGCGCATCGGCCAGTATGGACGGCCGCTTTTGCCCTCCGGAACGGGCCTCGCCCTCGCCCAGGCGAATGACCTCTGGCAAGCCCAGCTCGACCGCCAGGCGGTGCAGGGTGTCCTGCTTGACCAGATTGGCCCGCACACGGGACAAATCGCCTTCGGGCAATGCGCTCAAACGCTGAAACAGCAAATCAGCCACCGCCAGGTTCAGTACCGAATCCCCCAGGAACTCGAGTCGTTCATTGTGATCAATCGAAAAACTGCGGTGTGTGACCGAGCGCAGCAACAGGTGGGCATCCGAGAACCTGTGCTGCAAGCGGACTTGCAATGCAGTCAGCGCCTCGTTCACGCGCCTGTGCCTCTTTGACTTGCCAGCATTACTTGGAGCGCCCGCTGTACTTGAGCGTCAGGTAGGCTGGGCCAAACAGATGAATTTCGCGTTGATAGGCGAAACTGACGACGATCTTTTCGCCCTCTTTGCTTACCTCAAGGTCCTTGCCACTGATCGACTTGATGTTGTCCACCGAGGCAGCCCTGTCAAAAATACTGCGCACGTCTGCCATGGAAGTACCTTCTTGCGCTTTGTCGGCGGCTCTGCGAACGCCCTGATATTCGATCGCGGTCGGCACAATTTCAACGATGATCACACCGCAGGCCGCCAGCATCCCGCCGACCACCAAAAGGCCCAGGAAAGACAAGCCACGTTGCCTGGATCTGAACTGAATCGTCATACCGCCCTCAAATTCAATCAAATGCCCCTATGCGCTTCAAACTGCTGAAGTTCATCCAGACAAAAAACGCCTTGCCCACAATGTTTTTGTCCGGTACAAAACCCCAGTAACGGGAGTCGAGCGAATTATCGCGGTTATCTCCCATCATGAAATAGTGACCTTGCGGAACCTTGCAAACAACGCCTTCAATACTATAGCGGCAGTTCTGCTTGAAAACAAAGTCGTCGGCGCCGGGCACAAATGCCGGGCGGTCATCGTCGGTGAGCAGGCGGTGTTTGTGCTGACCGAGTGATTCTTCGTATTGTTTGAAGTAACGCATGGCATCGTCGTCAAAGAATTCCGGCACCGCCGTGGTCTCGATGACCTTGCCATTGATCGTCAGACGCTTGTTCAGGTAGGCCACTTCGTCACCCGGCGTTCCGACAACCCGTTTGATGTAATCCAGGCTGGGTTTTGGCGGGTAGCGAAACACCATGACATCACCACGTTGCGGCGCAATGCCTTCGGTGACCTTGGTGTGGATCACCGGCAGACGCAAACCGTAGTGGAATTTGTTGACCAGAATGAGATCCCCCACCAGCAACGTAGGAATCATGGAACCTGACGGTATCTTGAAAGGCTCGAACAGAAACGAGCGCAGAAAGAAGACGGCAATGATCACCGGAAAGAGGCCCGCCGTCCAGTCCAGCCACCAGGGTTGCGCCAGGATACGGCCTCTAGCCTCCGCAATATTGTCATCAACCTGGCTGATCCCCAGTTTGCCCAGTTCCTCACGGCGCTGCAGCGTTTGCGACTCCAACTGCGCTGCCGCTTTTTGGCGCTGGGGCAGGAAGTAAAAGCGCTCCAGAAGCCAGTAAATTCCGGTTACAACCGTTGCCAAAAACAACAACAGCGCAAAGTTCCCTTCAACGACACCGAAGTACCAGGCACCGATGTATCCGACAAACGCTGCCAGTACTGCTGAGGTGAGGGCCTGCATCAGTCTTCCACCTGCAATATTGCGAGGAAGGCTTCCTGTGGCACTTCAACCGAACCAATCTGCTTCATCCGTTTCTTGCCTTGTTTTTGCTTGTCCAGAAGTTTGCGTTTGCGCGAAATATCGCCACCGTAACACTTGGCGATCACGTTCTTGCGCAGTGCCTTGATTGTCTCACGGGCGATGATGTTGGCGCCGATGGCTGCCTGGATCGCAACGTCGTACATCTGGCGCGAAATGATCTCCCGCATTTTGGCAACCACAGCCCGTCCACGGTACTGTGATTGCGAGCGATGCACAATGATCGACAAGGCGTCGACCTTCTCGCCGTTGAGCAGGATGTCCACCTTCACCACATCAGCGATGCGGTATTCCTTGAACTCGTAGTCCATCGAGGCGTAGCCGCGCGAGACCGACTTGAGCTTGTCAAAGAAGTCCATCACGATCTCAGCCAGCGGCATCTCGTAGGTGAGCATCACCTGGCGCCCGTGGTAAGCCATGTTCATCTGCACACCGCGCTTCTGATTGGCCAGTGTCATGACGGCGCCTACATAGTCCTGCGGCATATACAGATGCACCGTGACGATAGGCTCGCGCACCTCATCAAGGCGCCCCTGATCGGGCATCTTGGACGGGTTTTCCACCATTCTCACGGTTCCGTCAACCTGCACCACCTGGTATTCGACGCTGGGCGCTGTCGTAATCAGGTCCTGGTCAAACTCGCGCTCAAGTCTCTCCTGCACGATTTCCATGTGCAACAGCCCGAGAAAGCCACACCGAAAACCAAATCCCAAAGCCTGCGACACCTCGGGCACGTACTGCAGCGATGAGTCATTGAGCTTGAGTTTTTCCAGGCTGTCACGCAGACCCTCGTACTGATTGGCTTCGGTCGGATACAGGCCTGCGAACACCTGTGGCTGAATTTCCTTGAAACCCGGCAGCGGCTCGGTCGCGGTGAAGGCCGCGCCACCCGTTCCCGGCTTGATCAGGGTGATGGTGTCTCCGACCTTGGCTGCCTGCAACTCACGAATACCGGCAATCACATAGCCAACCTCACCGGCTTCAAGTGACTCCCTCGATTCGTTGGCGGGTGTGAAAACGCCCAGGCTGTCGGCGTTGTAGGTCGTATCGGTCGCCATCAACTTGATGCGCTCACCCTTGGCCAGTCGCCCATCAACGACGCGCACGAGCATCACGACGCCGACGTAGTTGTCAAACCAGCTATCGACGATCATGGCGCGCAGCGGACCCTGCGGATTGCCCCTGGGAGCGGGAATTCTTGCGACGACGGCTTCCAGAATATCCTCAATTCCCATGCCGGTCTTGGCCGAGCAGGGGATGGCATCGGTGGCGTCGATGCCAATCACATCTTCTATTTCAATCTTGGCATTATCAGGATCAGCATTGGGCAAATCCATCTTGTTGAGCACCGGCACAACCTCAACACCCAGTTCGAGCGCGGTGTAGCAATTGGCCACCGTCTGCGCTTCCACGCCCTGGCTGGCATCGACCACGAGCAACGCGCCTTCGCAAGCTGAGAGTGAGCGGCTTACCTCATAGGAAAAGTCTACATGCCCCGGTGTATCAATCAGATTGATGCTGTAAGTCTGACCATCGAGTGCTTTGTATTTCAACGCGGCGGTCTGCGCCTTGATGGTTATCCCACGCTCTTTTTCGATATCCATGGAGTCCAGCACCTGCGCCTGCATCTCTCTGTCCTGCAAGCCACCACAGCGCTGAATCAACCGATCTGCCAGCGTCGATTTGCCATGATCAATGTGGGCAATGATCGAAAAGTTTCTGATGTGATTCATCAACGAGAGCACTTAAGTGGTTGAATTAGAACGGCGAGGGCCAAGAAAAAAGGGCGCGTCGAGTTGTGACGCGCCCTGAACCAACAATCATTGGCAACTGCGAAGGTTGGAACTTCATTGTAGGCAAAAAGCCTGCAACGTACAGCCCCCTTCGACACGATCACAAGTCGTTGCAGTACCGCAACAAGATTTTTATACACAGTTTATTAACAATTTTAGGAGGTCATCGTATGGACAACTTGTGGGCGAACTGTGGATCGCCTGTGAATCCATTCAATTCTTCCCGTATCGTGGGTTGCATGCCTGTTGATATGCCTTAAACCCTTGATGATTCGCTATATTCTAACCAAAACCAAGCGTATTCCGGTCGGCAAGTTAGTATCCGCACACATTAAAAAACCGGAAAGACAGGTAAAAATATTTTTTCACCTGTCTTTTTGAGGCCAAAGCTGCAACGCCCGGGACACCTAGCGCCCGGTTCGAATCACGGCGTATTGCGCCCATTCGCCGCGTCGAAACAGCACGTTGACAGCCTTGCTCTTGTCGAGTTTTGCAAGCGCTGCTTCAAACTCTCTGACACTGGTGACCTCGAAATTCCCGATTTGAATGATGACATCGCCCTCGCGCAAACCAGCACGCGCTGCCGCCTCCGTCGCGGCATCGACCTTCACACCACCCTTGATCTTGAGTTCCTTCTTGCTGGCTTCGGTCAACTCGCTGACCGACAAGCCGAGCACCTGGCCGGCGTTGGAGGCCTTGGCCTTGTCTTCCTTTTCTGCCGGTTTCTTGGCTGGCTTGTCGGCGTCAATCTCTGCGATGGTGACGACAAGTTCTTTGGAACCACCACGCCGGAATACCGTCAAGCTGCTGCGTGTTCCGGGTTTGGTTGAGCCAACCATGCGGGGCAGATCGCTGGACTTGTCAACCACCTTACCGTCAAACCGGGTGATGATGTCGCCAGCTTCAACCCCTGCCTTCTCAGCCGGTGAGCCACTCTCCACGGACCGCACCAGGGCGCCTTGAGGCTTTCCAAGTCCAATGGACTCAGCGACCTCCTTGGTGACCTGGTCGATCTGGACCCCGATGCGACCGCGCGAGACACGACCTGTCGCGCGCAACTGCTCGCTGACGCGAACCGCCTCGTCCATCGGAATGGCAAAAGAGATACCCATAGAGCCACCAGAACGGGAATAGATCTGACTATTGACGCCGACCACTTCGCCGCGCATATTGATCAAAGGTCCGCCTGAGTTGCCGGGGTTGATGGCGACATCCGTCTGGATAAATGGCAGGTAGTCACCCGTGTCACGCTGTTTGGCGCTCACAATGCCAGCGGTCACGGTGTTGTCCAGTCCAAACGGCGAGCCAATCGCCATGACCCATTCACCCACCTTGAGTCGATTGACGTCGCCAACTTTCACCGCTGGCAAGCCGCTGGCCTCGATCTTGACCAGTGCGATATCGCTGCGCTTGTCGGAACCCATGATCTTGGCTTTGAATTCGCGTTTGTCGGTCAGAGTCACGAAGACTTCGTCAGCGCCTTCGATGACGTGCGCATTGGTCATGATCAGACCATCTGCAGACAAGACAAAACCGGAGCCCACACCCCGAGGCTGTTCTTCCTCCTGCTGCTGCGGGCGCTTCGGATGGGGTGACGGCAACTGGCGCGGCACGTTAGGCATAGGCAGGCCAAAACGCCGAAAAAACTCGAACATTTCGTCCTGGCCGCCACCGTCAGGCCCGCCCCTGGGAGCTACCTTTTCCAGGGTCCGAATATTCACTACCGACGGCCCTACCTGCTCAACCAGGTCCGTAAAGTCCGGCAAGGTCCGCTGCTGTGCCTGCGCAGCACTGAATGGCACGAAAGCGACAACCGCCGCGATGCTGCAACCCGCCGCCAGAGACCAGACCTGCAGTCTTTTCAAACCGAATGGAATCATCATCAACCTTTCTCTGAAAAAATCAACAAAACCCCTAAATGGGGACTCATTGGCTGCGCTCAAGACCCGACACACTGCCCCCGTCTGCAGAAAACACCGCATTGCGCAAAGCATGCCAGTTGATCGCAGCCGTGCGGCGCTCCAGCCAAAGCCATCTGCGGCCACCCTCTTCTGAGTGCAGGCACAACAGCAGCCACCCTTGCAAATCCAGATGGACGCTCACTGGCCCGCACAGACAGCGATCCAGCACGTTGAGCCTCCAGCTTTGCCCGTCCCACTGCAGCTGGCCACTTGGAAAACACCACCAGTGCCGAAAGGCGGCAAGACTGACCAGCAACAGGACAAGCGCGTACAGCCACTGTGACCATGATTCGGGTGCTGCCTGCATGCGCCAGAACCAGCCAGCCAAAGCTCCGATCAAACTGATCGATCCAAGCAGCCAGGCATGCAGGGCCGACCGCCCCACCGGGTAAGTAACCGCCGGAGCCTTGTGCATGCTGAACCGGGTCTGGTTGCGACTGAAAAATCGGCGATCAAGAAAGCTTCAAGGTGCTCGCTTGAACACAAGTGACCCATTGGTGCCGCCAAAGCCGAAGTTATTCTTCAGGGCAACATCGATCTTCATGTCGCGCGCGACATTGGCGCAATAGTCAAGATCACACTCCGGATCCTGGTTAAATATATTGATGGTCGGGGGGCTCTTTTGGTGATGCAGGGCCAGCACGGTAAAGACCGACTCGATACCACCAGCACCACCCAACAAATGGCCCGTCATCGACTTGGTGGAATTGACGACGATCTTCTTTGCATGGTCCCCCAGTGCCGCCTTGATGGCATTGGACTCATTGAGGTCTCCGAGCGGAGTCGACGTGCCGTGGGCATTGAGATAGTCGACCTGGTCTGCATTGACGCCCGCGTTGCGCATGGCGCCGAGCATGGCGCGCCGTGGACCATCAAGATTCGGTGCCGTCATGTGACCAGCGTCCGCGCTCATGCCGAAACCAGCCAGTTCGGCGTAAATCGTGGCGCCACGCGCCTTGGCATGTTCGTACTCCTCCAGGACCATCACGCCAGCACCTTCACCCAACACAAAACCATCGCGGTCCCTGTCCCACGGGCGCGAGGCCGTCTGCGGATCATCGTTGCGCGTACTCAGGGCGCGCATGGCGGCAAAGCCCCCTATGCCAAGCGGTGAAACAGTGGCCTCAGAACCACCCGCCACCATCACATCGGCATCGCCGTACTCAATCATGCGGCCGGCCTCACCAATGCAGTGCAGACCGGTCGTGCATGCAGACACAATGGCCATGTTCGGCCCCTTGAAGCCAAAGCGGATCGCCACCTGCCCGGCGATCATATTGACGATCGTGGCCGGCACAAAGAATGGCGAAATGCGACGTGCGCCTCGTTGCAAGAATTCGGCATGCATGTTTTCGATCATCGGCAAACCACCGATGCCCGAGCCGATCAAGCAACCGATGCGCGTTGAAAATTCATCCGTCAGAGCCTCCTGGGTTGGCAGATTGGCATCGGCAATCGCCTGAGCAGCAGCCGCCACGCCAAAATGAATGAAGGTATCCATCGTGCGTGCTTCTTTGGAGCCAATGTAGGAATCCAACTGAAAATTCTTCACTTCCCCTGCGATCTTGCAGGAGAAAGTCGAGGCGTCGAACTTGGTGATCAGGTCAATGCCGGACTTGCCAGCAAGCACATTGGCCCAAGCGTCCGCCACCGTGTTACCCACGGGACTGACGCATCCCAATCCTGTTACAACAACGCGACGGCGCGACATGGCAAGCTACTTACGCCTTCTTATGCGTATTGGCGTAGTCAATGGCGTTTTGTACGGTCGTGATCTTTTCGGCGTCTTCGTCCGGAATTTCAATTCCAAACTCGTCTTCCAGGGCCATGACCAGCTCGACGGTATCGAGAGAGTCTGCGCCCAGATCAGCCACAAAGGCTTTTTCACTGGTCACTTGTGACTCTTCAACGCCGAGTTGTTCGGCAATAATTTTTTTCACGCGTGCTTCGATATCGCTCATGGGTTCCCTCAGAGGGTTGTAAATGGATCCGCGATTTTAGCCGGGCTTAAAGATGATTCCCTAATCCGACTGCCGAACGGATCAATCGGCTTACATCAGCATACCGCCGTTCACATGCAATTCCTGTCCCGTTACGTAGCCGGCCTGGGGTGAAGCCAAAAACGCAACAGCATGGGCAACGTCCGATGGTTTGCCAAGATGCCCCAGAGGAATCTGACCAAGCAAGGCTTTGTGCTGCTCTTCCGGCAAGCCTGCGGTCATGTCGGTTTCAATAAAACCCGGCGCCACACAATTGACTGTGATGTTGCGTGAACCCAGTTCACGCGCCAGCGCACGGGTCATGCCGGCAACGCCTGCCTTCGCTGCAGCGTAGTTAGCCTGCCCCGGGTTTCCTGAGGCGCCCACCACTGAGGTGATGCTGATGATGCGACCATAACGCTGCTTCATCATGGTCCGCATGACGGCACGACTCATGCGAAACACGGCCTTGAGGTTGGTATCCAGCACCGCATCCCACTCATCGTCTTTCATCCGCATCGCCAGATTGTCTCGTGTGATGCCTGCATTGTTGACCAGCACATGCAATCCGCCGTACTCCTTGACGACAGACCCAATCAGGCTTTCTGCAGCCTGCGCATCGTTGACATCCAACGTCCTGCCGCTGCAGCCGGCAAAAGCAGCAAGGGCCTGGGAAATGTTGTCTGCCCCGAGGTCGGTGGTGGCAGTGCCGATCACTTTAAGGCCGCGCTTCGCCAATTCCAATGCAATGGCTGCACCGATGCCGCGTGACGCTCCAGTGACCAGAGCCACCTGCCCTTCAAATTTCACATCACTCATGATCAAGACCCAACAATTCTTCTTTCACAAGCGCAAGGGACGCCGGATCCAGCAACGCAAGTCCGCTCAGTTCCGGATCGATGCGCTTGACCAATCCGGCCAGCACCTTGCCAGGCCCGCATTCAACCACACAGGTCAATCCCCTGGCCTTGAGCGCCTGCACGCACTCGACCCAGCGCACGGGTCCAAACGCCTGGCGATACAAGGCATCCCGGATCCGGTCGGCGTCTACCTCAACACTGACATCTATATTGTTGATCAAGTCAATTTGTGGCGGCGCAAACTCCATCTCCTGAAGTCTGAGGCGAAGTTTTTCAGCTGCTGGCTTCATCAAACTCGAATGAAAAGGTGCGGACACCGGCAGCAGCAGCGCCCGCTTGGCGCCTGCTTGTTTCAATTCATGGCAAGCCTTTTCGACCGCTACCTTGCTGCCTGCAATCACGGTTTGCATTGGGTCATTGAAATTGACTGCTTGCACCACTTCTCGCGAATCGTCTCCAAAAGCACGCGTCACGTCGGCACACAGCGCTACGACCTTGGCCGCATCCATACCCAAAATGGCGGCCATCGCACCCACGCCAACCGGCACCGCTTCCTGCATCGCCCGGGCCCGCAAGCGAACCAGCGGCGCCGCCTGACTGAGCGTCAGTACGCCGGCAGCCACCAGAGCTGAATATTCACCCAGCGAGTGCCCAGCTACGGCCACAGGCGCTATGCCGGTCTCCGCCATCCAGACCCGATAGGCTGCCAGTGCAGCCACCAACATGACGGGCTGTGTGTTTGTTGTCAGCGCAAGCGCTTCCTTGGGTCCGCCATGGATCAACTCCGCCATGTCTTCATGCAGCGCATCAGAGGCCTCCTGCAGTACTTCAAGCACAACCGGGTGATCAGCCCAAGCGTCCAGCATTCCGACGGACTGGGAGCCTTGACCAGGAAAAACAAAAGCAAAAGGTTTCATGCCAGATATGCACTCATCAACTATAGATTCAATAGCACCGCGCCCCAGGTGAAGCCACCGCCGACTCCCTCGAGCAGCAACAGTTCTCCGGGTTGGACTTTGCCGGCACGGACTGCGCTGTCCAGCGCCAGCGGAATCGATGCGGCAGACGTGTTGCCATGCTGATCCACCGTGACCACAACCTTGTCCATCGGCAACGCGAGCTTTCTGGCTGTGCTCTGCATGATCCGTATATTGGCCTGATGCGGAATCAGCCAATCAATATCCGACGTCGCTTTGCCGGCTTTCGCCAAGGTGGTGCGAGCTGCCTCGTCCAGCACGGCAACCGCGAGTTTGAACACCGCCTTGCCGTCCATCTTGAGCAAGGGATCGCCTAGCACCTGCCCACCGGACACTTGCCCTGGAACACACAAGATACCCGAGTACTTGCCATCGGCGTGCAGATCACTGGCCAATATTCCCGGAGTTTCAGACGCTTGCAGCACCACCGCGCCAGCCCCATCACCAAACAGGACACAAGTGGCCCGGTCCTTGAAATCAAGAATGCGGGAAAAAACCTCTGCTCCCACCACCAACGCCCTGCTGGCAGCACCGGTTCTGATCATCGCGTCGGCAATCGTCAACGCATAAATAAAGCCGCTGCATACTGCCTGCACGTCAAAGGCGGGACAGCCATTGGCGCCCAATTTGTTCTGCAAGATACAGGCGGTCGAGGGGAACACCATGTCGGGGGTCGAAGTGGCGACAATGATCAGGTCAAGGTCTTTGGGCTGGCACTGGGCCGCCTCCAGAGCGCTGCGCGCGGCCTGCAGGCCCAAGTCACTGCTGCAGACATCGGGCGCTGCAAAATGGCGCGCCCGTATCCCGGTGCGCTCAACAATCCACTGGTCCGAGCTTTCCACCCCACGCGTCGCAAGATCTGCAACCAGTTCGGAATTGGTCAATCGGCGCGGTGGCAGATAGCTACCGGTACCGATGATGCGCGAATAGGGCTTCATGAATCAGTCGGGGGACGCAGCGACGCACTGTAACGTTGGCGCAGCCGCACCCATGAGTGGTGCCACGTGGGCAATTCGAGCCTGCACACGATCCAGCAATTGATGTCGGGCCGCTTCGTAAGCCCTGGTCAGCGCATACTCAAACGCCATCGCGTCGGCTGAGCCGTGACTCTTGAACACCAGGCCACGCAAACCCAGTAAGGCGCCACCGTTGTAGCGCCGGTGATCCATCCGCTTCTTGAGTGCCGCGATGACCGGGTACGCAGCAAGAGCCGCAAGTTTTGTAAACATATTGCGCGAAAACTCGATCTTCAGAAAATCGACGATCATGGTCGCCAGGCCCTCGCTGGCTTTTAAAGCCACATTGCCGACAAAACCGTCGCAGACCACGATATCTGAAGTGCCTTTGAAAATGTCGTTGCCCTCGACATTGCCATAGAAATTGAAATCCCCAGCCCTGGCTGCGGAGCGCAACAATTCCCCTGCCTTCTTGATGACTTCATTGCCCTTGATCGATTCTTCACCGATATTGAGCAAGCCTACTGTCGGATTTTCAACACCGTTCAAAACTGAAACCAGGGCCGATCCCATGATTGCAAACTGCAACAAGTGCTCCGCCGAGCAATCAACGTTGGCACCCATGTCAAGTACCGTCGTGGCCTGACCCTTGGCGTTCGGAATCTGCCCGGCGATGGCCGGCCGGTCAATACCATCGAGTGTCTTGAGCAGGTACCGGGAGATCGCCATCAGCGCCGCAGTATTGCCAGCGGAAACAGCCGCCTGTGCCCGGCCATCCTTGACTTGCTGGATGGCGACACGCATGGACGAGTCCTTTTTCCGCCGCAGCGCTACTTCGAGCGAATCATCCATGCCAACAACCTCGGTCGCGGTCACGGTTGTCCCCCGTGCATGGGAAAACCTGCCTGAACTGTCAGGCAGCCGCACCAGGATCAAGCGCGCATCTGTGTTTTTTTCCAGAAAATTGCGGCAGGCAGGAAGCGTCACGACAAGACCGTGATCACCTCCCATGCAGTCGACAGCGATAGTGATCATGGGCAATCCGTTCGACCGGACAGGGCGCACTGGGTTAGCGGACGGCATAAAAGACAAAGCCCGACGCTACAGACACAGTAGCCTCGGGCCTTCGCTTGATGAAAAATCAGGCTTCGGACTTGGTCTTGATGACCTTGCGACCCCGATAAAAGCCAGTCGGGCTGATGTGATGGCGAAGGTGGGTTTCACCCGTGGTGGCCTCAACCGCGATACCTGGGACGACGAGTGCATTGTGTGAACGATGCATACCGCGCTTGGAAGGTGATTTTTTGTTCTGCTGGACGGCCATGATCCGCTCCTTGTCGTGCGTGCTGCAGTCATTGCAGCACCTTGGGTTGGTGAAAATTGCGACGCCTCAGGCCCGCATGAAGCCTGCCATTATAGGGCAAGTCGCCAGCTCAGTCCGGTTTCCCGATTTTTAGCTTTGCCAAAACGGCAAAAGGCTGTCGCTTTTCCTCGAATGCCGCATCAAATCCCGGATCCACCGCTTCCAGTTTGACAGGAACCGGGCATGCATCGTGCAGAGGTAGCAACGGCAAAGCCATCAGTACTTCGTCTTCGATGAGCTCAGCCAAACTAAAATCAGGACGCAAGGCGAGCACATCTTCCTCGGCCTGCGCATCCTGCTGTTCGGCCAACTCCTCGCTATCCACAAATCGATAGGACTGATCAATGGCAATCGCCATATCGGCCGGCAGCAGACAACGCTGACAGGTCAGTGGCACCAAGGCATCGACCTTCAAGTGCAACCAGATTTGCTCGGCACCGGCCGAATCGAGCTGCAACGCACCCCGTGCCGACCATTTCACGTGGTTTTCCGCCCCCAGCCCCTGCGTCTCCAGCATGAGGCGTCCATACCCTGCAAGCAGACTCTCTTCAGCGAGGGTACCCGACGACTGCGCAAATGCCCTGACATCCAGATGCTTGTTCAAAATATCCTGTTTCATCGCCGCAGTGTAAGAGAATCGCGCTATGTCTGAATTTCATGCCAGAAAACTTGTGTTGGGATCGAGTTCGCCCTACCGTCGCGAAATGCTGGCCCGACTGCGCGTCGAATTTCAGGTCGCCGCGCCCGACGTTGACGAAACGCCGCACGCCAATGAGACGCCAAAGCAACTGGCCTGCCGGCTCGCGATGAGCAAGGCCCGCGCCGTGGCTGCCCAGTTTCCGGCCTGTGTGGTGATCGGTTCGGACCAGGTGGCCGATCTGGATGGGTTGGCGCTGGGCAAACCCGGCAATCACGCGCGTGCCACGGCTCAACTGCAGCAAATGCGCGGCCAGACCGTGATTTTTCAAACTGCGGTGGCCGTGGTGTGTCAGGACAGTGGTTTCGCGCAGCTGGATCTAGCCCAGGTGCGGGTCAGGTTCCGCGAACTGGAAGACGCCGAAATCGAAGCCTATCTGCGCGCCGAGACACCCTACGACTGCGCTGGCAGCGCCAAGAGCGAAGGTCTGGGTATTGCCCTGCTGGAGTCGATCGAAAACGACGACCCCAGTGCTTTGGTGGGACTGCCTTTGATCCGCACCAGCCGGATGATTCGTGCCGCCGGCATCAGGATCTTGTGACCATGGCGACAGACACACACCCTGCTGGAGCCAATCCGACACCGAGCGGAAAACTTTACCTGGTTCCAGCCCCGCTTGATTTTGGCTGCGATAGCCAGGCCGACCTGCAAGACAGCATGCCCTTGGGAACGATCAAGGTGGCAGCTCGACTGCAATACTGGATAAGCGAAAACGCCAAATCGGCGCGCGCCTACCTCAAGCGCGTCAACGGCGTCACGGCCTTGAGCGCCTCCTTGCAAGCACTGCATATAGAGGAACTGCCGCGTGAGGTACACAAGAAGGGTGATCACAGCGGGAACTTTGACGCGCGTCCTCTACTGGCTCCAGCGCTGAACGGTCATGATATGGGACTGGTAAGCGAAGCCGGCATGCCAGCCGTGGCCGACCCCGGATCCTCGGTAGTTCGGGCCGCCCATGAACTGGCAATCGAGGTCATCCCGTTAATCGGACCGGTTTCGCTCTTGCTGGCACTGGCCGCCAGTGGCCTGAACGGCCAGAATTTCGCGTTTGTGGGATATCTGCCGCAAGATCCGGCTGAACGCAGTCAGCGCATCCGCGAACTCGAATCCTTGGCCTTAAAGACCGGACAAACCCAGCTGTTCATAGAAACCCCCTATCGGAACGCCGCGATGCTGCAGTCTTTGCTTCAAACACTGCACCAGCATACGCGCTTGGCCGTGTCCAGCGGGTTGACGCTGGAGTGTGGCGTTTGCTGCAGCGACAATATCAGGAACTGGCGAACAAGGAAATCACCGCTGGACAATTCAACGCCTGCCGTGTTCGCCCTGGGGCGCTGAATTCCTTAGCAAACCACAGGTCAGCGCAGAGTCGGAATCGATTGCAGGGCGTGCACTGCGCCCTCACCCATGGCCGCTCCAAAACGCTTGACCAGGCGCTCGGCCACATTTTCGCGCCGCGTGTAATCAACGATTTCTTCTGCCTTGACAATTTCGCGTGCCACAAAATCAAGATTGCCCAGTTGATCGGCAAGTCCCAGTTCAATCGCCTGTTGTCCGCTCCAGAACAGGCCACTGAAGGTTTCTGGTGTTTCCTTCAGTCGACTGCCGCGCCCGGCCTTGACGACATCGATGAACTGCTTGTGAATCTGGTCCAGCATGGTCTGCGCAAAGGCACGTTGCCTTTCCGTTTGCGGACTGAACGGGTCCAGAAAACCCTTGTTCTCACCTGCCGTCATGAGCCGCCGTTCAACCCCCAACTTGTCCATCAAGCCGGTAAAGCCAAAACCATCCATCAAGACTCCGATGCTGCCCACAATGCTGGCCTTGTCAACAAAAATTTTGTCAGCCGCTACCGCAATGTAATAGGCAGCCGAAGCACAGGACTCTTCGACGACGGCATAGGTGGGCTTCTTGTGCTTGAGCTTGAGTCGTTTGATCTCGTCATTGATGATGCCGGCCTGTACCGGGCTGCCACCAGGAGAATTGATCAACAGGACCACGGCCTGAGCACCTTCGTCTTCAAACGCTCCACGCAGGGCAGCCACAATCAGTTCGGCACTGGCCTCGGCCCCGGAGGCGATTTCTCCCTTGATTTCGACCAGGGCTGTGTGCGGCGTTGCACTATCTTTGGTCGGTCCGCTGCGAGCGAGGACGACCCAGGCAATGAGCACGAAGAACGCCAACCACGCCAAACGGACAAAGTTGCGCCAGCGACGCGCCAGCCGTTGCTCAGCCAGCCCTGCAAAAACCAGCTTCTCCAGGGTTGTTCGCTCCCAGTTCTGTGCAGCGGACGCCGCGCCAGTCTGAGCCTTGCTCGTTTCACTGTTGAGAGGTGCCGGTTCCTGATCGGGTGACAAGTCAGCCTGGCCGGGGGCACGGGGTGGCTCTGGAAGTTCGGATGGAGTCATGTCAGGATACCGGAAGGTTCAAGTTGGGGGCAGTATGCCAGTAGACGATGCCATCGAGCTCTGAAGTGTCAATCTTGATCAGTCCGCCACGGCATGGGCCACCTCGACAGGCTCCCGTCTGCGGCTGATAGGTGGCACCATGGGTGGCACACATCAATAGTCGCCCGGTGTTATCAAAAAAGCGATTGGGCTGGTAGTCCATCTCCATCGGGATATGCGCACACCGATTCAGGTAGGCGTACACATGATCCTGGTATCGAATGGCAAAAGCCGCGCTGTTTCGCCCGTCGTAGCTGACTTCAAACGACACCGCCCGCTCACTGTTGGCCAGTTCGCTCGACTCGCACAAGACAACACACTGTGTCATGACGCAAACTCACCACTGTCATGCATTGACCAGAAGCCAGTCATGCAGCTGGCGCACCGAATGGGCAACGAACAAGGGCTGCAGAGCGTGAAACGCCTCAGGCTCATGGGCGCCATAGCTCACGGCCACGCTGGGACAGCCGGCGTTGGCCGCCATCTGCAAGTCATGCGTGGTATCACCGATCATCAGGGTTCGCCCTGGGTCCACGCCAAATTCACTCATCAATTCCAGAAGCATGCGAGGGTGCGGCTTGCCCGCCGTTTCATCCACTGTTCGCGAGCTGTCAAACATCCCCTTGAGTTCCGAGCTGTGCAAGGCATCATCAAGGCCTTGTCGGGTTTTGCCGGTTGCCACTGCCAGCCAGTGTTGGTGCGATCTGAGTTCCGTCAACATCTCCAGAATTCCTTCAAAGAGGCTGATGTCGTGCTTGTGGGCGATGTAGTGGTGGCGGTAACGTGCTCCAAGTTCCGGATAGCGTTCAACCGGTACATCTGGCGCAGCATGCGCCAGAGCCTGCATCAATCCCATGCCAATGACGTAGGACGCATCGCGATCGCTGGGCACTGCGCCACCGACGTCACGCACTGCTTCCTGAATGCAGCGGGTAATCAAAGCGGTCGAATCAAACAGTGTGCCGTCCCAATCAAATGCAATCAGATCAAAGCGCCGGGCGGTCGACATATCAGGATATTGCATGGGTTACAAAGTTCTCCAGTTCAGGGGGCAATGGCGCCAGCAGTTCAATTCGCTCGCCACTAAGCGGATGGTTGAATTGCAGGCGCCACGCGTGCAGAAACATTCTTTTCAGGCCGGTCACCAGGTTGCTGCGTGCCAAGGCCTTGTTCAGTTCAAAGTCACCGTACTTGTCATCACCCAGAATCGGATGGCCTTCGGTCGCCAGATGAACACGGATTTGATGCGTGCGTCCGGTCTTGAGCGTGACCTCGAGCAAGCTGAACCCGGCGCCAACGCGGCTGTCAGCAGTACGGGCAACGGCTCCTCGACGCAGCACCTTGACCAGAGTGACCGAAGACATGCCGTCCGGGTCATCGCGCGCCACCACCTTGACGCGACGCTCACCGTCAGGCAACAGGTATTTGTGCAAGGGCTTGTCAAGCACCTTCTTGTTCGCTGGCCAGGGCCCG
>CAITZZ010000006.1 GCA_903897005.1 uncultured beta proteobacterium | reverse complement strand
GCGTGTCAGATCGAAGCGAAATTCCTTGAGCGGCAGACCGGCATCGGCCATTTCCGGCGCCAGTTCGCTGCCGGCAACAAGTTCCTGCAAGGCCATGAAGCGGTCAATGGCATCAGCCTTGCCTCGCGCCAGCATCGGCAGGAGTTCATTGAGCAGCTTGATGATGGCCGCGGGGTCAACCGGCTTCAAGACCACCGGTATCGGTGCGCTCTGTGGGGCAAGCGGCACCGCAGGCAACCATTTGGCAAGGGCTGCCCATAGGTCGGCTTGCAGCACGGGTTTGCTCAGTACCTCATCCATGCCAGCAGCCAGGCAGCGCGCTCGCACGCCGGCGTAGGCATCGGCGCTGAAAGCGATGATCGGGCGGCGCTTTTGCTGTGTCTGCGCCTCCCACTCGCGTATGTGCTGAGCGGCGGTATAGCCGTCCATCACCGGCATTTGCAGATCGGTCAGTATCAGTTGGGCGTTCTCGCCGCCCATCAGTGCATCAAGACCTTGTTGCCCATCGTCAGCCAGGGCTACTTCAAGCCCCATCTGCCCGAGCAAGACCTGCATCACCTGCTGGTTGATCGGGTTGTCCTCAATGACCAACACGCGACCGATCAGTTGCGGCGTCTGCTCGGCAGTGCCCGTTGTGGTGCCGAGGAGCATTTGCGACGACACTGCCGGCGCATCGGCTGCCAGTCCAACCTGGACGCGAAACCAGAAGCGCGAGCCGACGCCGGCTTTGCTTTCAACTCCCGCCTCGCCGCCCATCACCCGCGCCAGCGTACGCACGATGGACAGGCCCAAGCCGGTGCCGCCGTAGTTGCGTGTGGTGGAGCTATCGGCCTGCGAGAAGGTCTGAAACAGCAAGTCCTGTTTGTCCTTGGCAATGCCGATGCCACTGTCAGAGACCGAGAATTCAAGGGTGGCGTTTTGCCCGCTGCCGGCGACCTCGGATGCTTCAATGCGGATGCTCCCCTGCTTGGTGAATTTGATGGCGTTGCCCACCAGGTTCGAGAGCATCTGGCGCAGGCGGCTCGGGTCGCCCAGGTAGCGCCGCTCGGCTCCGCTCCACTGTGCCGCTATGCGCAAGCCCTTGGCCCGTGCTGACTGGTCAAACAGAGCCTTTGTTTGGACAATGAGCTGTTCAGGCACCAAGGCAATGGATTCCAGATCAACCTTGCCGGCCTCGATCTTGGAAAGATCCAATATGTCGTTGAGCAGCGCCAGCAGCGTCTGGCCCGAGTTGAAGATGGTGCGCGCGTAGTCAAGTCGGTTCGCCTCCGAGATATTGGCCTGCATCAGCACCTGCGCCATGCCCAGCACCGCGTTCATGGGTGTGCGGATTTCGTGGCTCATGGTGGCCAGGAAGCGGCTCTTGGCCAGGTTCGCCGATTCGGCATCGTCTCTGGCAGTCGTCAGTTCTACCGCACGCTTGCCTTTCTCCTCGTTCTGGAAGGTCAGCTCATCGTTGGCAACAACCAGCTCGGCGGCACGTTTGCCTTTCTCCTCGTTTTGGAGCGTCAGCTCATCGTTGGCAACTACGAGGTCAGCTTCGGTTTGCCGCTGCTTCGAGATATCTTGAAGAACCCAGATGCTGCCAGCATGGGGGTTGTTTCGATCGATGGCGGTGCCAGACAGACTCATCCAGATCAAGGAGCCGTTCTTGCGTTGCATCTCCACGGATGTGCTGAAATGCCCGTCACGCGCCAAGGCCGGGTAGGCGGCAGCAACGAATTTCTCTTCCGACTGTGGCGACGGATAGACCAGGCCCGGATCCTGGTTTTCAAATTCAGCAGGGGTATAGCCAAACATCGCGCACAGGCGCGCGTTCGACCAGACCTGCTTGCGCTCGCGTATGAAGATGATGCCGACACTGGAGTTGGCCAGCACCGTGACCAGCAACTGTGCCTTCTCGGCCAGCGCGGCCTCGGTCTTTCTGCGCTCGGTGATGTCGGTAATAAAGCCATGCCAGAGCGTGCCGCCGTCGGATTGGCGCTCAGGCAGTGCACTGCCCAGCAGCCAGCGCACCGTGCCATCGTCAAACTTGACCCGGTACTCCTGCACCCAGGGCGTGATGTCGGCAGCCGACTGCTGGATGGCGATCACCACGGCGTCGTGATCGTCTGGATGAATGGCGGCGAAAACCCCGGCTGCACTTTCAAGCGCCTGCTGTGGACTGACGCGATAGATCTGGCGGATCGCCTCGCTGGCATAGGGGAAATAGGAGCTGCCATCAAGGCGCAAGTGGTACTGGTAAACCATGCCGGGCAAGCGGTCGGCAATCTTTTTCAGCAGAGTGAGTGCCTCTTCGCGCTCCAGTTCCAGTTGCTTGTGCTCGCTCACATTGGTCAGCACGAGGCGCAGCACGGGCGCGCCTTCTTCATCCTTGGCGGCCATGGCGTCCAGATGCGCCCAGAAGGGTGTGCCGCCCTGCTTGAGCAGTCGCAGTTCGCAGGACAGTGGTTTATCCGTATCCTTCAGCTTGCGCCGAAGTTGGTAGTAGATGCCCTGGTCGTCGTGGAAGATGAAGTTTCCGATCGGCTGCTTGATCAGTTGGCTGCGCGGCACATTGAACAGGGTGCTGGTGGTCAGGTTGACCTCCTTGATCAGGCCCTTCTCGGATACTGTGCAATAGCCTACCGGCGACACGTCATAGAAGTCGAAATGGCGAGCCTTTGAGGTGTCGAGTTCGTCCTTTGTCCGGCGCAACTCCTCGTTCTGTGCCTCCAGCTCGATCTGGTGGACGTGCAGTTCGTGCAGCGCATCGAGTTCTGCCATCACGGCACGCTGCGCTGCTTCGCGCCTCACTTTGTTTGCTACCTGCAGACGCACCGCCAGCGCCGCTTGCATTGCCATCAGGCTGCCCAGCAGCATCAGCTGCTGGGAACTGATCGCAGACACGCCGCCTTTGGCCAGGCCCGTGAGCAGCAACACGGAGCCGGCGCCAGCCAGCAGATTCATGGCGCTGCCGAACAATACAAAAAGCGATTCGCTCTGACCCTTGCGCCACGTCCGTATGGCAAGGTACAAGATCAGCAGCGCCGCGAGGGCAGAATATGCCACAGCAATGCGCACCGCCTCGATGTAGTCGTCGCGCAAGAAGAACAGCAGCAGCACGCAGGGCAACAGCACCTGAACGCGAAAGGCGGCGAAATAGAACTTTTGCTCGGGCCCGATGCCCAATATGCGCCGGTAAAAGGGCGCAACGGCGGCTATGAACACCAGGATGCCCGAGCTGCCCCAGAGGTCGGTCACAACTTCCGATCCGGGCAGCACGTATTGGGCTGCCAGGCCGTTGGCACCCAGAAAGAGATAAAGGTTGGCAAGCACGGCCAGGCTGAACCAGCCGTGCAGCGGTTCGCGCAGCCAATACCAAAGGATCAGGTTCAGGAGCAACAGCAGGATCAGGAATCCGTAGTAAAAACCAAGCACGGCGTAATTCACAATCTCGGCGTCATGAAATTGTGCTGGCTGCCAGAGCTGAAGCTGGAGCTGCGAGGAACTGGTGGTCTGCAAACGCAGGTAGAAAGTGTGTGGCGCGCTGTCGGCCAGGGCGAGCTTGAAGACAAAGCCGCGGTAGTTCTCCTCGCGGCTGGCAAATGGCAGGCGGTCGCCACTGCGCCGCTCGTCAAAGCCGGAGCCGCTGGGCTCGAACAGGCGCAAATCATCGAGGAAGGGCGGCATCACCTCCAGCCACCACAGCCCGGCCGCCGGCGCCTGCACGCTAAAGCGCAGCCAGTGCACCTTGCGGGTGTGACCGGCGTAGAGCGAGCCGTTCAGCGGCGTGAAGCGCTGCGCTGCCTCGGGCGCGCTGACGCTGGCAATGGTTTCACTGCCGTCGGCATCGACCAGCACGGCCAGATCGCGCACGGCAATCGGCTGAGCCTGGGCAGCAAACGGCAGGCCAAAGGCCAGCAGCAAGACAAACGTGCGGATGAACAACCGACCGGCGTCCAGAAGCCTGGCAAACCCCATCGTTAACAAGCTGCGCTTGCCAGCGTGCTGCTCACGACCGATCGGTCGGGCAGCCCCCCCCCCCCGGCACTACGGATGGCGGGGACCAGGCGGTCATCAACGGTCTTGGCAGCCAGCATTTGTTGCAAGTCCTCGTAAAGCGCCAGGTTTAGGCGCGCGTTTTCAATTGCGGTGGCTGATTCCAGCCCACAAGAAAAGGGTAAGGGCAATGTGCGTGACAAAACAGGGTGGACAAATGTTTATTTGTCAAACGTCCAATTGACTGTTGCCCTGACTGTTATCCTGAACGACCATGAGCATCAGACCCCTTGTTTCAGTTTCGGATATCGAGCGTGAAACGGGGTTTGGAAAGGATCAGCTGCGAAAGTGGCGCCAGCGCTTTGGCTTTCCGCCGGTGGAAGGTGCAGTCGGTGCCAAGGCGGTCTATTCACGCAAGACCGTCGACCAGTTGCTCTTGATCAAGCGTCTGCTCGAAGCCGGCTTTCGGCCCGGTCAAGTCGTTGGCAAGACCGTGCAGGAACTTGAAAAGCTCCAACTTGACCTGGGTCTGACGGTTCCGGTCGTGTGCAGCGATGAACCCGCTCTGGCCCTCATCGAACAACTCAAGCGCACCGACCTGACAGGATTCAGTGCCTTGTTGGCACAGCGCCGAGCAAAAGGAACATTGCTTGACTTTGTCCGCGATACGGTCATGCCGCTGATGGTCGGTGTGGGCGAGGCCCGGCGTCGCGATGAAATCGACATTCACCATGAGCACCTTTGCAGTTCCTGTGTCGAACGCTTGCTGCACGCAGAAATCCTCAAGCTCAAACCAAAGAAGCGCTTACCGAGTGTCTTGCTGTTCGCCCTGGCGCCGGGAGAGCACCATCTGCTGGGCTTGCTGATGATCGAGGCCGCACTGGCAGAGCAGGGAGCCAAAACGATCAATATTGGATCGGATATCCCTTTGAACAATCTGAAGCTGGCCGCTATTTCATGCCAGGCAGATGTGCTTGCGCTGTCCTTCAGTTTTGCTTATCCGGCGCGCGCTGTGCTGCCAACCTTGCTGCATTTGCGGCGCTTGCTGCCGCTCCGGATTCAGATCTGGGCCGGCGGTGCCGGCGTGGCGGGCGTCAGAAAGCAGCCCAAGGGCGTGCGCATCATCCCGGACATCGCAGAAGCCGTGACGGCTCTGAATGAGCTGGCCGTTCAGACCAGTGCGCAGTGAAGATCACGCCGAAGACCTCACCCAAGCGCCAGTAGTCAGCCGATGGCCGGTATCCGCCCTAAAGCCCGAGAGATTTCGCTGGCAGTCCCAGCGCCAGCCCCAGGAGTTGTGTGTACAGCAAGGTGCCAATGGATGGATCGGCGCTGTCCGCCTGAGCGCCATCGAAGCGCAGATGGCAATGCGGGCAGGCGGTGCACATCACCTCGGCACCACTGGCCAGTGCATCGGCAATCTTGGCGCGCGTCATGTGCTCCGACAGCGCCGCGTTCGCCTCATGCAGCGGGTCGCCGCAGCAGTCGAGTTTGCGCGGCCAGTCAACCGGTGTTGCGCCGGTCAGGCGGATCAGGTCTTCAAAGATGGTTGGCGCCAGCGCGTTGTCAAAGCGTGCCACCTTGCTCGGGCGCAGCGTGTGGCAGCCATACTGGGCGGCGACGCGCAGACCGGTGCGCGGCTCGCGCACCGCGCCAGAGAGCGCGTCCACGCCGATCACGCGCGCCAGCAGCGCCAGCACGTGCTCGACCTCAGCCGCGCCCGACCAGGCCAGACCCTCGGCAGCCAGCGCCTCGTTGATGCGCGAGCGCAGTGCCGCGTCCTCATTCAAAAAAGTGATGGCATGGCGCAAGGTACCGAAGCAGCAAGCGCAGGGCGTCAGCAGGTTCAGGCCAGCGCGCTCGGCCAACGCCAGGTTGCGGGCAGCGGCCAGTACGAAGGCGTCGCGGCTGAGGTCGCGTGCCGGGTAGCCGCAGCAGTTGAATTCCAGATCAAGCAGCGTCACGCCCAGGTGCTGCAACACCGCGCGGGTTGACGCAGCGTAGGCCGGCAAGCGGGAGGGGATGGCGCAGCCCAGAAACAGCGCGTAGTTCATGAAAGTTCCTTGCGACTTCGAACGCCGCCCAGGCGCTGCACGGCCAGCGCGCGCAACTCGACCATGATGTCGGCCACGCGCAGGCCTTCGGGGCAATGCTCCTGGCACTGGTAACAGGTGGCGCAACTCCAGACCATGCTGGAGCCCAGGGTGAGGTCGCGCAGACCCAGGCGCAGCAGGTTCATCACTTTCTGTGGTGTCAGATCAACGGCGAAGGCGGGGTCGGTGCTGTGCGCCACCACCGGGCAGACGTTGCTGCAGGTCTGGCATTGCACGCAGCGCGAAAAGCTGCTGCGATCGGCGGAGAGCGGCGCCTCACGAGCATCCGGGTCAAAAATGCGCTGTGGTGCGGCATCGCTCTGCAAGGCCTCGGCCCAGTCCAGTGCCGAACGTGTCTTCACCCACTGCGCCGGCGCCGGCAGGCCCGCGCCAGCCAGATCGCCGCGAGTGGCCTGCCACAGGTCTTGCAAATCGAGCCCCACCGGGCAGGCGCTGCTGCAACGTCCGCAGTCGGTGCAAAGGAAAGCGCCTTCGGCGACGCGCAAGCTCATCTCACCGGCGCCGGTAGCGACGAGCTTGTGCGAGGGCAGCAAATACCGGTTGTCCAGATAGCGCGCCAGCGGCGCCACCGCGCACTGCGCATCGCAGATGCCGCAAGCCACGCAAGCATCCAGTGCCAGTGCGCGCCGCGTTGCACGGCCGGCGCTGGAGCAGGCCTGAGGCGGCGCCGCGCCATGGGCCAGCAGGCTGATCGGCGCCGCGACCGCGTGCAAAAAGCGGGTGAAGGCCAGCGTCGCCAGTCCAAGAAAGCAGGCGAACACATGAAGATAGAGCAGCCAGGTATGCGCTTGCGCCTGGTCCAAAATTGGCGCGATGGGCGTCAGCAAGCGGGACAGCGGGTAGGAGACAAAGGCGGAGGCCGCCCTGGCATGGCAGGTTTCGCAATCTGCCTCATGCAGGGCGCGGCCTTGGCTCATCAGCTCCGCTGTGATCGGCTCTTTCAGGTCGTCAAAGGCCACGCCAAACTCGCTGGCCCAGAGGGCGCGCAGTGGCTTGAGCGCAGCCGGATCGGCGCTGCCGTTGAACTCTTTGGCCATGCGGTAAAAAGCCTGTGGCGAGACGATCTTGTTCGCCTCCAGCAAAAAGCCGGTCAGCAGAACAAAGCCCAGCAAGGCGACAAAGGCCGCCGCCATGGGTGGGCGCGCCGGTGCAAAGCGCGTGCGCCGGCGCCGCAGTCCAAACAGGAACATGGCCATTCCCACCAGCACCATGGCGCCGAACAGATTGCGCAGAAACAGGTAAGGATTTCGGGTGGACTCGTAACCCGGGAACAGCTTCACGGTGAGAAGCGCCGCCAGCGCATGCATCAGCAGCAAGAGCATGAAGCCGGCAGCCATGAGCCAGTGCGCCAGCCAGCGGGATTTGTTGCTGCGGTACAGGCGGCGCTGCAACAGGACGTCAAAGAACAAGGCACCGAGGAGGTCAAACAAGCGCCGGCTGACGAGTGCAGCAGCAAGGCCGCGCAGGGTCGCGAGCCAGCGCTGCAGCAGCGTCACCGCCTGCACGTCAGGCCCGACACGCAAACGGTACCAGCCCGCCATGCGCCACAGCAGCCCTAGGGCGCACAGCAGCAGCGATGCATACAGAGCGGCATGAAAAAGTGCACGCGACATGATGCTAGCCACCCGGCTTTCCGGACTCCCTGGATTGCGGGTCGGAGCCCGCAATGACAGATCGGTTGTCCTCCCGGACTCCGCAGTTGTCATCCCGGACTTGATCCGGGATCCAGCGCTGCGCCACCACTGGATTGCGGATCAAGTCCGCAATGACACCCGTGGCCGCCCAGGCCGTTGCGATCGCCAGGCCCGAGCCGCACTTCTCGCGCATCCAGTCCTGTTCGGCCAGGATGGAGCCGATGGCGAACAGCTTGTCCCAGGCTGGCTTGCCGTTCGCAGCTAACGGCCGCCAGGCGTCGTCTGTCTTCAAGCCGGCGCGGTTGATGGCGTGGCCCGCCGGAGCCAGAAAGTCACGCTGGTGCCAGTCCTCACGCGCAGCCGGCTGCTGCACCGGCAAGCCCAGCAGGCTCTCGCGCACGCATTGCCGATCGGCGTTCAGTCCGCGACCGCTAAAGCGTCCTGTTGCCAGCACCACCGCACTGGCCTGGATACGCTCGCCCCCCGGCACGCCATCGAGTTCCAGCGTGGCCGTGCTGCCTTCAAATGTGAGCGCGCGCACGCTGCAGAGCTGGCGTCGCGTCACGCCACGCGCCGAGACCGCCGCTTCCAGCGCACCGAGCAGGCGCAGTCCGGGCACCGAGGTCGGCATGGTCGGGATCTCGAATACAGGCACACCCAATCCAAGCTCGAAGGCGGCGTGCACCTCGCTTGATCGACTTAAACCCAGCAGCGCCGGAAGTCCGACCGCGCGCGCATCACCCAGCAGCGGCTGGATCAGCGCTATCGTCCGCGCCCGCGTTTCCCGGCTTTCCAGGGCGCGGGCAAGGTGGGCGGCATAGAGCTCGGGCACGGCTTCGAAACCCGGAAAGTCGATGCGTTGATGGCGCAGCGCCGGCCAATCACCGGCGAGCGTCTCAACCATCTGGCGCGCGCTGAACTCACGCAGGCCACGAAAATCCACCAGCAGGCAGGGCAGGCGCCGCTCCAGCGCGTCCACGCCTGCCACCATGCTCAAGGGCACACCGAAACTGGTCTTGACGCTGCCAAGGGATGTGATCACATGACTGTTGCGCTGGCCCAGCGGGGCGTAGGGCATCCCCGCGCCAGCCAGTGCCGCAACAAAGGTCTGGAACGCCGTGCGGATAGAGCCCGAATCGATCCGCGCCAGTGGATGCCCTGGCTGCTCGCGCGCCAGCGCTGCCAACGCGTCGTAAGGCGACGGCCACTGCCGATGCTGCGCCACCGGATGCACCGCCAGAAAATCCAGCAGGCCGCTGGCAAACAGAATGCCACCACCACTGCCCACTTGAATGCACGACAAGCCCCGCTCTGCGGCAAAGAGCGCCGCCGCCATGCCCGCCATGCCGGCGCCGATCACGGCAACGTCGTAAGTCCTGGCTGCTGCGCCGCTCACGATCTGACCTCGCGCGCAAGCTCGGCCAGCAGCGCCGCCTGATGCAGTTCTTCTCCGAACAGACCGCAGTGCAGCGCTTCGGCCAGTTCGGCCTGGGCCAGTTGCTCGCCCCACAGGACGGGACGCTGGCCACGCCAGCGCTCACTGAAGAAATCAACCATCTCGGCGAGTCCCCGCTGCGCCTGGAAGTCACCCGTCTGATAAAGATGGGCCGCGGTGCGCAAGCCGCAGAAGGCCCCCTGACAGGCGCCTTTTCCGACACGGCTGCGCAAGCCGATGTCGGTCAGTGTCGGCTTGTCGCCGGCCGCGCGCAGCGCTGCGTAAATGGCATCGACCGCACTGCCCGAAACCATTTCGCATTCGCACAGCAGGGCGTCCTGCGCTGGATGGGGACGCAGCCACTCACGCGCCGAGTGACCCGGCTCGGTCCAGGCATTCTCGGCCGCCTGCGGCAGCAGCGTGGTGGCGGTGAGGCAGGGCCGCGTCACGCCCAGGCGGCGGCAGACCAGATCGGCGGCACGTTCGGCCATCAGCCGGCAGGTGGTGAGCTTGCCGCCGGTGAGGGTGGCAAAATTGTCCAGACCCTGCTCCTCGTGGTCGAACAGGGCGAAGCCGCGCGAGACCGCCCGGCTGTCCGCACCCGCTGAACCCAGCAGCGGGCGCACGCCGGCATAAGCGCGAATAAAGCGCGCACTCGCCAGCGCCGGCAGCATGGGCGCAGATTCCGCGATGATCAGATCAGCCTCGGCGGCCGTGGCGCGAATATCGTCCAGCGTGTCGACCTGCATGGATGTCGTTCCGACGATGGAGACGGTGCCGCCCGGCATCATGATGTCGCCATTGCCGGGCCGGCGCAGGCGATTCACAACGCGGTTGGCCAGCCGTGTGTGCGTGACCAGCAGCGTTCCTTTGGAATAAGTCATCGCGATAGCCGCGCCGGCCAGCAGCGCCACCTCGCGCGCCCAGGCGCCAGCCGCATTGACCACTTGCGCGGCTTCAATTCGCAACTCCGGCCCGCCCGCCAGAGGCTGCACCCGAACCGCGCGAATGCATCGCCCCGCGCGCTCAAAGCCGACCACGCGCGTGCGCCGCAGCAGGCGTGCACCCAGGCTGCGCGCTTGCGCCATGCTTTCCAGCGAAAGCCGGAACGGGTCGATCGCCGCATCGCTCACCTCGAACACCGCGATCGTGCGCTCCGAGAGCGCCGGCTCGGTCTGGCGTGCCAGCGCCACGTCGACGGCGCGCGCACTGATGCCGGAGCGAGCGCAGTACGCCGGGAAGTCGGCCACGTAGCGTTCGTCGTCGCCCTGCACGGCGACGAAATAGCCACCGGTGTCCTGGATCGTCTGCGCCGCCACCCGCTTGAGGATGTCGCCCTCGGCGCGGCATTCCATCGCCGCGCTGGCGTCGCCCGCCACGTAGCGCGCGCCGCTGTGCAGCAGACCATGGTTACGCCCCGAAGCGCCGGCGTTGATGTCGTCCTTCTCCACCAGAATGCAGTCAACGCCGCGCAGCGCGAGGTCGCGCGCCAGCGCCGTACCCGTGACGCCGCCGCCAATGATCAGGACCTGGGTCTGCAGACCTGAGTCCCCAGGTGACACAGCGCTGTTGAAATCGTTCACCGTCGCAGCATAGACCTGCCTGATGAAAACCCGGTTGCGCCAGCGTGCAAAATATGTGCTTAATCAAACTTTGCTCAGATTGACATTTTTTTGACGTCAGTTCGTCATAATCTGGCGCTATGCTTAACCTTTTATTCGAAGGAGATCCTATGAACTTCAAGATTGCGGCCGTGGCCCTCGCAGCGGCCTGTTCCGTATCCGCTCAGGCCCAGACCGAAATTCAGTGGTGGCACTCGATGACCGCCGTCAACGGCGAGTGGGTCAACGACCTGGCCAAGGAATTCAACGCCAGCCAGAAGGACTACAAGATTGTTCCCACCTTCAAGGGCACCTACGACGAGTCCATGACCGCCGCCATCGCCGCCTTCCGCGCCGGCAACGCACCCAACATCCTGCAGGTTTTCGAGGTCGGTACTGCAACCATGATGGCCAGCAAAGGCGCCATCGTGCCCGTTGGCAAGGTGATGACGGACGCTGGTTACAAGTTCGATCCGACGGTCTATGTCTCTGCCGTTGCCGGCTATTACACAGCGCCGAACGGCCAGATGCTGAGCTTCCCGTTCAACAGCTCGACCACCATTTTCTACTTCAACAAGGACGCATTCAAGGCGGCCGGCATCGACACCAACAAGGCACCCACCACCTGGCCGGAAGTGGCGTTGGCAGCGGCCAAGCTCAAGGCCAGCGGCCACAAGTGCCCGCTCACCATCGCCTGGCAGGGCTGGACCCAGTTGGAAAGCTTCTCGGCCTGGCATAACGTCGAGTTCGCCAGCAAGTCCAACGGCCTGGCCGGCATGGATGCGCGCCTGAAAGTGGACTCCCCGCTGCATGTGCGCCACATTGAAAACCTTGCCAACATGGCCAAGCAGGGCTTGTTCATTTACAAGGGCCGCGCCAATGTGCCCGAAGCCAGTTTTATCTCTGGCGAGTGCGCCATGATCACGACCTCAGCCGGCTTCTACGGCAACGTCGCCAAGAACGCCAAGTTTGATTACGCCCTGGCCACCCTGCCCTTCTACCCGGATGTGCCCGGTGCACCGCAAAACACGGTTATCGGCGGCGCCAGCCTGTGGGTGATGGCTGGCAAGAAGCCAGCTGAATACAAGGGTGTGGCAAGCTTCTTCAACTTCATCTCACGCCCGGAAGTTCAGTCGGCCAGCCACAAGCGTACCGGCTACCTGCCCATTACCACGGCGGCTTACCAGTTGACTGAAAAGTCTGGTTTCTACAAGGAAAAGCCCGGTACCGACATCGCGGTGACACAGATGATCCGCAAGGTGACCGACAAGAGCCGTGGCATCCGCCTGGGCAACTATGTGCAGGTGCGCCAGGTGGAAGATGAAGAACTGGAGATGGTCTGGAGCGGCAAGAAGTCGCCCACAGAAGCACTGCAGGCGATTGTGAAGCGCGGCAATGAGTACCTGGAGCGCTTCGAGAAAGCCAACAAGTAAGTGGAAAAACGCGTCCAATTCCGGTCACCCTGGCTGCCATGGCTTTTGCTGGCACCCCAGGTGACCGTTATTGGCGTCTTCTTTTTCTGGCCGGCAGCGCAGGCACTGCTGCAGTCGTTTCAGTCACAGGACGCTTTTGGTATTTCGACCCAGTGGGTCGGCATGGAGAACTTCAATCGCCTGTGGAATGATGCCAGCTACCTGGCATCGTTCAAAACCACGGCAACCTTCTCCCTGCTGGTCGCTGTTCTGGGTATCACCCTGTCCCTGACCCTGGCGGTTTTTGCCGACCACGTCATCAAGGGAGCGATGTTCTACAAGACCCTCTTGATCGTGCCCTATGCCGTGGCGCCGGCGGTGGCCGGTGTGCTCTGGATCTTCATGTTCTCGCCCTCGCTGGGCGTGGTGTCCTTTGCTTTGGGCAAGTTGGGCATCAACTGGAACCACCTGCTCAACGAGGGTCACGCCATGACCCTGATCGTGATGGCGGCCGTCTGGAAGCAGATCTCCTACAACTTCCTGTTTTTTCTGGCCGGGCTGCAGTCGATTCCCAAGTCTCTGATTGAGGCTGCGGCGATTGATGGTGCCAAGCCCTGGCGGCGCTTCCTGACGATCCAGTTGCCGCTGCTGTCGCCGACCAGTTTCTTCCTGCTCGTCATCAACATGGTGTACGCCTTCTTCGACACCTTTGCCATTGTGGACGCCACCACGCACGGCGGCCCCGGGCAGGCGACGTCGATTCTGGTCTACAAGGTTTACTACGACGGCTTCAAGGCGATGGACATGGGCGGCTCGGCCGCGCAGTCGGTCGTGCTGATGACCATCGTGATTGCCCTGACCGTGGTGCAGTTCCGCTTTATCGAGAAGAAAGTGAACTATTAGTCATGGTTGAACGCAACCCGGTGCTCACCTTTATCGCTCATGCCGTGATGATTCTGGGCGTGCTGGTGGTCGCCTTTCCGCTGTATCTGGCCTTTGTGGCGTCAACGCACACGGCGCAGGAAATCGTGCAGGCGCCGATGCCGCTGCTGCCGGGCAGCAACTTTTGGGCGACCTACGAAAAAGCACTGATGGGTGGTGGTGCCGGCGCCGGCTCGCGAGCGCCCGTGGTGCACATGATGTGGGTCAGCCTGGTCACGGCGCTGGTCATCACCTTTGGCAAGATCACGATCTCTCTGCTTTCCGCTTTTGCCATCGTCTACTTCCGTTTCCCGTTCAAGAACTTTTTCTTCTGGGCGATTTTTGTGACGCTGATGCTGCCGGTCGAAGTGCGCATTGGGCCTACTTACCAGGTCGTCTCTGACCTTGGCATGCTCAACACCTACGCTGGTCTGACGATACCGCTGATCGCCTCGGCAACGGCGACGTTTTTGTTCCGCCAGTTCTTCATGTCGGTCCCTGACGAACTGGCCGAAGCGGCCCGCATGGACGGCGCCAGTCCGATGCGTTTTTTCATCGATATCCTGCTGCCGCTATCGAAGACCTCGATTGCTGCCCTCTTTGTGATTCAGTTCATTTACGGCTGGAACCAGTACCTCTGGCCGCTGCTGGCGACGACCTCGGAGGGCATGTACCCGGTGGTCGTGGGCATCAAGATGATGGTGGCAGGGGGTGACTCGCAAAACGAGTGGAACGTCGTCATGGCCACCGCGCTGCTGGCCATGCTGCCCCCGGCAACGGTCGTCATGCTGATGCAGAAGTGGTTTGTCAAAGGTTTGGTGGATACGGAGAAGTAAATATGTTTGCGGGACAGACCAAAGCTACCAAACGAATATTTTGCGGGACAGACCGAGGTTACACGAAGTGAACAAGCTCTGTCCCCAACTGATCGTCGGATGTTGGAAGTTTGCGTGCTCTGTCCTCAACTGATTAAATATGGCCTCAATTACATTCAAAAACGTCGTCAAGCGCTACGGCAAAGGCAAGGGCGCCAATCAGGTGATCAACACCATCAACGCCGAAATACGTGACGGCGAGTTCGTTGTCATCGTCGGTCCCTCGGGTTGTGGCAAGTCGACACTGCTGCGCATGCTGGCCGGTCTGGAGGAAGTCACCGAAGGCGAAATATCGATTGGTGGGCGCGTCGTCAACGACCTCGAACCTTCCGAGCGCGACATCGCCATGGTGTTCCAGAACTACGCGCTGTACCCGCACATGAGTGTGTTCGAGAACATGGCCTACGGACTCAAGATTGCCAAGGTTCCAGTCGAAGAAATCAAGGCCCGTGTCGACAAGGCAGCAAAGATTCTGGAAATCGGACCCTTTCTGCAGCGCAAACCACGCGAACTCTCCGGCGGCCAGCGCCAGCGCGTCGCCATGGGCCGCGCCATCGTGCGCCATCCGCAGGTCTTCCTGTTCGATGAACCCCTGTCGAATCTCGACGCCAAACTGCGTGCGCAGACCCGCATCGAGATTCAGAAACTGCACCGCGAACTGGGCATCACCTCGCTTTTTGTGACGCACGATCAGGTCGAGGCCATGACGCTGGCCGAGCGCATGATCGTCATCAATCTGGGCGCCATGGAGCAGTTCGGTACGCCCGACGAAGTCTACTCGCGCCCTGCCACTACCTTTGTTGCCAGCTTTATCGGCTCCCCACCGATGAACCTGCTGAAGAATGCACCGGACGCGCTGAGCGGCATCATCACTGGCGTGCGCCCAGAACACCTGGAGGTCACCGAGACGGGTTGGGCGCTGCGCGTCGAAACAGTTGAAATGCTGGGCGCCGAGCGGCTGGTCTACGGCCGCTGGACGCACGGCAGCGGCGACGAAATGGTGATCGTCCGTATCGAAGAGGGACACCCCGTACCCACGGTTGGCAGCACCATCTGCGTCACCCCCCGCGCCCACAAGATTCACTACTTTGACGCCGGTACGGGCAAGCGTGTGCAAGTCGATTCGCGTGCCGGGCAATGACGAATCCAGTTTGTCATCCCGGACTCGATCCGGGATCCATGGATTGCGGGTGCTGTCATCCCGAACCATGGCTGTCATCCCGGACCTGATCCGGGATCCATGGATTGCGGATCAAGTCCGCAATGACAAGCCAACGTCCGCAATGACCAACGATGCCCTGCAATGACCAACGACGCCCGGCAATGACACCCTTCCCCTGGCCCTACCCGCGCTGGATTGCGCACCGCGGCGCTGGCAAACTGGCACCCGAAAACACGCTGGCCGCCTTTCGCCTGGGTGCCAGCCACGGCTACCGCATGTTCGAGTGTGACGTCAAGCTCAGCGCTGACGGCGTTCCCTTTCTGCTGCACGACGCCACCCTGGAGCGCACCAGCAACGGCCCAACGCAGATCGCAGAGGGCGCCAGCAGCATCGCTGGCGATCACACCTGGGCTGCCTTGTCGCAGCTCGATGCCGGCAGCTGGCACTGCGCCGCCTATGCCGGCGAGCCGCTGCCGAGTTTCGAGAACATCGCGCGCTATTGCCTGCAGAACAACTTCTTGCTCGATATTGAAATCAAGCCAACCCCTGGCCTTGAACGGCTCACCGGTGAAGTGGTGGCACAGCACGCCGCCCGACTCTGGCTGGGTGCCGCTGTGCCACCGCTGCTGACGTCCTTTCGTCCCGAGTCCTTGCTGGCAGCACGCGATGCACAGCCGCTGCTGCCGCGCGCCCTGCTGCTCGATACCTTGTGGAACGGTTGGCTTGAAGCTGCGCAGTCGCTCGGCTGCGTCGCACTGGTCTGCAAACACCGCCTGTGGGACGCGAGCAGCGTAGCGCAGGCCAAGAGCGCCGGTCTGCGTTGCCTGAGTTACACGGTGAATGACGAACCGACTGTGAAACGCCTGACGGACCTGGGCACCGACGGCATCATTACCGATCGCGTGGACTTGTTTTCGCCAGCAGCTTAAGCACGCCAGCCGCGCAGCATCAGCCACTGGCTGGTGGCACCGACCAGGGTCATGGCCAGATAGGTCGCCATCTTGCCGTCGCGGCCAAAGAACCACAGGCCCAGCCCCAGCACCAGCAGGCACAGCGCAAAATTAACGGCCACCTGCAGCCCAAGTCCGGTTTTTTTGGCCCGCTTTCTGAAGACCCAGCGACTCACCAGCGGCAGCAAAAGGGCCAGCCATAATGCGGGCGCCAGAAAATTCAGGACATGATTCAGGAGAGCAAGAGCTGTCATCGGTGGCTGATTTTATAATCGGGCTATGGCAGTCTGGGCTTTAGGCATTAATCACACGACCGCGCCGCTCGATCTGCGCGGTCGTTTTGCGTTCGCCATCGATCAGGTGGCCCCCACGCTGCATGGCCTGCGCAACGCGCTTTCGCGCCAACCCGAGGCCGCCCTGATCTCCACCTGCAACCGGACCGAGATTTACTGCGCCGGCGAAAAGCCCGAGTTGGAGCACACGCTGGACTGGCTGGCCAAGAGCGGCGGCGTCGCCCCTTCGCTGCTGCGCGCCCACTCCTACACGATGCAGGACGGCTTAGCGGCGCGCCACGCTTTCCGGGTTGCCAGCGGGCTCGATTCCATGGTGCTGGGCGAGCCGCAGATTCTGGGACAGATCAAGGATGCGGTGCGAGCTGCCGAGTCGGCCGGCGCCCTGGGCACCACGCTGAGCCAGCTGTTTCAGCGCTCGTTTGCTGTCGCCAAGGAGGTCCGCACTTCGACCGAAATCGGCGCCCACTCGATCAGCATGGCCGCCGCCGGTGTACGCCTGGCCGGGCAGTTGTTCGAGGATCTGGGGCAGGTCAAGGTGCTGTTTGTCGGTGCCGGCGAGATGATCGAGCTCTGCGCCACCCACTTTGCCGCCAAGAACCCCAAGAGCATGGCGATTGCCAACCGCACACTGGAGCGCGGTGAAAAGCTGGCGAGTCGCTTTGGTGCCGAGGTCATGCATCTGGCCGAGTTGCCGGACCGCCTGCACGAGTTCGACGCCGTCATCAGTTGCACCGCCAGCACCCTGCCCATCATTGGCCTGGGTGCGGTGGAACGTGCCCTGAAACGCCGCAAGCACCGCCCCATGTTCATGATTGACCTGGCGGTGCCGCGCGACATCGAAATCGAGGTCAAGGCGCTGGAAGACATTTACCTCTACACGGTGGACGATCTGGCCAGCGTGGTGCAGACGGCGCAGGCGAACCGCCAGGCAGCGGTGGCGCAGGCCGAGGCGATAGTGGATGCCGGCGTGCAAAGCTTCATGCACTGGGTGGATCAGCGCAGCTCGGTGCCTCTGATCCAGCAACTCCATGCCCAGGCCGATGAGTGGCGCGCCGCCGAACTCAGCCGTGCCCGCAAGCTGCTGGCCAAGGGCGAGGACGTGGAAGCCGTCATGGAAGCACTCTCCAAAGGCCTGACGCAAAAGATGCTGCATGGCGCCATGGCCGAATTGCGCGCCGGCGACACCCAGGCCCGTGAGCGCGCCAGTTCGGCGATTCAACATTTCTTTTTGCGTAAAGAGCGTTAGCTGCGCTCATACAAAAGCCGTCATCACGGCCTGGTCGTTGCGGTCCTCTGGTTTGTCATTGCGTCCTTCGAATTTTTCATTGCATCCTTCGAATTTGTCATTGCGGGCCTGACCCGCAATCCATGGATCCCGGATCAAGTCCGGGATGACAATCACAAACACCTCGCCTCTCGTCAACCCACCACACAGCATTTATCCCATCGTCCATGAAACCCTTTCTCCGTCAACAACTTGCACGTTACGCCGACCGGCTCGGGGAGCTGGAGTTCCTGCTCTCGCGCGAGGACATCATGAAGGACATGAAGCAGTTTCTGCTGCTCTCGCGTGAACACACCGAGGTCGCTTCGGTGGCCACGCGCTGGACGCGCTACCAACAGCGCGAAGCCGATCTGGCCGCAGCGCAGGATTTGCTGAGCAGTTCCAGCGACGACGCCGATATGGCCGGCATGGCACAGGAAGAAATCGACGGCGCCAGCGCCGAGATCAGCCAGCTTGAGGGTGAACTGCAGCGCATGCTGCTGCCCAAGGACCCGGACGACGCGCGCAACGCCTTCATTGAAATCCGCGCCGGCACGGGCGGTGACGAATCCGCCCTGTTTGCCGGCGACCTGTTGCGCATGTACAGCCGCTTTTGCGAACGCCAGGGCTGGAAGACCGAGATCCTGAGCGAGTCGGCGAGTGAACTGGGTGGCTTCAAGGAAGTGGTACTGCGCGTCGAGGGCGAAAATGTTTATGGCGCACTCAAGTTCGAGTCCGGCGGACACCGCGTACAGCGCGTGCCAGCGACCGAAACCCAGGGCCGCATTCACACCAGCGCCTGCACGGTGGCGGTGCTGGCGGAGCCCGACGAAACGGTAGCGATCCAGATCAACCCGGCGGACCTGCGCATAGACACCTACCGCGCCAGCGGCGCCGGTGGCCAGCACATCAACAAGACCGACTCGGCTGTGCGTATCACGCACTTGCCTACCGGCATCGTGGCCGAATGCCAGGACGGGCGCAGCCAGCATGGCAACAAGGCGCAGGCCATGAAAGTGCTGACCGCGCGCATCCAGGAAAAGGACCGCTCCGAGCGCGCCGCCAAGGACGCGGCCGAGCGCAAGAGCCTGATTGGCAGCGGCGACCGCAGCGACCGCATCCGCACCTACAACTTTCCGCAGGGGCGACTGACCGACCACCGCATCAACCTCACGCTGTACAAACTGCTCAGCATCATGGAAGGCGATCTGCTTGAAGTGGTGCAGGCGCTGCAGGCTTTTGAAGCGGCGCAGCAACTCGCAGCGCTGGAAGTCGGCGTCGGGGCATGAGCGTGCCCAGTCTCGCACAGGCCCTGAGCCAGGCGCAGTCGCTTGGAGTCGAGCGACTCGATGCACAGCTGCTGCTGTTACACGCACTGGGCCGACCGGCACAGCAACGAGCCTGGCTCATGGCACACGACGCCGACGAATTGCCGGCGCCAGCGCAGTCCATCCTTGATGCCTGCGTGCAGCGTCGCGCTGGCGGTGAGCCGCTGGCCTACATCACCGGGCACAAGGAATTCTTTGGTCTGGACCTGCTGGTCGACTCCCGGGTCCTGATTCCGCGCCCGGATACCGAGACCCTGGTCGAGTGGGCGCTGGAAGTGCTGCCCGCGCACACGCCCGCCAGCGAGCCGGCACGGGTGCTCGATCTGGGCACCGGCAGCGGCGCCATTGCGCTGGCGCTCAAGGCCACGCGCAACGCCCTGCAGGTCAGTGCCCTGGATGCCAGCGAAGATGCGCTGAATGTCGCGCGTGAAAATGCGAAACGCCTGAAGCTCGATTTGGATTTTCAGCAGGGATCATGGCTGTCTGGCGTGCGGGACAAGTACCACGCCATCGTCTCCAATCCACCCTATGTCGCGGAGCTCGATCCGCACCTGAACGCACTGCGCCACGAGCCGGCACAGGCACTGACTTCGGGAGCGGATGGTCTGCAGGACATTCGCCACATCATCGCCAGCGCTGGCGCGCATTTGCTGCCGCGTGGCTGGCTGCTGCTCGAGCATGGCTTTGACCAGGCCGCCGCAGTGCGGGCGTTGCTGCAGCAGGCCGGCTTCTCCAATATTCAATCACGGCGCGACTTGAGCGGCATTGAGCGCTGCAGCGGCGGACGAACAGAGCAGAACAAATAAGCTGCGCTAGGACATGGCCATGATGGCCAGGCTGGCCGCCAATCCGGCAAACCAGACCAAGGAGCGCAGCGTGCCCTGGTTCATCAGGTAGGCCGCCACATAAACCACGCGAATCGCGACAAAACTCAGGGCCAGGGTGTCGATGCGGCCCTGGTCGGCGTGAACCTGCTGCGCCAGCACCACGGCCGCAATGAACAGAGGCAGCGCTTCAAAGCCGTTGTTCTGCGCAGCGATGGCACGCGCCTGCCAGCCGCTCAGATGCGAAGCCCAGCCGCGCGGATCGCGGTTGTCGTAGCCGCCCTCTTTTCTGGGCTTGCCAGCAAAACTGACTTTGGCCAGCCCAGCGGTCAGAACCGGCAGCACACAAGCCGCCACCACACACCAATTTGCAATCGTCATGATTTATGCCTCCTCAGCGATTCTGACCTGTTTTGGCCTGCTCTGCAGCAAGCAGCAAAACTTCGGCCCGGCGCAGATCGTCCAGCGTATCGATGTCGTGGACGCAGCCTGCATCGACCACCGGCAATTCAATTGCTGCGTGGCTGCGCACCACACTGAGCGCACCACGCTCACCGCGGAGTTCCAGCAGCGCCTGACGACAGTCAGCGGCAAAGCCAACCGGGTGTCCGCGCTGGCCAGCGTAGCTTGGTAGCACCACGCCATGCGCTTGCAAGGCCGCCGCCACAGCGAGCAGGGTCTGGCTTTGAATCAGGGGCAGATCGCCGGGAAGAATCAACCAGCCCGCAGCATCCGGCGTGCTGCGCAGCGCGGCGGCAATCGAGTCACCCATGCCGGCCTGGCCGCTGTCCTCCAGATGCCAGGGCAGGCCACTGGCCTGGACAGCTGCCAGTGTGTGTTGCAGCACCGTCTTGCCCGCCAGCATCGCCTGCAATTTGGAGCCCTTGCCGCCCGAGGCCAGAAAGCGCTCGCCGCGCCCTGAGGCCAGCACGATGACGACAGGAAGCTTCACACCGGCGCCGGGCCCGGGCTCTGCGCCACGGCGGCTTTGACCTGGACCATCTCGGCCACGATGGAAACAGCAATTTCAGCCGGCGTCTTGGCGCCCAGCGTCAGCCCGACCGGACCATGCAGGCGATCAAGTTGCTCAGCCGTCAAATCGAAATGCTCAGCCAGGCGCTGCTTGCGCGCCTGCTGGTTGCGCCTGGAGCCCAGAGCGCCGACATAGAAAGCTTCCGACTGCAGCGCTTCGATCAAGGCCATGTCGTCGAGTTTGGGATCATGCGTCAACGCCACGATGGCGGTATGTGCATCGGGCGGCAAGGCGCGTACGGCGTCGTCGGGCATGCCCTGGGCGCGCACCGCACCGGGCACCGCCGCCAGCAGCGTGCTGGCGTACTCCTCGCGCGGATCACAGACCAGCACTTCAAAATCCAGCAGCAGGGCCATCTGTGCCACCACCTGCGACAACTGGCCCGCGCCGATCAGGAGCAGGCGCCACTTCGGCCCGAAAACGGTACTCAGGGTGATGCCATCAAATTCCAGTGTCTGGCCGCGCTGCGCCGCCGACAACTGCACTGCACCGGTGGCCAGCGTGACGCTGCGCCTCACCAGTTGCTGGGTCGCGGTACGTTCCAGAAGTTGTTCGACCCAGGTGACTTCTCGCAAGGGTTCCTGCAGCAGGCGCAAAGTGCCGCCGCAGGGCAAACCAAAGCGCGCAGCCTCCTCCTTGCTCACGCCATAGACGATCAGGGAAGGCGTGCTGCTGTCTGCCTTGCCAGTGGTCCAGGCGGCCTGCGTGCGCGCAATCAGGTCGTCCTCGACACAACCGCCCGACACCGAACCACTGAGAACGCCGTCATCCCGGATCGCCAGCAAGGCGCCGGCCGGGCGCGGTGCGCTGCCCCAGGTTTCAACCACCGTCACCAGCGTCACGCCATGACCGGCACGATGCCAGGCCAGTGCGTCAGCCAAAACGCGCAGGTCAAGACTTTCCATGGCCACTCACATCGGTCAGTTCAGACCCGACGCAGCGTATTCCGACGCCAGTCGACGGTCAGTTTCATCATCGAGCAAATCACTCAACATGGGCAGCAAGGCCATTTCTTCCTTTTGAATATGCGAGACCTGACGCTCCACCAGTTCCATCACACAGTCTTTGAGCGTCTGCCAACCGGCTGCGTCCAGCGTGCCCGAGGCGGCGCTGCGTGCCAGTGGCAGCAATTCTTCGGCCACCGCGCGGATGGCTTCATGCTCACTACCGAGCAGCATCGCAATGCCGCCGTCACCCGCCTCCCGCAGGCGCGAGAACAGTTCACGCTCTTCAAAGCCGAAGTGCCGGTCCACATCCTGCTGCAGATGCTGCGCCAGCGCCGCAATCAGCTTCAGAAACTCGGGGTCAGCGCCAGGCGCCGTGCGCGAGGCCCGTGCGAACGCCTGTTCCGAGCGCGCCAGCAGTTGCAGATTGGCGCGGTGATCCTGGTGCAGGGCGAGGCTGGTTTGTCTTGAAAAGTTCATCATGGCAAATAGTGGTATCAAAGTACCAGTTTAATCGACTGGCGGCCATTCTATTGATGTTTCCGAAATTCATGACAGCACCCAAGCAGAACGGGTGCTGCATTGTCATTGCGGCCTGCCTTGTCATTGCGGGCTGCCTTGTCATTGCGGGCCACGACCCGCAATCCAGTGGTGGCCTGGCACTGGATCCCGGATCGAGTCCGGGATGACAAGGTCTCTTTGTCATTGCGGGCTGCCTTGTCATTGCGGGCCACGACCCGCAATCCATGGTGCGCGTGGCACTGGATCCCGGATGTTGAAACCCCGGACCTGATCCGGGGCCGGGATGACAAACTGGACGTTCGGGATGGCCGTGTGTTCCTTTGCGCACATCATGATTGATGGAAAGCTCATTGAGCTGATTTGGAACCTTACGGCTGTGCTTTGCTCGCCAGCATCTGACTCATGCGGCGCCAGGTGTGGAGAAAGAAAGCAGCGTAAGCAACAGCGCCTGCAATGCCCGCCAGCGTGCCGCCACGCAGCAACCAGACGTTGTCAAAAGAGACCCCGGCCAGCAGCAGGGCCAACGCCGCCGAGTGGCAGTACAGATGGATGTCCAGCGGCCGCTGCGCTGTCATGTTGGACGGGGTCGGTGGCCGCCGCATGCCGGCGCCGGCATGCATCGCTGCCAGGAACGGCACAATGCGCGAGAGCACACCCAGCAGCAGGGTCAACAGGCCGCCAATCAGCAAGATGCCGAACAGGACTGCAGCGTGGCGCAGACCGATTTCCATTTCAAGCGCCAGCGCCAGGGCAAAACTTGCGGCAAGGCAGGCCCAACCCAGGCGCACCAGCCCAAAGGAAGTCCCCAGATTGCGGCGCATCCCGCTGCGCAGGGCCTGCTCCATCAGCGCCACATGAATCAGGAAGGCAAGCGCACCGGCGACGATGGCGAAGCGAAACAGCAGGGGCGGCACCAGCCCGAGCAGCACCAGCATGGCAACAAGCAGCGCGAGCAAGGCCAGGCCGAGTGAAAGCTGGGACCAGGCCGGTGCCGGGTTGTCAGCGAGCGCGAACATCGGCACCAGGATGTAGGAAAAGCCCATCACCAACAGCCCCATCAAGCCGTAGGCGGCAAAGCTGACATGCAATCCGATGGCGGCAGTGCGCTCGATCAGGATGATGCCGCTGTAGAGGCCGGCCAGTGACAAGGCACTGGCCAGCAGCACCAACAGGGACAGGGCCGCTGCCCAGCCGTGCACGACTACCAGCGGCATGCCTTTGGCACCGCGCAGATTGAGCGCCAACAAGCCCAGGTAGAGCAGCAATGCCAACGCGACGGTCAGCGCACCCAGCCAGAGCAGGGTCGGCAGCCAGAGCGCCATGCCGGCAACCACAGCCAACACACCCAGAACGTACAGACCCCAGAGCAGTTCGTAAGGCCAGCGCTGCGACATCACAGGCTGACGTGTCGCCACAGGAAGCAATTGCAGACTGGCACCCAGCGCCGTCATGACCAGCACACCGAGTGTCAGCAGGTGCAGGCCGGCCAGCGTCCATCCGAGGCCACCGACAAAGTCAATGATGTCGGGCCCGGCCCAGGCCAGAGCCAGCCAGGCCAGCAGGTGAAACAGCACGGCGGCGGCAAAGAAGCGGAACGGAATAGAGGCCTGCAGCAAGCGCCCGCTGGCGCTACCCAGAAAGGTGTTGGCTGTTGTCATCAGGCGTCCCTGCTGAGAAGCAGACGGACCTCGCCCGGCTCGCCATGGATGCGCTCGGCCAGCCAGCCACGCTCGGCCAGTTCGGCATAGAGCGGCACCGGGTCGCGATCATGGTGCACGGTCAGGGTTTGCCCCGAGGCCAGGCGCTCGATCAAACCGATGATGGTGACAAAGGGATTGGGAGGCAGCAGGCCTCGCACCTCCACATGCATGCCGTCAGCCTCGACCCAGTGCTCACCGGGGCTGCGCAACAGCGGCGCTGTTTCCACGCTCAGGGCGCGCTCAGTTCGCCCAGCAGGCGCTGCGCCAGTACCGACGCTACCTGACGCCGGTAATTCGACGCCGTAACCGTGCTGCGCATCGGGCTGACCTGCTTTTGCACCAGTTTGCCCAGCGCCGCCAGCGAATCGGCAGCAACCGCTTTGTTGCACAGGGCGTCGCTGCCTTCAATCAGGATCGGTTGCGAATTGGTGCCGGTCAGCGCCACCCGCAGCTCGGTCAGAACACCTTCGCTCATCAGAAGGCGCATCGCAACACCGGCCAGCGGAAAGTCCACCGCAGCGCGCACACGCGCCTTGCGGTAGGCGCAGCGCATACCCTGTGCCTGCGCCGCAATGCGCACCCCCGTGACCAGTTCACCGGGCAAGAGCTGCAAGGGCTTGGCCCCGTCGTCCTGGTAAAAATCAGCCAGCGGCAGGCTGCGCGGACCGCCGCTCCCCAGCAGCTCAATGCTGGCATCGAGCGCGATCAACGCGGGTGCCAGATCACCGCTCCAGGCTGCATGGCAGCGCGCACCTTGCGGCGCCACATGGCATATGTCGCCACGGTATTTGAGACAGTAGTTGTTCGACTGGCGCCACCACTCGCTCTGGTTGTAAAAGACGCAGCGCGTGTCCAGACACAGATTGCCGCCGAGCGTGGCCACACCCCGATGACTCGGGCCCGCCACAGCGGCCGCGGCCTGCGCCAGCACCGGCAACTCGGCCAGTATCTGGCTGTCGCTGGCAAGCGACTGCAGCGTCACGCCAGCGCCTATCAGCCAGGCCTGGCCGTCACGGCGCAGTTGTTTCAATTCTTCAATGCCACTGAGATCGAGCAGCATGTCGGGCGCGCCGATGCCGCGACGCAGATTGGGCATCAGATCGGTGCCACCCGCAATCACACGCGACAGCGGGTTGGCTGCCAGCAGCGCCACCACCTCGCTGGCGGACTTTGGCGAGCGCAGAACAAAAGGAGTCATGGCGTCCACTTCAGGCCTGCTCTTTCTTCAAGGCAGCGCTCTTGGCTGCGCTGAGTTTGAGCGCACGCTTGCGCGCCACCAGCGCATCCAGAATGCGGTCCGGCGTGGCGGGCAACTCGTGTAGCCGCAGCCCGGTGGCGTGCGCGATGGCGTTGGTCAGGGCTGGCAGAAAACCCGAGAGCGAACCCTCGCCGGCTTCCTTGGCACCAAAGGGGCCATTCGGATCGGGGGCCTCGACGATATAG
>CAITZZ010000005.1 GCA_903897005.1 uncultured beta proteobacterium | reverse complement strand
TTGGCGCGGTAGCACTGAAGCCCTTGTGCGCTGGCCGAGCGGCAAGGATCGCCATCGCCTGGAGCGAGCTTCCAGTGGGCGCCCAAGGCATGCCAGGCGAGCTTGATGTCAGGCGACAGCTGGGTCAGCAAGGGCTCAAGAGCCTCGATCGGCGCGGCTGCAGCAGATGCTGGCGTGAGTGGGGCTGAAACAGGGACGCTGGCGGGATTTGCTGCTGGTGCGGCAGCGGCTGCAGCGCTGGCCGATGCAGGCGGCGAAGGCGAGCGCATCTGCCATCCCTGCCAGGACAGGAAGGCGCCCAGTGCAGCAAGCGCCAGCAGGCTCATGCTGCCCAGCACGTAGTAGCCGAAGCGGCGGCCGCCTGATTTCGCCGCCGGACCTGTGCCAAACACTTCGGCTGCTGCTTGGTCGACCACAGCGCGATCAACCTGGTGCTGACCATGCGCCCAGGCGCCCAGCAGGGCACGACCGCACAGCAGATTGATCCGGCGCGGTACGCCATGAGTCAGGCGGTGCAGGCGCTGCAAAGCGCTGCCCTCGAACGGCGACGGACCCGTGAGGCCAGCCACGGCCAGTCGGTGCGCGATGTACTGCGCGCTCTCGGTTGCAGTCAGGGCATCCAGGTGAAAACGGGCGATCACACGCTGGGCCAGTTGTTCGAGTTCCGGCCGCGCCAGCATGGTGCGCAGTTCGGGTTGACCAATCAGCACGATCTGCAGCAACTTGCGCTCGGCGGTTTCGAGATTGGTGAGCAGGCGCAGTTGTTCCAGTACGTCGGGTGCGAGGTTTTGTGCCTCGTCAATGATCAGGACACTGCTCTGGCCCGCGGCATGGCCGGCCAGCAGGAAGTGGTTGAGGGCATCGATGTAGTCCTTGACCGTTGGCGGGGTCTGGGCAGTTGGCTGCAACTCGATATGGAATTCCTCGCAGATTGACTGCAGCAATTCGGTGACGGTCAGCTTGGGGTTGAAGATGTAGGCAACATGACAGCCTTGCGGAATCTGCTCCAGGAAGCAGCGGCAGATGGTCGTCTTGCCGGTGCCGATGTCGCCGGTGAGCAGGACGAAGCCACCACCACTGCCACCGGCCTTGCCGGCGGAGCCCGCAACGCCGTAGAGCAGATGTGCCAGCGCCTCGCGGTGGCGCTCGCTCATGAACAGGTAGCGCGGATCAGGCGCGATCGAAAACGGGTCTTGCGTCAGGCCGAAATGGTGCGAATACATAAGCTGCAAGGATAGCCGGGTCGGGACTCAGGTCTTGGGCTTGGGCGAGCGCCCCATGGCGTAGAACTCCGGATTGGGCAGCATGTTGCTGAACGATGCCATGCGGTTGGACAGGCCGAAGAAAGCGGTGATGGCAGCAATGTCCCAGGCGTCCTCGTCGTTGAAACCGTGCGCTTGCAGGGCGGCGAAATCCGCCTCGCCAATCTCGTCGGACTTCAGGCAGACCTTCATCGCAAAGTCCAGCATGGCACGCTGACGCGGCGTGATATCGGCCTTGCGGTAGTTCACGGCCACTTGATCGGCGACCAGCGGTTTCTTTTCGTAGATGCGCAGAATGGCACCGTGGGCCACCACGCAGTAAAGGCATTTGTTGGCAGCGCTGGTGGTGGTGACGATCATCTCGCGGTCGCCCTTGCTGAGTCCGGAGTCCTTCAGCATCAAGGCATCGTGGTAAGCAAAAAAGGCGCGCCATTCGGGTGGACGTCGGGCCAGTGCCAGGAAGACATTGGGTACAAAGCCGGCTTTTTCCTGAACTTCAAGCACGCGCAGGCGGATGTCCTCGGGCAGATCCTTCAGTTCAGGGGCAGGGTAGCGGTCCATGGGGTTTCCTTTTTCAACTGATTATGTCAGTGGGACATTATCTGGCGTCATTCTGGCAGCCCGGGTCTGGCGCGCGGGTACATTAGCAGCTTTGCCTGGTCTCGCATGGAATCTCTTCTCATCTCAACTGGCGTCGTGGCGCTCGCGGAAATTGGCGACAAGACCCAGTTGCTGGCCTTCATTCTGGCAGCACGCTTCAAGAAGCCGCTGCCCATCATTGCCGGCATTCTGATCGCGACCCTGTTCAATCACGGACTCGCTGGCGCGCTGGGCGCCTGGATTACTTCGGTCGTCAGCCCGGAGGTGATGCGCTGGGTGCTGGGCTTGTCGTTTATTGGCATGGCCGCCTGGACCATGATTCCGGACAAAATTGAAGAGGAAGAGACGCAGGTGGCCAAACAGCTAGGTGTTTTTGGCGCGACCCTGGTGACTTTTTTTCTGGCGGAAATGGGGGACAAGACCCAGATTGCAACGGTCGCTCTAGCGGCGCACTACGGTGAGCCGCTGCGAGTGATTGCCGGAACAACGCTGGGTATGCTGGTGGCTGACGTGCCCGCCGTTTTTGTGGGCAGTCAATTTGCAGCAAAGATACCGATGAAGCTGGTGCACAGCGTGGCTGCCGGTATCTTTGCCGTGATGGGTGTGTTAACCCTGCTGAAAGTTGAAAAACTGTTTCAGTAGGCTCAGACCTTCTTCACCCAGCTGCTGCACCAGGCCTTGGCCGGTACCAGTTTGTTGCCAAACACGGCACAGGGGCCGCTGGCATCAGCCGGCTTGCCGGTGTAGAGCTGACAGTTGGAGCATTTCTGGTCAGCGGCGAACTTGGGGTACTTGGCTTTGTTGACCGAGGCGGCGTCGGCCACATACCCAAGCGCAATGGCTGTGGGGTCGTTTGCGGCGAGCGGCGCGGCCTGCGCAAAAGCGCTGCCACTGGCCAGCACGGTGCTGCCCAGGCTGAATTGAACGATGAATTCGCGACGGTTGGTCATGATTTTCTCCGGGTTTTGTCTTGGAAAGATTGGAAATTCGACCGCCGAGTGTAATGCCTTTCGGCAATCGGCCTAGCCACCGGCCATCAAGCGGTGTACCAGATCGCCGGTGTTGGAGGCCTTGTATTTACGCATCAGTCGGGCCCGGTAAATTTCAACTGTGCGGTGGCTGATGCTCAAGGCCTTGCCGATTTCCTTGGAGGTCAGGCCGTCCATCAGATGCGCGGCGACCTCGCGCTCGCGCGCCGTGAGTTCCGCCTTGACCGGGCGGCGTGAACTCAGGTCTTCAAAGCTCCAGATGCCTGCCTCGTGAGGCGTGCTCTGGGTCAGCGTCCGGCCGGTGACGTGACACCAGAAGGTTTCACCGTTGGCGCGTTTCATGATGCGGTCATCGGCGTAGGTGCCACTTCGATTCAGGATGGGCGCAATGCGCGAGCCCGTGCGCTCAAACTCGATCGCGCTGGGGTACAGCACCTGAAACGATGCGCCGATCAGCAATTCGCGTGATGCACCAAACATTTCGCAGACGTGCCGGTTGCAGTCCACGATGACACGGTTGCGCGAGAGAATGAGACCGACGGGTGCCAGATCGAAGGCGAGGCGGTAATCGATGTCCATTACGAAGAACTACGTATTTAAATAAGTAGTATCCTACGCCAATGCTTGTTTCAAAGGAGCTCATCAAGTGAACAAAATTTACCCGAGTGCGGCCGCAGCGCTGCAAGGCGTCGTCAAGGACGGCCAGTTGCTGGCCGTGGGCGGCTTTGGTCTGTGCGGCATACCCGAGGCCCTGATCGATGCACTGTGTGCGTCGGGGGTGAAAGACCTGACGGTCATTTCCAATAACGCCGGCGTCGACGGTTTTGGTCTGGGCAAATTGCTCGAAACCCGTCAGATCACCAAGATGATTTCGAGCTACGTTGGTGAGAACAAGGAGTTCGAGCGCCAGTTTCTCGCCGGCGAACTGAAACTGGAATTCACGCCGCAAGGAACCCTGGCTGAAAAACTGCGCGCCGGTGGCGCCGGCATCCCTGCGTTTTACGTGCGCACTGGGGTGGGTACCTTGATCGCCGAAGGCAAGGAAACGCGCGAGTTCGACGGCCATCAGTACATCCTGGAGAAAGCCCTGGTGCCCGAGGTGTCGCTGGTCAAGGCCTGGAAGGCCGACAAGAGCGGCAATCTGATCTTCCGGCGCACGGCGCGCAATTTCAATCCGGCGGTAGCGATGGCCGGCAAGATCACGGTGGTGGAGGTCGAAGAGATCGTCGAGACCGGCAGCTTTGATCCCGATGCCGTGCATCTGCCCGGCATTTACGTGCACCGCATCGTGCTCAATGCGCATCCCGAAAAGCGTATCGAGCAACGCACCGTTACCTCTAAAGGAGTTTGATCATGGCCTGGACACGCGACCAAATGGCGGCCAAAGCGGCTGAAGAATTGCAGGACGGTTTTTACGTCAACCTGGGCATCGGTTTGCCGACGCTGGTGGCCAACTTCGTGGCACCAGACAAGGAAGTCTGGCTGCAAAGCGAGAACGGCATGCTGGGCATCGGACCGTTTCCGACCGAGGACGAAGTGGACGCCGACCTGATCAACGCCGGCAAGCAGACCGTGACGACGATTCCCGGTTCCAGCATTTTTGGCAGCCACGAGAGCTTTGCCATGATTCGTGGCGGCAAGGTGAACCTGAGCATTCTGGGTGCCATGCAGGTCAGCGAAAAAGGAGATCTGGCCAACTGGATGATTCCGGGCAAGATGGTCAAGGGTATGGGCGGCGCGATGGACCTGGTAGGCGGTGTCAAGCGCGTGCTGGTCCTGATGGAGCATGTTGCGAAAAAGAAGGACGGCAGCATCGACCTCAAGATCCTGGCGAACTGCAACCTGCCCTTGACTGGCGTCGGTGTCGTCAACCGCATCATTACCGATCTGGCCGTGATGGACGTAACGCCAGCGGGCCTCAAACTGGTCGAGATGGCGCCGGGCGTGACGCGCGAAGAACTGCAATCGAAGACCGGCGCAACCCTGCACTGAGTGCAGCCCAAGAGGTGAGGGCGGCCCAGCGTCGCACTCACCGCCTTGCACCATGATGCGTTTTCTTCTGCGTGTCGCTCTGCTGGTGGCCGGCATGATTTTTCTGGTCAGCCTGCTTTTTGCTGCGCTGCTGCTGCTGGCACTGTGGCTGCTGCGCTCACTCTGGGCGCGCCTGAATGGCCGGCCCGTCGCCCCCTGGACCTTCAAGGTCGATCGGCAAGCGGTCTGGGACCGCTTCTATCGCACTCCAGGCCAGGTTCCGAAAAGCCAGCGTGATGATGCCGACGTGATTGATGTAGAGGCCAAGGAAAAGCCGCCGTAGAACGTGTATTGGCCTGCGGGTGCGAGTTGCAGACACACCCCGGTCAGTCAGTTCTCCTGACTGCGGTCATTCAACTGATCCCGTCCGCTCCATAGAACCGAATCGCATTGCGTCCGGCGGCCTTGGCCTGGTACATCGCCGCGTCGGCCCAGCGCAGGATGTCTTCCTGGCTGGCCTCGTGGTTTAAGAACAGCACCACCCCGATGCTGGCAGAGCAGCGATGCTCAACTGCCGACGCTTCTTGCCCCTGCCTGGTCAGTGGCAGCGAATACGGTGCCGCCAGGGCAAGGCGAATCTTCTCGGCAATCAAGCCGGCCTGTGACATCGACTCGCTTCGGTCCGTATCCATTTCGCTGAGTAGCACGACAAACTCATCGCCGCCGATGCGCGCCACCGTATCGACTTCCCGCACGCAAGCCAGCATGCGTGCGGCCACTGCCTCCAGTAGCAGGTCGCCTGCCGCATGCCCATGCGCGTCGTTGAGCGGTTTGAAGTTGTCCAGATCAAGCACCATGAGGGCGCCGAAGCGCCCGCTGCGCTTGCTCGATGCCATGGCCTGGGTCAAACGATCACTGAGTGTGCGCCGGTTTGGCAGCTTGGTCAGCGGGTCAACAAAGGCCAGTTGCTTTACCTTGTCCTCCATCTGGTGGCGTACGGTAATGTCGGCAAACAAGGCCACATACTGAAGCACGTTGCCTTGCGCGTCCTTGACAGCGCTGATGGTCAGCAGCTCAGGGTAGATCTCGCCGTTCTTGCGTTTGTTCCAGATGTCGCCGGACCAGTGGCCGCCGGCCATCAAATCACGCCACATGGCGACGTAGAACTCTTTGTTCTGGCGTCCCGCTTGGAGAATGCGCGGGTTTTGCCCCAGCACTTCCTCGCGGCTATAGCCGGTGATTCGCGTAAAAGCCGGGTTGATATCGATGATGTTGCCGTCGGGGTCCGTGATCGTGATGCCTTCACGGGCATGGCTGAAGACGTTGGCGGCGAGTTGGAGCCTGGCTTGCGCCTTCTTGCGCTCGGTGATGTCCTGGATGAAGCCATAGATTCTTCGGTGTTCCAGGTCCGGTTTTCCGACGATGTGCACGTCGCGCCGATGGCCTTTGGCTGTGATGATGGCCGACTCGATATCGAAGGGTTCGCCAGGGTCGATCACACGACGCACGACCTCCTGCACACGGGCTCTACAGTCAGGGGCATAGAAATTGATACCTTTCTCCAGCGTCGGACCCAGGTCAAGAGCGACATCGTGAATGCGGTAGACCTCCTCAGTCCAGGCTTGCTTTCCGCTATCGATATCGAATTCCCAGCCACCCACTTTGCCGATGCTTTGAGTCTCGGCAAGAAGATTTCGGCTTTTCACCAGCTCGTGCTCGACCCGTCGGGCTGCCACCACGTCCCAGGCAATATCGGCAAGTCGGGAAACAGTCTTGACATCGCTCTGGTCGTAATTCACGGGCTTGTTGCCGACCCCCAGAATCGCCACGATGAGCTCGCCGCGCATGATTGGCACCACCAGTTCACGCTTGACCGGCGCGTGGCCCGCTGGCAGGCCCTTGCGGTGCGGCAGACTGGCGTAATCGTTGTGGATGACCGGACGGCGTTGGTGAATGCAATCGACCCACACGCCAGCCTGATCCACCGAGTAGTGTTGCATCTTGCCCTCGGCGCTACACATTTCATGCAGCGTGCGGGTGGACCAATCCTGCAGCCACAGCGTCTTTTGATCGGTCTCCAGGAAGTGAAAAAAACCGATTTCGCTGCCGGTCAGCAGTTCGGCCTCGTCCAAAGTTTTGGTTAGCAGTTCATCCAGGGAATGGTTCAGTCCATACTCGCGCAGGCGCAGGCTGGCTCGCAGCAACGCCTCTGCCTTGTTTCGCTCTGTGACGTCGCGCATCACGGCTTGCACCGCAGGCGTTCCATCGAAGTGCATCTGTATCACCTGAACTTCGACGTCGATCACGCTGCCATCGAGCTTGAGCAACTTCTGTTCAAGCACCGGCGTAGCGCTGCCAGCTTCAGCGCTCTTCATGCGCTCGGCAATGGCCTTGCGAAAATCAGGGTGCAGCAAGTCAAGCGTTGGTTTGCCAACCAGGTCGCTGGCAGCGCTTGCCCCGAACATTTTGATGGCGGCGGGATTGACGTAAAGGGTCTTGCCTGCGCCATGAACAACAATCGGCTCTGGCATCCGTTCCACCAGCGTGCGGTAACGCATCTCGCTGGCGCCCAGGCTGGCTTCAATCTTCTTGCGGTCGGTGATGTCCTTGAGCACCAGACGCAGTTCAGAATCGCCAGCCTCATCTTTCACCGACGCCATCTGCAGATGTGTCCACGATGGCGTTCCCGCATGCGCCAGCAGGCGCAGTTCGCAGGACGATGATTGATCGGTATCCAGGAGCCTGTGTCGAAGCTCGTAATAGATATTCTGGTCGTCGTTGAAGATGAAGCGGCTGATGGGCTGCTTGATCAATTGGCTGCGGGGAAAATTGAGCAGCCTGGCGGTGGCCAGGTTGGCCTCCGTGATCAGGCCTTTTGCGTTCACTGTGCAGTAACCCACCGGGGCCAGATCGTAAAAATCGAAGTAGCGCGCGCGCGCGGCATCGAGTACGGCAGTTGTGCGACGCAACTCCTCGTTTTGCATCTCCAGCTCAATCCGCTGCACCTGCAGATCATGCAGCGTCTGTTGTGCTGCTGCGGGTGATGGCGCAGCAAACGGTTCGGGTGACTGGGCGAATTGTTGCGCGTGCACCACCTCGGCTCGCTGTTGCAGGCCGTCCATGAGATCTGTACCCGAATCGCCGCCGCTTTCGCGTCGCACCTTCTTTTTGTCCACCGTGCCCCCCTTTGGCTTGGAGTGATGCACCTGGTGATGATCCTCGTCTGATTGCCGGTGCTCCGGGCTATTTTCCAGCAACAGGCCGACGAAAGCAATCCCCAGGATGGCGTCTGCGTCGGTTCACAGGAATTTCAGCCGGCGACGTTCTCAGCGCTGAGGGCCGCGGACTGCGGGTCAAATGACATCGACCGCATGGAACTTGAAATGGCCTGCGGCCCGGTCGCGGAAGTAGTGTTCCAGGGTTTCTTTGACTGTTCTGAACGCAATTTGATCCCAGGGAATCTCTTCTTCCTCAAACAGGCGCGCTTCGATGGTCTCGAAGCCGGGGTTGAAACTCTCACTGAGCAGGCGCGCCAGATGGAACATATGAACCTGGCCGACGCGGGGCACATTGAGCAGCGAGAAGAAGCCTTCCAGCGCAAACTGCGCGCCGGACTCTTCCACCGTTTCCCGGGCAGCGCCCTCGGCCACGGTTTCGTTCAGCTCCATGAAGCCGGCCGGCAGCGTCCATTTGCCCCAACGCGGCTCGATGTTGCGTTTGCAAAGCAGGACCTTGCTGCCCCAGTAGGGCACGGTCCCGACGACGATCAAGGGGTTCTCGTAGTGGATGCTGTTGCAGACCGGGCAGACCGCGCGCTCTTTCGTGTCGCCATCGTCCGGAATGCGATAGACCGCGGCCGCGCCGCAGTCCTTACAGTGTTTGATGGGCTTGCGAAGCATGGCCTCGGCGCTAGGCGCTCTAGGCAACCGTGACCGTGATCGATTGCAGCCCGGTAACGCCAGCGCTCATGCTGTCGCCCGCGACCACCGCACCGACGCCCTCGGGCGTGCCGGTGTAGATCAGGTCACCGCTTTGCAGTTCCCAGGCCGCCGACAGGTGCTCGATGACTTCGCTGATGTTCCAGATCAACTTGGCGATCTGGCTGCGCTGGCGTTGCTGGCCGTTCACCTGCAGCAGGATTTCGGCGCTGGCAATGTCGGGCGCGTCGGCAGCGGGGGTGATCGCGCCGATCGGTGCCGAGTGGTCAAAGCCCTTGCTGATGGACCAGGGGCGGCCCAGTTTCTTCATTTCGTTTTGCAGATCACGGCGCGTCATGTCGAGGCCAACGGCGTAGCCAAAGATGTGCTTGTGTGCGTCCGCAGCCGAGATATTCTTGCCACCTTTGCCAAGCGCCACCACCAGTTCGATTTCGTGGTGCAGGTTCTTGGTCAGCGTCGGGTAGGGCATGTTGCCTGTTTCGCCGGGCTTGACCACGAGCAGCGCATCGGCCGGCTTCATGAAGAAAAAGGGTGCTTCGCGGCCGCTGAAACCCATCTCCTTGGCATGCTCTTCGTAGTTGCGTCCCACGCAGTAGATGCGATGCACCGGAAAGCGCAGGGCGCTGCCAAATACGGGGACCGAGACGACCGGGGCAGGATTGAAAACGTAGCTCATGTCATCTTTCTTTCTTCAGGCGGATTTGGCAACGAGCTCAAAATGCTCGACGACCGGGGGGGCTGCAAAGAACGGACCGACGATGGAGCGCCACTCGGTGAAGGCACTGGACTGGCGAAATCCGACGGTGTGATCTTCCAGCGTGTCCCAGAATATCTGAAGAACGTAGCGCTCGCTGCTTTCAATACCTCGGTTGACCTTGTAGCCTTGAAACCCCTTGACTTCATGGATGACACGCTTCAAGCCGCGCACGATCGCCTCTTCAAAAGCGGCGTTCTGACCAGGGTGAATGCGAATATCGGCGAGTTCAAGAATCATGAAAGTCTCCAGCAGGCAGTGTTCCATCGTCTGAGGCCCGAGTTTAGCGCCAGCGCCTCGGGCGCCTGGCGTGCGGTATGCTGGCACCCATGCACACCGAAAACTTCATCCCCGGCAAAGACGCCTCACTCGAGTCCACCATCCAGACGCTGCAAACGCGTTTGCAGGCGCTCGGTTTTCACATCGAGGAGCGCAGCTGGCTCAATCCGGTGGAGGGGATCTGGTCGGTACACATTCGGGACCGGGATTGCCCGCTGTTGTTCACCAACGGCAAGGGCGCGACCCGGCTGGCCTGCCTGGCCAGTGCGTTGGGTGAATTCCTGGAGCGCCTCTCCACCAACTATTTCTGGACCCACTATTACCTGGGGCCGGAGCTTGCCGATCGCCCTTATGTTCACTATCCGCAGGAGCGCTGGTTTGCGGTGCCGCCTGATGCGGCCTGGCCGGCAGAACTGCTCAACCCGAAGCTGCAAGCCTTTTACAACCCGGAAGGTACGGTTGATGCTGGCAGCCTGGTCGAGTTCAATTCGGGCAATGTCGAGCGCGGTATTTGTGCCATTCCCTATGTGCGTCAGCGCGACGGGGCGACTACCTGGTTTCCGGTCAACATCATTGGCAACCTGTACGTCAGCAACGGCATGTCGGCGGGTAACACCGAGGCCGAAGCCCGCACCCAGGCCTTGTCGGAAATTTTCGAACGCCATATCAAGTTTCGCATCATCAGCGAAGGCCTGTGCCTGCCCGATGTGCCTGAGGTGGTGATCGGACGCTATCCGCGTATCGCCGCCGGTATCGATGCCCTGCGTGCCGCAGGGTTTGGCATTCTGGTGAAGGACGCTTCCCTGGGTGGGCAGTATCCCGTGATGAATGTGACACTGCTGCACCCGCAGGATCAGGGTTGTTACGCCAGTTTCGGCGCCCATCCGCGCTTTGAGATTGCCTTGGAGCGGGCCTTGACCGAACTGCTGCAGGGTCGGGCGCTGGACGCCTTGGCCGGCTTTCCGGTCCCTGGCTTCGATCTGGAAGAAGTAGCCAGTTCAACCAACATCGAAATTCATTTCGTCGATTCCAGCGGCGTCATCCACTGGAAGTTTCTTGGCGATCAGCCCGATTTCGAGTTTTGTGACTGGAACTTCAGCAACAGCACAGCCGAGGACTATGCGTGGTCGATCGAGCGCATCCAGCGCGATGGATTCGACGTTTACATCGCTGATTTCACCCACCTGGGGGTCTACGCCTGCCGCGTGCTGGTACCGGGGATGTCAGAAATCTACCCGGTGGACGACCTGGAGTTCGAGAACAACAGCGTTGGCAACGAGATCCGCGAGGCGATTCTCAATCTGGGCGATCTGGACGACCAGGAATGCGCTGATCTGCTGGAGACCCTGAACGAGTCTGCCCTGGCGGACCAGCGTCCGGTGGCCGCAGTCATCGGTCTGGCGGCAGACGCCGGATCGTTCTGGAGCGACCTGCGCATCGGCGAACTCAAGACGCTGCTGGCGCTGGCCATTGGCGACGAGGCGGCCACGCTGGAGGGCTGCGACTGGATCCGGCACTTCGATCAGCTCAATCCACAGCGTCGCAACGTTTACGCCTGCATTGAGACACTGATCAACCTGGCTGACATGGGTGACAGCGGTCCCTACCTGGATGCCCTGCGTCAGCTCTATGGTGCAGGGGCCGTGGCGCAGGCGCACGCGCTGATCATGCAGACAGATCGCTTCATGGGTTTGCCTTCGCCCGGGCTGAGTCTTGAAGCTTGTGAGATGCATCGCAAATTGCTGATGGCCTACGACAAGGTGCATCCGCGCACTGCCTGACGCGCCGCAACGGCTGACAACGCTGATGGACTGGCTTGTACCGCAATGGCCGGCTGCGCCTCAGGTGCGGGCACTGTGCACGACGCGCGTGGGAGGCCGTTCCGCAGCGCCGTTTGATTCCCTGAATCTGGGTGACCATGTGGGCGATAGCCCGGCCGCCGTTGCTGCCAACCGATTCTTGCTGCGCCAGGTGCTGGGGGCGCGACCCATCTTCCTGAAGCAGGTGCACGGTGTGCAGACCCTCAGGCTGTCTGATGCGAGCGCTGATGGCACCGAGGCAGACGCTTGCTGCACCCAGCAGGCCGGGCTTGTCTGCACGGTCATGGCGGCCGATTGCCTGCCGGTCTTGCTGACCGACGAGCGCGGCAGTGTGGTGGCGGCAGCGCATGCGGGCTGGCGCGGTCTGGCCGGGCAGGGCGGTCCTGGCATTCTGGAGTCCGTCTTGTCAGCGCTGGACTTGTTGCCGGGTGGCGATGCGCCGAGTGCTCGATCCGGCATGCTGGCCTGGCTTGGGCCATGCATCGGACAGCAGGCTTTTGTCGTGGGCAGTGATGTGCGCAATGCCTTTGTCTCGCAGGATTCGGCGGCGGCCGCGCTGTTTGCTGCTGTGGCGGGCGAAAAATGGCTGGCTGATCTGCCGGGCCTGGCTCGACTTCGCCTGAACGCTCTGGGCGTGCGCAGGATTTATGGCAATGACGGTACAGGAGCCTGGTGCACCGTGAGCGATCCGGCGCGCTATTTCTCGCACCGGCGGGATGGCGTCAGCGGCCGCATGGCTGCCTGCATCTGGCTGGCCTGACCGCTCGCGACCGGCTCGAACTGCGGGACAATCGTGGTTGGCTGGAAAATGTCAGTATTTTGAAGGGCCGGACCTGAGATACTCGGGTTTCTACTTGGATAGGCTAAGTAAACAGGACACAGCATGACGAAGGAATCCTCTGATTTTTGGGCGCAATCGGTGCAGCAGTTTCAGCAGTCGCTGGCTGACAACTGGAGCCAGGCCCTGAGCGCTTTGCAGAACGTTGATTTGGGCGCAGCGGGCGTTGGCGGCGCGACGCCGCCACCCAAACCACCCGATATCAGCTTTGCGCCGGAAAAATTGCAGGAACTGCAGCAACAGTACCTCAGAGACGCGGCCGGTTTGTGGACCCAGGGTATGCACGGCACCCAAAGACCCAAGGACAAACGGTTTGCCGCCGAGGCCTGGGACAACAACCCGCTGGCCTCTTTTTCCGCTGCCGCTTATCTGCTTAATGCTCGCACGCTGATGGGGCTGGCGGATGCGGTGCAGACCGACGCCAAGACGCGCGCGCGCATCCGCTTTGCGGTGGAGCAGTTGACCGCTGCCGCGGCGCCAAGCAATTTTCTGGCCTTCAACGCCGAGGCACAAAAGCTGGCGATCGAGACCCAGGGTGAAAGCATTGCCAAGGGCCTTGGCAACCTGATTCACGATATGCGCCAGGGTCATGTTTCGATGACCGACGAGAGTGTTTTTGAGGTCGGCAAGAACGTTGCGACGACCGAGGGCGCCGTCGTGTTTGAAAACGAGCTGTTTCAGCTGATTGAATACAAACCACTGACGGCCAAAGTCTATGAGAGGCCCTTCCTGCTGGTGCCGCCCTGCATCAACAAGTTCTACATTCTGGACCTGCAGCCCGAAAACTCGCTGATCCGCTATGCGGTGGCGCAGGGCCACCGCACCTTTGTCGTGAGCTGGCGCAACCCCGATGCAACGCTGGCGAAAAAGAGCTGGGACGATTACGTTGAGGATGCCGTCATCAAGGCGATCGCGGTCGTGCAGGAAATCAGCGCTGCCAAGAGCGTCAATGCGCTGGGCTTTTGCGTGGGCGGGACGCTGCTGGGTTGCGCGCTGGCGGTGCTGGCCGCGCGTGGCCAGAAGCCGGTGTCCAGCGCGACTTTTCTGACCTCCTTCCTGGACTTCTCTGACACCGGTGTGCTGGACGTTTTCATCGATGAATCGTTCGTCAATTACCGCGAAAAGGAGATGGGAGCGGGCGGCCTGATGAAGGGCAAGGATTTGTCCAGCACTTTCAGTTTTCTGCGCCCCAATGATCTGGTCTGGAATTACGTGGTTGGCAATTACCTCAAGGGCGAGACACCACCCGCCTTTGACCTGCTTTACTGGAACAGCGACTCAACCAACCTGCCGGGGCCTTTTTACGCCTGGTATCTGCGCAACACCTACCTGGAAAACAGGCTGGTCAAACCAGGAACAGCGACGGTTTGCGGCGTCGGCGTCGATTTGCGCACACTGGACATGCCGGTCTACATTTATGGCTCGCGCGAGGATCACATCGTTCCCATCGGCGGTGCCTACGCCTCGACCCAGGCCTTGGCCGGCAAGAAGCGTTTCGTGATGGGCGCCTCGGGTCATATCGCCGGTGTCATCAATCCCCCTGCGGCCAAGAAGCGCAGTCACTGGACGCGCGAGGACGGCAAGTTTCCCAAGACCCAGGCCGAGTGGTTCGCTGGTGCCAGCGAGCACGCGGGCAGCTGGTGGGGTGACTGGTCGCAGTGGCTCAAGGCTCACGCCGGCAAGCAGATTGCCGCACCCAAGACTTATGGCAAGGGCAAACACAAGGCGATCGAGGCTGCGCCCGGTCGCTACGTGAAAGCCAAGGCTTGACACTTTTTTATTTTTACTCTGGAGAGATCAAATGGAAGACATCGTTATCGTTTCCGCTGCCCGTACCGCCGTTGGTAAATTTGGCGGCAGCCTGGCCAAGATTTCAGCGCCCGAACTGGGTGCGGCGGTTATCAAGGATTTGCTGGCTCGCACCGGTCTGGGCGCCGACCAGATTGGTGAAGTGATCCTGGGTCAGGTGCTGGCTGCTGGCGCCGGTCAGAATCCGGCGCGTCAGGCGCTGATCAAGAGTGGTCTGGCGAAGGAAACGCCGGCGCTGACGATCAATGCGGTTTGTGGTTCCGGCCTCAAAGCCGTCATGCTGGCAGCGCAGGCGATTGCCTGGGGCGACAGTGAGATCGTCATCGCGGGTGGCCAGGAGAACATGAGCGCCTCGCCCCATATCTTGCAGGGATCGCGGGACGGCCAGCGCATGGGCGACTGGAAGATGATCGATTCCATGATCGTCGACGGCTTGTGGGACGTCTACAACCAGTACCACATGGGCGTCACGGCCGAGAATGTGGCCAAGCAGTACGGCATCACGCGCGCCATGCAGGATGCGCTGGCGCTGGCCAGTCAGCAGAAGGCTGCCGCGGCGCAGGACGCCGGCAGGTTCAAGGACGAAATCGTGTCCATCAGCATCCCACAGAAGAAGGGCGATGCTATTGTTTTTGCGGCCGATGAATACCTCAACCGCAAGACCAACGCAGACGCCTTGGCGGGCTTGCGTCCGGCTTTTGACAAGGCCGGTAGTGTGACCGCTGGCAATGCCTCTGGCATCAATGATGGTGCTGCTGCCGTGATGGTGATGAGTGCGAAGAAGGCGGCTGCCCTGGGGCTCAAGCCGATGGGCCGGATTGCCAGCTTTGCCACCAGTGGGCTGGATCCGGCGCTGATGGGCATGGGCCCGGTTCCGGCGTCGCAGAAGGCGCTGGCACGCGCCGGCTGGCAGGCGGCCGATCTGGACCTGTTGGAGATCAACGAAGCTTTTGCCGCCCAGGCCTGCGCGGTCAACCAGCAGATGGGCTGGGACACCTCCAAAGTCAATGTCAATGGCGGTGCCATCGCCATTGGGCATCCGATTGGCGCGTCTGGTTGCCGCATTCTGGTGACGCTCCTGCATGAAATGCAGCGCCGCGACGCCAAGAAAGGCATCGCGTCCCTGTGCATCGGTGGCGGCATGGGCGTGGCGCTGACGATCGAGCGTTGAATCTGACCTTGCTGTTGCGCACCGGCAGTGCTCCAGTGATCTGGGCACTGCTGTTCTCGCCGCAACTGCTGCGGGCTGAAAGTTCCCTGTGTCAAACCGGGCGCAAACAGTCGCCGGTGGACATCGTGGCGCCGGTCAGGCAAGAGATGGCTGCGCTGGATTTTCAGTATCGGCAGTCGCCACTCAGGATCGCCAATGACGGGCACACCGCCAGGGTGCGCATTGCCAAGGGCAGCCGGCTGCTGATCGGCAAAGAGAGCTACACGCTGCAGCAGTTTCACTTTCACACGCCGGGCGGTGACCGGATAGCGGGCGAGGAGTTTCCCATGGCGGCGCACCTGCTGCACAAGAGCCAGTCGGGCCAGTTGCTGGCCCTGGTCGTGCTGTTTCGTCAGGGCGCAGAGAACGCAGCGCTGGCAGCGTTGTGGCCTCGGATTCCGGCGCGCGCCGGTGGCGATCACACCATGGCGGATGCCAAGGCCGACCCTGCGGCCCTGCTGCCCCCCGGACACGCTTATTACCGATATGAAGGTTCTCTCACGGCGTCACCCTGTACCGAGGGCGTGACTTGGCTGGTGATGAAGCAGCCGCTGACGGTGTCGACCGAGCAACTCGCCTATTGGCGAACACGATTCGCCGACAACATTCGAGCCCCCCAAAAGCTGCAGGGGCGGGTCGTCCAGGAAAGCTGGTAGACAGCGCAGCGCATTTCAGAAGGAATATTTCATGAACAAAAACACCCGACGAGTTGCATCAAGGCAAGCCGCCTTGGTCGCCCTCTTGTTGGCAGTGGGCCTTGGCGCAGCAACGGCATGGGCCCAGGGCACGACCAAGGCAGGCAAGCCCAAAGTACCCGGGGTCGAGGTCACGGTGACTGCGGAAATGACCGGCGCTGGCATTGTCTCGGCCGGTGTCGCTCTGCCCCCGATTCCGCCCATCACGGGCAACCGCAAGAATCCGGTGCCGTCCTGGGGCAAACCGCTGCCGTATCCGGTGGTGATTGCGGATCGGCGCAACAACCGCCTGATCGAAATCGCGCCTGACAAGAGCATTGTCTGGGAGTTTGTGTCACCCGCCCTGAAGGTTTATCGGGGCAACGAGGATGTGAACTTTTCACCGGACGGCAAATTGCTGGCGGTGAGCGAGGAGGACAACTTCGATGTGCATATCGTCGATTACGAGAAGAAGGCCTTGACCTGGACCTACGGCACGCCTGACTTTCGCGGCAAGGCGCCGGGCTTCCTGAATTATCCGGACGACGCGCATCTGCTGGCCGACGGCAAGTTCATCACCGCCGATATCCGCAATTGCCGGATTCTGATCATTGATCCCAAGGACAACAGCATTGCAACGCAATGGGGCACGCCGGGCAAATGCAATCACAAGCCGCCACATCAACTTGGACACCCCAATGGTGCCACGCCGCTGGAGAACGGCGACATTCTCGTCACAGAGATTTCCGGCTCCTGGATCTCTCGCATCACGCGTGAGGGTAAGGTCTTGTGGAGTGTTCAGGCGCCCAATATCCGCTATCCGTCCGACGCCTTTTTGACGGTCGATGGCAAGCAGGTGATCGTGGCAGATTTCTGGAAACCCGGGCGCATCGTGATCTTTGATCCGGCCACGCGCAAGATCAGCTGGGAGTACTTTGTCAAGGACGGGGAGAAGATGCTGGACCATTCGAGCATTGCCCGCGAGTTGCCCGATACGGGCGACATCTTTGTGGTCGACGACCTGCGTGATCGCGTGCTGGTGATTGACCGCAAGACCAAGGAATTCATCTGGCAGTACGGTGTCACCGACACGAAGGGCCACAAGCCGGGTTATCTGTTTTACCCCGATGGATTCGATATTGACGTATTCCGGGACTGGAAAGCGGCTTTGAAAAAGCCCTGATCTCAGTGTTTTCCGCAATACGGTAAACCATATTAGTCGTTATAGTGAAGACGATGTATAAATTTCTCAACCTATCGGGAGCAAGTTCATGAGTCAAAAAGTAGCCTACGTCACCGGCGGTATGGGTGGCATCGGAACCGCCATCTGTCAGCGTTTGCACAAGGAAGGCTTCAAAGTGATCGCGGGTTGCGGTCCGACGCGCGACCACGCCAAGTGGCTGGCCGAGCAAACGGCGCTGGGTTACACGTTTTACGCCTCGGTTGGCAATGTGGGTGACTGGGATTCCACGGTCGAAGCCTTTACCAAGACCAAGGCAGAGCATGGAACGATTGACTTGCTGGTGAACAACGCTGGCATCACCCGGGACCGCATGTTCATCAAGATGTCGCGTGAAGATTGGGACGCGGTGATCGAGACCAACCTCAACTCCATGTTCAACGTCACCAAGCAGGTGGTGGCCGACATGGTCGAGAAGGGCTGGGGGCGCATCATCAACATTTCGTCGGTCAATGGCGCCAAAGGCCAGGCCGGGCAGACCAACTATTCGGCTGCCAAGGCCGGCATGCACGGCTTCACGATGGCGCTGGCGCAGGAACTGGCGAACAAGGGCGTGACCGTCAACACCGTCAGCCCGGGTTATATTGGTACCGATATGGTGAAGGCGATCCGGCAGGATGTGCTTGACAAAATCATCGCCACCGTGCCGGTCAAGCGACTCGGCGAGCCCAGCGAGATCGCCTCCATCATCGCCTGGCTGGCCTCGGACGATGGCAGCTATTCAACGGGGGCGGATTTTTCCGTCAACGGCGGCCTGCACATGGGGTGAGGCTGACAAGCACTGCGCCCAGCGCAGTCACGCTGACACGGATTCGAGCTGATCGGTCACCGTCAGCCACTGTTCTTCCAGTGCTTGCAGTTCATCGTTGACCAGTTTGAGCCGCATGCCGAGTTCGGCATAGTCGGCCGGGGGCGGCGTTGCGCACAGATGCGCTTCCAGCGATCCGCCTTCGCCTTGCAGTGTGGTCATGCGTTCTTCTATGTCCTGTAGCTGGCGTTTGAGCGTGCCGCGCGCCGCCGGCTTTGCTTTGACGGGTGCGGCTGCAGTGGCCAGCGCTTTGCGCTCGGCCTTGGCAGCGCTGCTGCTGGCTTCCTTGATGGCTTCGCGCTGGCGCCTGGCCTCGTCGAGCAGGTAGCGCTGGTAGTCGTCGAGGTCGCCATCGAAGGGCTCGACACCGCCACGCGAGACCATCCAGAACTCGTCACAGACGGCGCGCAAGAGCGCCCGGTCGTGGCTGACCAGCATGACCGTGCCTTCAAATTCGTTAAGCGCCATGGAGAGCGCCTCGCGCGTGGCCAGATCCAGATGGTTGGTTGGCTCATCGAGCAGCAGCAGGTTGGGGCGCTGCCAGACGATCATGCACAGCACCAGACGTGCTTTCTCGCCGCCGCTCATGCTGCCAACGGGCTGCTTCACCATGTCGCCACCGAAGTTGAAGGTGCCCAGAAAACTGCGCAGATCCTGCTCCCGAGTCGCCTGTCCGAGCATCTTTCCGGTCGCAGTCATTTCCCGGACGAGACGGATCATGTGCTCCAGCGGCGTGTCAAGCGGGCGCAGCACGTCGAGTTCCTGCTGCGCAAAGTAGCCCACGTTAAGGCCCTTGCCCTCCGTCAGCTCGCCGCCAATCGGCGCCAGGGTGCGGGCGATGGTTTTTACCAGCGTCGATTTGCCTTGTCCGTTGGCGCCCAGGATGCCGATGCGCTGGCCTGCCAGCACGGATCGGCTGACATGGTTGACGATCACGGTCGGACCGGTGCCGGGCGGCGCATCGTCGGCTGCGGGATAGCCAAAGCTCACCCCCTGCATGGCCAGCATGGGGTTGGGCAGGTTGGCGGGTTCCTTGAACTCAAAGGTGAAGTCGGCTTCGGCCAGCAGCGGCGCGATCTTCTCCATTCGGTCCAGTGCCTTGACCCGACTCTGCGCCTGCTTGGCCTTGCTTGCCTTGGCCTTGAAGCGGGCAATGAACTTTTGCAGGTGGGCAATCTTGTCCTGCTGCTTGCTGTAAGCGTTTTGCTGCAACTCCATCTGTTCGGCACGCATGTCTTCAAACTTGCTGTAGTTGCCGCCGTAGCGCATCAGCTTGGTGGCGTCAATGTGCAGCGTCACGTTGCTGACGGCATCGAGAAACTCACGGTCGTGACTGATGACGATGATGGTGCCTTCATAGCGCTTGAGCCAGGCCTCCAGCCAGACCAGGGCGTCCAGGTCCAGGTGATTGGTCGGCTCATCGAGCAGCAGCAGGTCGGAGGGGCACATCAGCGCGCGCGCCAGTTGCAGCCGCATGCGCCAGCCGCCGGAAAAACTGTTCACCGGGTTGGCGAGTTCGGTGGTCTTGAAACCCAGACCCAGGATCAGTGCCTGGGCGCGCGCCGGTGCGTCATGGGCGCCGGCGTCCTGCAGTTCCATGTAGGCGTGCGCCATGCGGTCGTAGTCGTCGGTCGCCTCGGCGGCGCTCACTTCCAGTTGCGCGGCCAGCAAGGCGGTGTCGCCCTCGACCACGAAGTCGGTGGCGCTTTGTTCGGTCTCAGGCATGTCCTGCGCTACCTGACCCATGCGCCATTGCGGTGGCAGGTAGTATTCGCCGCCATCTTCATGCAGCGTGCCATTGAGCAGGGCAAAGAGGGAAGACTTGCCGGCGCCGTTGCGTCCGACCAGACCCACCTTCTCACCCGGATTGATGGTTACGCTGGCAGCGTCGAGAAGCACCTTGGCGCCGCGGCGCAAGGTCACACTTTTAAGGGTTATCAAGGAAATCTTTCTGGGGCAGAGCGCAGTCGGCGACGCAACTCAGGTCGGTGTCGGGTATTTTAATAGTGCGTCGCGGGTCAGCAGCAAGACCTGGTCTTCACCGGCGCTGGTCTGGAGCCAGATCGCGTCCATGCTGCCAAAAGCCGCTTCAAAGTTGTCGCGCTCGTTGCCAATCTCCAGGACCAGTATGGCTTGTTCGCTCATATGGGCGCTCGCATGGGTCAGCAGGTGCCGGACAAAGTCCATGCCGTCGCGGGCGCCGCTGCGGTTGCCATCGAGTGCCAGGCTGGGCTCGGCGCGGTACTCGGGCGGCAGGCTTGCCATGCTCTGTGCATTGACGTAGGGCGGATTGCACAGAATCAGGTCGTAGGGACCGTGAACGCCGGCCAGGCCGTCGGATTCCAGCAGCCTGATGCGCTCGCACAACTGGTAGCGGTCAAGGTTGATGCGCGCCACTGCCAGGGCATCAGCCGAAATGTCAGCTGCGTCGACGCTCAGCTCCGGGTAGGCCAGGGCGGCAAAAATGGCCAGACTCCCGTTACCGGTGCACAGGTCAAGTGCCCTGTGTGTCTTGGCGTCGAGCCAGGGATCCAGCGCAGCGTTGACCAGCAATTCTGCGATCAGCGAGCGCGGTACGATGACGCGCTCATCAACGTAAAAAGCCAGGCCCTGCAGCCAGGCTTCCTGTGTCAGGTAGGCGGCAGGTTTGCGAGTTTCGATTCTTGAACGCAGCAAAGCAGACACTTGTTCCTGTTGTTCAGGCGTTGGCACCTGATCGGCGACCGAATCATCGCCTTGCAGAGCGGAGTCAAGCGGCAAACCCAGTTGCCAAAGGACCAGCCAGGCGGCTTCGTCGAATGCATTGGTGGTGCCGTGACCAAAACTGACGCCGGCCTCTTCCAGCGCACGCGCGGCGGCCGTGATCAGTTCGAAAACCGTCATCCCTGGCGCGGTCTGTGCTGTCAATGGTTGACGTCCAGCGTGATTTCAGTGAAGGATGGCTCGTCGTCCGGGTCATCCACGGGCTCCTCTGCCTTGGCGCGGGCGCTGAAGTCGTTCTGCAGTCGCCACATCAGGTTGGTTGGTGAATCAGCATTCGCCAGACCCTCCTTGCGATCCACGGTGCCGTCGGTAATGAGGCGGGCAATGTCCTGCTCGAACGTCTGACTGCCTTCTGTCATCGACTTTTCCATGGTCTCGCGCAGGCCGGAGAAGTCACCTTTTTCGATCATTTCAGCTACCAGCGTGGTATTGAGCAGTATTTCGACGGCCGGCGTACGCCCGCCCGCCGTTGTGCGCAGCAAGCGCTGCGACACGATGGCGCGCAAGGCGGCGCCGAGGTCACCCAACATGGTGGGGCGAACCTCCACCGGGTAGAAACTGAGTACCCGGTTGAGTGCCTGATAACTGTTATTGGCGTGCATGGTCGCCAGGCATAAATGCCCCGACTGCGCATAGGCCAGGGCTGCCGACATGGTTTCGCGGTCACGAATTTCACCAATCTGGATCACATCGGGCGCCTGTCGCAAAGCGTTCTTCAGCGCCACCTGACCCGAAGCGGTATCGGCACCGACCTCGCGCTGATTGACCACGGAGCGCTTGTTCTTGAACAAAAATTCAACCGGGTCCTCGATCGTCAGGATGTGGCCCGCCGAGTTCTCGTTGCGGTGGTCCAGCATGGAGGCCAGGGTGGTGCTTTTGCCGGTGCCGGTCGCACCGACCATCAGCAGCAAGCCCCTTTTCTCCATCACCAGGTCGCACAGAATAGGTGGCACCGACAGGGCGGCCAGCGGCGGGATATCCATCAATATGTATCGGATGACGACCGCTATCGAGCCGCGCTGACGCATGGCGCTGATGCGAAACCGGCCGACGCCGGCCAGGCCCCAGGCCATGTTCAGTTCGTTGGTTTCGTCCAGTTCCTTTAGATGCTGTTCCGGCAGAATTTCTGCCAGCAAATTGCGTGGTCCCTCGGGCGGCAGGGTCTGGCTGTTGATCGGCACGCATTGCCCGTTGATCCGGATCAGTACCGGCGCATGTGCCGATAGATAGAGATCTGAAGCACGCTTCTCTCCCATCAGGCGCAGTATCCGCTCCATCGTGCCTGCGTTGCCCTCAGTTGCCATGCTTTTGTCCCTCCGTCCTGGTGTCTGTGCTGGAAAAATCAATCGCGCAGCAAGTCGTTCAAACTGGTCTTGGCGCGGGTTTGCGCGTCAACTCGCTTGACGATGATGGCTGCGTAGAGACTGTACTGACCGCCATTCTTTGGCAGAGTGCCGCTGATGACCACCGAACCACTCGGGATGCGCCCGTAGCTGACGGTGTCGGTCGCACGCTCGTAAATGGGCGTGCTCTGGCCCAGGTAAACACCCATCGAGAGAACCGAGTTTTCTTCCACAATCACGCCCTCTACCACCTCCGAGCGGGCACCAATAAAGCAGTTGTCCTCAATGATGGTTGGGCCGGCCTGCATGGGTTCGAGCACACCACCAATGCCGACACCGCCGCTCAAGTGCACATTCTTCCCGATCTGTGCGCAGGACCCCACGGTGGCCCAGGTGTCAACCATGGTGCCTTCATCGACGTAGGCGCCGATGTTGACGTAGGAGGGCATCAGGATCACTCCTTTGCCTATGAAGCTGCCGCGTCTGGCCACGGCCGGCGGCACGACGCGCACGCCGGTCGCACGCATGCCCGCTTCGTCCATATGCGAAAACTTGGTCGCCACCTTGTCATAAAAGCCCAGTTCACCGGCCTTCATGATTTCATTGTCCTTCAGACGGAAGCTCAGCAATACGGCCTTCTTGATCCATTGGTGTGTTTGCCATTGACCGACCGAGGTGCGGGTTGCGACACGCAACTGTCCTGTGTTGAGCTGGGCGATGACATGTTCGACGGCCTCCTTGACATCACTGGGGGCCGTCCTGACGGAAATATTGGCGCGGTCTTCCCAGGCGCTGTCAATGATTTGCTGGATTTGTTGGGTCATACAGTGGCGACTTTCAGATCAGGGTAAGGGAGGGGGCTCAGCGCCCGGATTTGACAAATTCGACGATGCGTTGTGCGGCCTGCACACACTCAGCCGTCTCGGCTACCAGAGCCATGCGAATGCGTTGCTCGCCTGGATTGATGCCGTCACAGGTGCGCGACAGGTAGGAACCGGGCAAGACCGTGACATTGTAGAGAGCGAACAGGCGGCGGGCAAAATCGACGTCGCTGCCCTGGACTTTGGCCCACAAATAGAAGCCTGCATCCGGCAGTGCGACCTCCAGCACAGCGGCCAGCATGGGTGTGACCTGCGCGAACTTGCTGCGGTACTTGGCGCGGTTTTCGATGACATGCTCTTCGTCCCGCCATGCCGCGATGCTGGTGGTCTGCACGACCGGACTCATGGCACAGCCGTGGTAGGTTCGATACAAGAGAAATTGTTTGATGATGCTGGCGTCGCCGGCACAGAAGCCGCTGCGCATGCCGGGCACGTTGCTGCGTTTGGACAGGCTCGTCAAGGAAATCAGGTTCCTGAAATCAAGCCGTCCGAGTTTGACCGCGGCCTCCATGCCGCCCAGCGGTGGCTCGTCGCGGAAATAGATTTCGCTGTAACACTCGTCGGAGGCAATGACAAAGCCATAGCGATCACTCAGATCAAACAGCTTTTTCCAATCGGAAAGTGGCATCACGGAGCCGGTCGGGTTGGCTGGTGAACAGACGATCAGCAATTGCGTACGTTGCCACACCGCGTCGGGAACGCAGTCCCAGTCCTGCGCAAAATTGCGCTGTGCATCGCTGGGTACAAAGTAGGGCTCGGCGCCAGCCAGCAGTGCTGCGCCCTCGTAGATCTGGTAAAACGGATTCGGGCACACGACGACCGGTTTGGCGTCGGTCGCCTTGCGGCCTGGCGCCTGATTGACGATCGTTTGCGTCAGCGCAAAGAGAGCTTCGCGTGAGCCGTTGATTGGCAGCAGCTGGGTCGCCGGATCCACCTTCAGGTGGTAACGCCCTTGCAGCCAATGGGCGAAGGCGTCACGCAGGGCGGATTCACCTGCGGTGGCGGGGTAACTGGCCAGACCGCTGGGTGTGCTCGCAATGGCGTCGATCATTGCCTGCTGGATGAATGCCGGTGTCGGGTGCTTGGGCTCACCCATACCCAGACTGATATGCGCCAACGCCGGGTTCGGCGTGATATCGGCAAAGAGCTGACGCAGGCGCTCAAAAGGGTAGGGCTGCAGAAGGGAAAGAAGTGAATTCATGGACACCGATTATCCAGCCTGTCTACTTCTTCTTGCGAGTGGCCGCAGGCTTGGTCACGGGCGGCTTGGCAGCGTCACCAAGGACGCTCTTCAAGGGACAGACCTTGAGAACCGGGCATTTGCTGCAACCGACGGCGATAGCAACGGGACAAATAGTCATATCGGACTCCAGTGTAGGGTGACGGGATGCACAGAGTAGCAGGCTCTGGCACAAGAATCCTGATCAATACAGGAAGCAGTTTCATTTTGCCTGTCGTCGCGGACTTCTGGGAAGGTTGAAATCGCGGTAACATAGCCCCGTTTGCGGGAGCATTCCCTCATGGCATTCACTCTATCGGGATAACAGGCCAAATCGACAATGTCCAAAGTGACCAAGGATCCAATCAAAGTACAGCTCATAGACTGTCAGCGAATTGCGCTGGCGGGTCTCAAACTGCTGATAGAGACCGACTCGCGCTTCGTGGTCAGTGGCTTCGCGCTTGACAGAGATGAAGCCTTGCAGCAGATCGGGCGGCAGGCACCCGATGTGATCGTCATGGAACTGGACATGGGACAGGACAATGGTTTGTATCTGATCCCTCTGCTGCACGCAGAATGCAAAGCCAAGATCGTCGTCCTGACGGGCAACAAGGATCTGGTTCTGCATGACCAGGCTGTCATTACGGGGGCGCGCGGCGTCGTCTTGAAAGATGAGTTGCCCAAGACACTGTTTAACGCGATCGAAAAGATTCATGAGGGGGAGCTGTGGCTCAACCGCAGTGCGACCGCGCGGATTTTGCTGGAGGTTGCCCGGGCGCACGCGCCCAAGGAAAGCGGACCCGAAGAAAAGAAGCTCGCCAGTCTGACCAAGAAGGAAGAAAAGGTGTTGCAGGCGGTGGTCGCGTCGTCCGGCAAGCAACTCAAGGTGGTTGCCGACGATTTGTGTATCAGTCAGCACACGCTGCGCAATCACCTGGCAGCAATTTACGAAAAATTGGGTGTGACGAGTCGGCTGGAACTCTATGTGTTCTGCAACAAACACTGGACCGCTGAATCGGCCTAGTTGACACTCTTGATCACTTGATCAATTATCTTGATGCCGATGCCAAAACGGTGATCGACTTTCTCGACTCTGACGACTTCACCCTGACAGCAGAGCTTGAGCTTCCCGCCTGGGGTCTCCAAGTCGACCCAGAAGTCAATCAGTGAGCCTGTTTGACACTCGCTGTCCTGCAGAATATACAGGCCACTGGCGCTGATGTCTCGAGTTGTCCCGTTCACGCCTTGGAGGCAGGTTGGCATGGTGGCCCCAATGCGCTTGCTGCGGCTGTGTTTGGCGGGCGCTGCATCAGCTAACTTCTTCATGGTGGATCATCCCTTCAAGGTAGCTTGCATGTGGAGCGGTAACGCTGGAAAAAATTCAGTTCAATAATTCTAGCCGGTCGACGCCAATCAGTGGGGCCGGCAAAAAGGAGGCCTATTTGGAAACGCGACGCCGACTTGCCGTGAACCCGATCAGACCCAGCCCGGCGAGCAGCATGGCGTAAGTTTCAGGTTCCGGCACCGGCGTTACGGAACCCATCGTGGCGACCAGATAGTCCTGGTTGTTGCCATTGGTGTAGAGGTTAAAGGAGTACTGGGTCGAGCCAGCGCTTGCGTGCTGGGCGTTGTAGATCATGCCACTGGCAACAGACACCACCGAAGCGTTGGTCGCATCGGTTGTGTGGACCGTGCCGCTGGCGAAAGCTTGACTACCGACGAAAGTGCATGTCGCCACCAAGGCACTTGCCAGGAAGCTGTTCAGACTGCGTTTCATAGGGGCTCTCCGATCATTTGTTGTCAGCGCCAACTCTTTGGCGATGAAACAATTTTCGGAGCACTGGCCCCCAATGTGAATGACGGCGGGCTACCCTTCGACTAGTAGCTTTGTGTCAGCGCAATGGTGCCTGCGGATGGTATGCAGCTACCAGTCGCTTGGTTGGCGCCCGATGAAACACAGGTTGCTGCTCAAGCGCCTTTGACTGCGATACCCTTGAATTCGCCACTGGCGATGCGTTTTTCCCATTCGGCCGGACCGGTAATGTGGGCACTGGTGCCGCCGGCATCTACCGCCACGGTGACCGGCATGTCGACCACGTCAAATTCGTAGATGGCCTCCATGCCTAGATCGGCGAAGCCAAGCACCTTGGCTGTCTTGATCGCCTTGCTGACCAGGTATGCAGCGCCACCAACGGCCATCAGATACGCGCTCTTGTGCTTCTTGATCGCCTCGATCGCAACCGGACCGCGCTCGGCCTTGCCAATCATGGAGATCAGCCCGGTCTTGCTCAGCATCATCTCGGTGAACCCGTCCATCCGGGTGGCTGTCGTGGGCCCGGCGGGGCCGACCGCTTCGTCCTTGACGGGGTCGACCGGACCAACGTAGTAGATCACCCGATTGGTAAAGTCCACCGGCAACTTCTCGCCCTTGGCCAGCATGTCCTGGATGCGCTTGTGGGCAGCGTCGCGGCCCGTGAGCATCTTGCCGTTGAGCAGCAGGGTGTCGCCTGGCTTCCAGCTGGCCACCTCTTCCTTGGTAAGCGTATTAAGGTCCACCTTCTTGCTCTTGACGTAGTCCGGCTTCCATTGCACGTCGGGCCACAAATCGAGCGACGGTGGGTCCAGATAGACCGGGCCACTGCCGTCCATCACAAAGTGCGCATGCCGTGTTGCCGCGCAGTTGGGAATCATGGCCACCGGTTTGCCAGCCGCATGTGTCGCGAACATCTTGACCTTGATGTCAAGCACCGTGGTGAGCCCACCCAGACCCTGCGCTCCAATGCCCAGCGCATTGACTTTCTCGAACAGTTCCAGACGCAGTGCTTCGGTTTTCGTCAGCGCAGTGCCGGCCGATGATTTGGCCTGCAACTCGTACATGTCGAGATCTTCCATCAGGCTCTGCTTGGCCATCAGGACGGCTTTTTCGGCCGTGCCACCAATACCGATACCCAGCATGCCGGGCGGGCACCAACCCGCGCCCATCGTCGGAACCGTCTTGAGCACCCAGTCGACCACCGAGTCGCCCGGGTTCAGCATAACCATCTTGCTCTTGTTTTCGCTACCGCCGCCCTTGGCTGCGACCGTGACTTCCAGCGTGTTGCCGGGCACAATTTCAGTGAAAATCACCGCCGGCGTGTTGTCCTTGGTGTTCTTGCGGGCAAACTGCGGGTCATCGACCACGCTGGCGCGCAGCGTGTTGTCAGGGTGGTTGTAGGCGCGGCGTACGCCCTCGTTGACGGCATCGTCCAGACTGCCGGTGAATTCACCCCAGCGCACGTCCATGCCGACTTTGAGAAAGACGTTGACGATGCCGGTATCCTGGCAGATCGGACGGTGCCCGACGGCGCTCATCTTGCTATTGGTCAGGATTTGTGCGATGGCGTCCTTGGCTGCCGGGCTCTGCTCGCGTTCGTAGGCGCGGGCCAGATGGGCAATGTAGTCGGCTGGGTGGTAATAGCTGATGTATTGCAGGGCTGCGGCAATGGATTCGATCAGGTCAGATTGGCGAATGGTGCTCATGGTCAGGTAAACCTCGGGTTGTGCAATGTCGGCGAATTGTAGGCGGGCGAAGGCGCCCGGCGTGAGTGGGATAAGCCCAAAGTTTGACCTTAGTCAGTGGCATGTAAGTGCAAACCGTGACAGTCGCGGGCAGTCCAAAACTACTAGAGGAGTCCTAGCCATGAGTACGCCATCGTCCGCCATCGAATCCGTATTGGTCGAAAACCGTGTTTTCCCACCCAGCCAGGCCGTCATCAAGGCCGCTCGTATCTCTGGCATGGAAGGCTATAACGCCCTTTGTGCCGAGGCCGCAGCCGATTTTGAGGGCTTCTGGGCCAGACTGGCGCGTGAAAACGTGGTCTGGAGCAAGCCTTTCAGCAAGACGCTGAACGAGTCCAACGCGCCCTTTTACCACTGGTTTGAGGATGGCGAGCTCAATGCCTCTGCGAACTGCCTGGACAAGCACATGGGCACGCCGGTGGAAAACAAGACCGCGGTCATTTTTGAAGCGGATGACGGTACCGTGACCAAGACCAGTTACCGGGAATTGTTGACAAAAGTCAGCCAGTTCGCCAATGCGCTCAAGGCCAGCGGCATCCAACAGGGCGACCGGGTTTTGGTGTACATGCCAATGACGCTGGAAGGCGTGATTGCGATGCAGGCCTGTGCCCGCATCGGCGCCACCCACAGCGTCGTGTTCGGCGGTTTTTCCGCCAAAGCCCTGCAGGAGCGCATCATTGACGCTGGCGCCGTGGCCGTGATTACCGCCAATTTCCAGATGCGCGGCGGCAAGGAGTTGCCCTTGAAGGCGATCGTCGATGAGGGCTTGGCCCTGGGCGGTTGCGAGTCGATCAAGAACGTGTTTGTCTACCAGCGTACGGCCAGTGCCTGCAATATGGTGGCGGGACGTGACATCACTTTTGCCGAAGCGGTGGCTGGGCAGGCCAGCGAATGTGCGCCGGCCTTTGTCGGTGCCGAGCATCCGCTCTTTATTCTTTACACCTCGGGTTCCACTGGCAAGCCCAAGGGCGTACAGCACGCCACAGGTGGCTTTTTGCTGTGGGCCAAGCTGACTATGGACTGGACCTTTGATTTGCAGCCTTCGGACGTGTTCTGGTGCACGGCCGACATCGGCTGGATTACCGGTCACTCCTACGTGGCCTACGGGCCGCTGGCCGCCGGCGCGACCCAGGTCATTTTTGAAGGTGTTCCGACCTACCCGGATGCGGGCCGCTTCTGGCAGATGATTGAGCGTCACAAGGTCAGCATTTTCTACACGGCGCCGACGGCGATTCGTTCTCTCATCAAGGCAGCCGAGAGCAATGAAAAAGTGCATCCCGCCCGCTCTGATCTGAGCAGCTTGCGAATCCTGGGGTCGGTGGGTGAGCCTATCAATCCGGAGGCCTGGATGTGGTACTACAAGCACGTGGGTGGTGAGCGCTGCCCGATTGTGGATACCTTCTGGCAGACCGAAACCGGCGGCCACATGATTACCCCGCTGCCGGGCGCCACGCCGCTGGTTCCGGGCAGTTGTACCTTGCCGCTGCCAGGCATCATGGCAGCGATCGTTGATGAAGCGGGCCACGACGTGCCCAACGGTTCCGGCGGTATGTTGGTGGTCAAGCGGCCCTGGCCGTCCATGATCCGCACCATCTGGAACGACCCGGAGCGCTTCAAGAAGAGCTATTTTCCTGAGGAAATGGGCGGCACTTACTACCTGGCGGGCGATGGCGCTGTGCGCAGTATTGACCGCGGCTATTTCCGCATCACGGGTCGCATCGACGATGTGCTCAATGTTTCCGGGCATCGCATGGGCACCATGGAAATCGAATCGGCGCTGGTGTCAAAGACCGATCTGGTGGCTGAGGCCGCTGTGGTGGGTCGACCGGACGACATGACGGGAGAGGCGATCTGCGCCTTTGTCGTGCTCAAGCGTCCCTGTCCAACCGGCGACGAAGCGCGCGCCATTGCCAAGGAGTTGCGTGACTGGGTGGCCAAGGAGATTGGTCCGATTGCCAAGCCGAAAGACATCCGCTTTGGCGAAAACCTGCCCAAGACGCGCTCGGGCAAGATCATGCGGCGTCTGTTGCGCTCGCTGGCCAAGGGCGAATCCATCACGCAGGATACGTCGACGCTGGAGAATCCGGCCATCTTGAGCCAGTTGGGTCAAACCTATTGACGCTCGGTCATGGAGAAAAAAGGCCCGCAGTCGCGGGCCTTTTTTTTGCCTGCGATGGCGCGTCTATTTCAAGGAAAGAATCCAGGTGGCCAGCTTCCTGGCTTCTGCTTCATTCACCTGGCTGTTGACCGGCATCGGTATCACGCCCCACACGCCAGCGCCACCCTTCATGATCTTGCTGGCCAATTTGTCCGTGGCATCCTTTTGGCCGGCATATTTGCGGGCGACATCCTGATAGGCTGGACCCACAACTTTTTTGTCCACGGTATGGCATGACAGGCAGTTCTTCGCTTTGGCCAAGGCCTGATCGGCCAGGGCGGGAACACAGGCGAAAGATCCGACAAGGAAAATCAGCGGTGCAAGTCTCATGGGCTATTTCCTCATGGGTTAGGGTACAGTTGCCAGACGCAATTGTAGTGATCGGGTCGACCCGTCATGGCACAGAAAGCAGCCTGATCATCATAGGAGGATAGCGGTGTATTTGCTCGGACTTGGATTGATTTTTTTGGTGATGAAGTACTTTGGCCTGGGTCCCGTGGCGGCCTGGGAGTGGTGGTGGGTGCTCTCGCCCTTTGCTTTGGCGGTGCTCTGGTGGTCCTGGGCCGACTGGTCAGGCTATACCAAGAAGGTAGCCATGGCCAAAGAGGACAAGCGACGCCAGGCGCGCATCGAGCGCAACCACGAGGCCCTCGGGACCTCGGGCAAAAAGAAAAGGCGCTGACAGCGAATCAGTAATTGTCCAGCACCGCGCCTTTGCTGGCGGTCGAGGCATTGAAGGCAAACTTGGCCTGCACGCCACGCGTGTAGCGCGGCTTCGGCGCTGTCCAGGCGGCACGGCGTCGGGCGATCTCTTCGTCACTGACGTTGAGTTGCAGCAACAACTGGCGCGCGTCGATCGTGACCGAGTCACCCTCCTGGATGAAGGCGATGGTGCCACCTACAGCGGCTTCAGGCGCCACGTGTCCTACCACCATACCCCAGGTGCCGCCGGAAAATCGGCCATCGGTGATCAAACCGACCGATTCACCCAGACCCTGACCGACCAGCGCCCCCGTGGGTGCCAGCATTTCAGGCATGCCGGGTCCGCCCTTGGGGCCAAGGTAGCGCAGCACCATGACGTCCCCCGGAACGATCTTTCCCGCAAGGATGGCTGCCAGGCCGGACTGTTCGTCATCAAACACGCGAGCCGGTCCGGTAATGACGGGGTTCTTCAGGCCGGTAATCTTGGCAACGCAGCCTTCAGGAGCCAGATTGCCTTTCAGGATCGCGAGATGCCCCTGCTGGTACATCGGGTTGGACAGCGGGCGAATCACGTCCTGGTCGGCGCGGGGAACGGTCGGGACGTCCTGCAACACTTCGGCGATGGTCTTGCCAGTGATCGTGATGCAGTCGCCATGCAGCAGACCCGCGGTCAGCAGGATCTTCATGACCTGGGGAATGCCGCCGGCGCGGTGCAAGTCAACCGCCAGGTACTGGCCGCTGGGCTTGAGATCGCACAGAACCGGAGTTTTCTGGCGTACGCGCTCAAAGTCGTCGATTGACCAGTCAACACCAGCCGCATGGGCAATGGCCAGGAAGTGCAACACCGCATTGGTCGAGCCACCGGTGGCCATGATGACAGCAACCGCGTTTTCAATCGACTTGCGGGTCACGATGTCGCGCGGCTTGAGGTCCTTCTTGATGGCCTCGATCAGCACGGTGGCTGACTCTCTGGCCGAGTTGACTTTCTCGTCGTGTGGATTGGCCATGGTGCTGGAGTAGGGCAGCGAGATGCCCAGGGCCTCAAAGGCGGACGACATGGTGTTGGCTGTGTACATGCCGCCGCAGGAGCCAGGCCCGGGGACAGCGCGTCGCTCGATCTCCAGCAGGTCTTCGTCGCTCATGCGGCCAGCGGCGTTTTCTCCAACGGCTTCAAAAACGCTGACGATATTGAGGTCCTTGCCCTTGTAGTGGCCCGGCAGGATGGTGCCGCCGTAGACAAAAATGGCCGGTACGTTGGCGCGCAGCATGCCCATCAGGCCGCCTGGCATATTCTTGTCGCAGCCACCAATCACGATCACGCCGTCCATCCACTGACCCTGCACGCAGGTCTCGATGCAGTCGGAAATCACCTCGCGACTGACCAGTGAGTACTTCATACCCTCCGTGCCCATGGACATGCCGTCGGAGATGGTGGGTGTGCCAAACACCTGTGCATTGCCGCCGGCCGCTTCGATTGCCTCGATGGCTGCGTCCGCGAGCTTCTGTAAACCACTGTTGCAGGGCGTGATGGTGCTGTGGCCGTTGGCTACACCGACCATGGGCTTCTTGAAGTCCTCTGCCTCGTAACCCATGGCGTAGTACATGGAACGGTTGGGCGCACGTGACTTGCCCTCAGTGATGTTCCGGCTTCTGGGGTTGAGGATGACGGCTTGCTTGGTCATGGGATGCTTCTCGCTAATGGGTTCGGTCGTTAAGGCCAGGGTGGCGCCCGGGCGCGGTTTTGTATATTCTGTGCATTTTATAGATCACTCAGGAAGTCGAGCCTGAGTGCACAATCCGTTCATGCTGATTCATCCTCAAATCGATCCTGTTGCCCTGCAAGTTGGCCCGCTCGCCGTTCACTGGTATGGACTGACTTATCTGGCGGCCTTCGGGCTGTTCATGTTGCTGGGTCGGCGCCGCCTGCTGCATGAGCCCTTCGCTTCCATCAGGGCAGCGGGCGCCTGGAGCAGCAAGGATGTGGAAGACATTCTTTTCATGGGGGTGATGGGGGTCGTGCTTGGTGGGCGACTGGGCTACTGCCTGTTCTACAAGCCGCTCTACTATCTGGGGCATCCACTTGAAGTCTTCGCCGTGTGGCAAGGGGGCATGAGTTTTCACGGCGGCATGCTGGGGGTCATTGTGGCGATGCTCTGGTTTGCCCGCTCACGCAGCAGGCCCTGGCTGCAGGTAGCGGATTTTGTCGCGCCCTGCGTACCCACCGGCTTGGCAGCGGGGCGGATTGGCAACTTCATCAATGGCGAACTGTGGGGGCGCGTCTGTAGCCCCGACTTGCCTTGGGGCATGGTGTTTCGCGGCGCTGGCGATCTGCCGCGCCATCCATCGCAGCTCTATCAGTTCTTGGGGGAGGGCGTTCTGCTGTTCGTGCTGTTGTGGCTGTACGCACGCAAGCGGCGGCAAGAGGGGCAGGTGTCAGCTGTTTTTCTGATCGGCTATGGTGTGTTGCGCTTCTGTGCCGAGTTCTTTCGCGAACCCGATGCCCATCTGGGTATTCTGTCCATGGGCATGAGCATGGGCCAGTGGCTGTGTCTGCCGATGATTTTCGGCGGCATCGGTCTGTGGCGCTGGGCGCAGTCCCGGGCTCGAAACTGACTTTCCTGGCTATCGATGAACACCTCTGACTGGATTAGCCGCAAGGTTTCGAAGTTGTTGCCCGCCTCGGGTGCAAAGCGGCAGGGTGCGGCCCGTGATGCGGGTGCGGCTTCGGTTGGGCCCAAAGCTGCAGAAGTGACAGACGCCATGCATGGCCTGGTGGAGTCAAAGCGCAGCGAAGTCGGGGGGGGCGGATCAAGTACTGCTGCGCGTGGACCGGTGGCTTCGCGCTCGACCGGCGAGCGCCTGGTTGGGACCCTGCGGCGCAAGGGTGAAGCGATGTCACCGCGCGCCCTGCGTCACACGCTGGCCGAGCTACGTGCGGTGGTGGATGGACGTGTCAGCGAGGTCGAGGGCGGGCGCCGCGCCAGCGTATTCGCGCAGTGGTATGCCGCGGCACCAGCGCCTGAGCGGCGTGATTGCTGGCTGCTGATGAGCGAGCAGTTCGTGGCCGATCCCCAGGTCATCAAACTTGCGCAGACGCGCTTTGCGGCCGCGGTAGGGACACCCGACGAGGCGCTGGCCGAAGTGCAGTATCGCCGCGCTACCGTGTCGCCGCGCCGGCGTTTGCTGCAGCGCTTCAGTGCATTCCCGCAAGGCATACGCTTCCTGGTCGACCTGCGCGCCGAGATGTTGCCGGCTCTCAGGACGGACGCCCAGTTGCAGGCACTCGATGTCGAGATGGAATACATGTTCTCCACCTGGTTTGACGTCGGATTCCTGGACCTGCGACGCATCAGTTGGGATTCGCCGGCCTCCCTGATTGAAAAACTGATCAAGTACGAGGCCGTCCACGATATCAAGAGCTGGGCTGACGTCAAGAATCGACTGGATTCCGATCGGCGCTGCTACGGCTTCTTCCATCCACGCTTGCCTGACGATCCGCTGATCTTTGTTGAAGTGGCCTTGCTGCACGAAATAGCTGCGGGTATCACGCCACTGCTCGATGAATCGGCCGCGGTCGAAGACCTGAACAAGGCTACAACTGCCATCTTCTACTCGATCAGCAACACCCAGGTCGGCTTGCGCGGTGTCAGTTTCGGCGACTCCCTGATCAAGCGCGTGGTGGAGACGCTCAAGCTCGAGTTTCCCCGCTTGAAGACCTTCGCGACACTCTCGCCGATACCGGGTTTTCGCAGCTGGCTGGGCAAGAACGCCGCTGCAATGCTGGATCAGCTCGACGACAAGGCGCGTGCCGAACTGGCCAAGGCGATGGGGCTTGAGCTTGTGACGGGCGCACAGTTGCTGCTGGGTGCCGAGGGGGCGCTGGAGCTCGATGTCAAATCGCCACTGCCGCGCATGTTGCTACGCTGCGCTGCCTGCTACCTGTGTCGTGCATCGATAGACGGCAAAGCGCAAGACCCGGTGGCAAGATTCCATTTGGGAAACGGCGCACGGATTGAGCGCTTGAACTGGCGTGGCGATCCGTCGCCAAAGGGTTTGAAGCAGTCTTATGGAATGATGGTTAATTACCTGTACGACCTCAAACGACTGGATCGATACCGGGCCAATCTGCTGCAAGGGAAAGTCCCCGCTTCCGCTGGCGTTGAAGAATTTCTTAAATAGGCCCGGACAAGACAAGGCCATAACCCAGGAGACAAAAATGACTTTATCCAGACGAAATTTCATCCACGGCGCCGGCGGCGCAGCCCTTGCTGCCGCGACACCGGCAGCCTGGCCTCAAAGCGGCGCTGCGGGCCTGAAGATCTCGCACCAGTTTCCGGGCGGCACTCTGACCGACGGCGATTTCAGGGACCGCCTGTGCCGGCGCTGGCACTGATTGCGACCATCTACGGGGTCTGGCGACCCCGCGATGTAGCTCCCATTCTGACAGCGACACTGCGCGAATCGACCATGCTGATGGGTGTGCCCACGGTCAGGTCATGAGCGCTGGCGTTGAACTGAGTGTCAGGGAGGCTGTCGCTACCGTCACCCTGTCGCATCCTGGCAAGTTCAATGCCATGTCACGTCCTATGTGGCGACAGTTGCGCTGCGTATTTGAGAGCATTGCTCACGAGCACGCAGTGCGCTGTGTTGTGCTGACGGGTACGGCAGGCAATTTCTGCGCCGGCGGTGATATCTCGGAGTACGCCGACTTCCGTTTTCAGGAATCGAGTCTGCGTGATTTTCACGAGAACGATGTTTGGGGTGGCCTGCAGGCCATGCTTGACTGTGAGGTGCCGCTGGTGGCGTCCATTGAAGGCAATTGCATGGGCGCCGGGATCGAGATTGCCAGTTGCTGCGACATTCGCCTGGCAGGTGAATCAGCCCGCTTTGGGGCACCGATTGCCCGACTTGGTTTTCCAATGGCGCCGCGCGAGGCCGGCCTGGTGGCGCGGGAACTTGGCTTGAATGTGACACGGCAAATGCTTCTGGAAGCGGCTATCTTTACTTCTGCTGACCTGAAGGCCTGCGGCTTTTTGAGCCGGGTGCTGCCCGACGCGCAACTCAGCGCAGAATTGCTGGCCACCGTGCAAGGGATCCTGGGCCTGTCGCCCCAGGCTGCGCGACTGAACAAGCGGACCCTGCGCGCCCTGCACGCGCCGGGTTCGGCGCTAGTCGATGACGCTGCAAGTTACGTCTACGCAGACAGTGCCGAGCACCGAGAAGGAATCCTTGCATTCCTGGAAAAGAGAAGCCCGGTATTTTGAGCGCTTGACGGTGATACCCGCCAATTGCTTCCCTCAATCATCTCCCGTTCATTACGTTTCATGAAAACTCAATCTGTTTCACCCCCAGGCAACGGCAATCTTTATGAAGCGCTGCGCGCAGCCTTTCCGAGCGCCCTCGACGCCATTGCAGTGGAGACCGAAGATGGCTTGTGTTACAGCTGGCATGACCTGGAGCGTGCCAGCGCCATGCTGGCCAATTTGCTGCAATCGCTGAACTTGCCGGCAGGTGCGCGGATCGCGGCGCAGGTGGACAAATCGGTGGAGGCCATGCTGCTTTACCTGGCCACCTTACGCGCCGGTTTTGTCTATCTGCCGCTCAACGTGGCCTACCAAAGCACGGAGATTGCGTACTTTATCGGCAATGCGGAGCCCGCCGTCGTTGTCTGCACCGGCAAGAATTTTGGCTGGGTCAGCAAAATTGCGTTCAGTGCTGGCACACAAAGCGTCTTTACGCTCAATAGTGACCGCACCGGCTCCCTGCTGGAGCGCGCGGCCCATTGTTCAGACCAGCAGAGGCCGGCGAAGTGCCAGGCTGATGACCTGGCGGCGATCATCTACACCAGCGGTACGACCGGTCGCTCCAAGGGCGCCATGCTGACGCACGGCAATCTGCTAAGCAATGCACAGGTACTGAAGGAGTACTGGGGCTGGCGCAGCCAGGGGGAGGGCGCTGATGTATTGATTCATGCTTTGCCCATCTTTCATGTGCACGGATTGTTTGTCGCCATTCATGGTGCGCTTCTGAGTGGCAGCAAGATGCTCTGGCTGAGCAAATTTGATCCAAAGTGGGTGATCGAACGCTTGCCACGCGCCACCGTTTTCATGGGCGTGCCTACGCTCTATGTTCGAATGCTGGCCGAACCGGAGTTGAACCGGGCGACGACGCGCCAAATGCGACTTTTCATCGCCGGCTCAGCCCCCTTGCTGATTGAAACGTTCAGTCAATGGCAGCACAGGACCGGCCACACGATTCTGGAGCGCTACGGTATGAGCGAGACCGTCATGCTCACTTCCAATCCGTATTTCGGCGATCCTGCTTTGCGCCGTGGCGGCACCGTCGGTCTTCCCCTGCCTGGGGTGAGCCTGCGGGTGCGCGATGAACAAGGTCAGCCGCTGCCGGTGGGTCAAATTGGCGGGATTGAGGTCAAGGGTGCCAACGTGTTCAAGGGCTACTGGCGCATGCCGGAGAAGACGGCGGAGGATTTCACGGTCGACGGCTATTTCCGGACCGGGGATGTAGGAAAGATCGACGAACAAGGCTACGTGAGTATCGTCGGACGCAGCAAGGATCTCATCATCAGCGGTGGCTACAACGTGTATCCGGCCGAGATTGAGGGGTACATCAATGAAATGCCCGGCGTTGCAGAGAGTGCGGTGGTAGGTGCGGCAGATGCGGACTTTGGCGAGGTTGGCGTGGCCGTGGTGATTGCCAAGCCGGGGGCCGTGTTGAGCCCCAGTGCCATCATTGCCGGGCTGAAGTCCATGCTGGCCAACTTCAAGATACCCAAGCGTTGCTACGTGGTCGAGGAACTACCACGCAACGCGATGGGCAAGGTGCAAAAAAATGTGCTGCGTGCGCAATACGGCAGCGACCCGGCGCCCTAGCGCCAATAGCGACTAGCGCAGTACCAGCACGGGTATGTGCGAGTGCGTCAGCACTTGCTGGGTCTCACTGCCCAGGAGTAATCGCTTGATGCCTCGTCGACCGTGGGAGGCCATGACGATCAGGTCGCATTTGTACTTCTTCGCGGCAGCGATGACGGCGTCCGATATGAGGTCGGACTTGACCGTGAGAGCCTTGGTTTTGACGCCTTTTGCGAGTGCTGCCTTTTGGACGGCTTCGACGATCGCCTGCCCATCCTCGGCCCATTGCTTCTCGACTCTGCTGACTTCGGCAGCCTGCAAGGCCAGTCCGCCCTCAAAATAGCTCTGCGGGTAACGCGGAATGACCTTCAATGCCAGCAGTTCTGCACCGGTCAGTGCAGCCAGCGTGATGGCACTGGCCACCGCCTTCTTGGACAGCGGCGAGCCGTCGGTGGCGACAAGGATCTTCTGGTACATAACATTCTCCTGTTGAGTTGCGCTTTGCAGCTTACTCCGATCGCTGGCAAATTGCTTGATTTTGGTCAGTTAAACTGAAGGCAACCCCGCGCACACTTGGATCCTATGTCAACTGCAAGTCCTGCCGCCACTCCGGCCGCACCCAAAATCAGCGACATTGCGCGAACCATCGATCCGTTCGAGGCGCCTGCCCCCGGTCCCACGGGGGAACTGTATTCGCTGCTCGACGATCCACAGGAATGGTCGGCCTTCAGTCGACCGGATGCGAGCCGTGCGCATTGTTGGGAGTCCAACCTGCTGATCGAAGGTATGCATTGTGCGGCCTGTGCGCTCACTATTGAGGCGGCGTTGCTGAGTGTGCCGGGCGTGCTGCAGGCCAATGTCAGCGCAGGCAGTCATCGGGCCAGGATTGTTTGGTCGGCGGACGCCATTCAGCCTTCTGCCTGGATGCGAGCCGTGCAGCGCGCCGGCTACCGCCCCGTGCCGGCCAACGACGCCTTTGCCCGTGAGCAGCGACGAGACGAAGGCCGCAAGGCTCTGTGGCGCCTGGCGGTGGCGGGCCTGTGCATGATGCAGGTGATGATGTATGCCTATCCGGCCTACGTCGCCGCGCCAGGAGATTTGACCGCCGAAATGGAGCAGTTGCTGCGTTGGGCGTCCTGGGTCTTGACGCTGCCGGTGATCCTGTTTTCCTGCGGTCCCTTTTTTCGCAATGCCATGGCTGATGTGTTGCGACGTCGCGTCAGCATGGATTTGCCGGTGGCGTTGGGGATGCTGATCACCTTTGTTGTCAGCACCGCCGGCACCTTTGAACCACAGGGACACTTTGGGCGAGAAGTCTATTTTGATTCGCTGACCATGTTCGTCTTCTTCCTGCTCTCGGGGCGCTGGCTCGAACTGCGACTGCGTGATCGAACCGCTGGCGCACTCGAGGCGCTGATGAATCGGCTGCCTGACAGTGTGCTACGCCAGAGCGCCGATGGCAGTTACGAACGCGTACCGGTGCGCCGCCTGCAAGCGGCAGACCTGATTCGCATCCTGCCCGGCGAGACGTTTCCGGCGGATGGTCTGGTGATGCAGGGCCAGACCATGGTCGACGAGGCCTTGTTGACGGGTGAATCACGGCCTGTTGCTCGTGGCATCGGCAGTAGCGTGATTGCTGGCAGTCACAACCTCTCCAGCCCGGTTCAGGTTGAAGTGAAGCAGACGGCCGGGCAGACCCGCTTTGCGCAGATTGTCGCCCTCATGCAGACGGCGTCCACCAGCAAACCGGCGCTGGCGCGACTGGCCGACCGGATCGCCAAGCCCTTCCTGATTGCGGTCCTGCTGGCCGCCGCCTCGGCCTGCGCGTTCTGGTGGGCACGCGATCCGGGGCATGCTTTGATGGTCGCTGTCGCCGTGCTGGTGGTTACCTGTCCCTGTGCCTTGTCGCTGGCAACACCTGCGGCCATGCTGGCGGCGGCCGGTGCGCTGGCGCGCCGGGGTGTGCTGGTGCGCAGGCTGGAAGCCTTTGAAGCCCTGGCCAGCATAGACACGGTGCTGTTTGACAAGACGGGTACCTTGACTCGAGATGCCATGGTGCTGGCCTCCACCCGGGTACGTGAGGGTGTTGCCCAGGCGCAGGCCTTGGCGATGGCGGCGGCGCTGTCGCAGTACTCACTGCATCCCGTGTCCAGGGCCTTGCTGGTGGCGGCGCAGCAGGGTTCAGCAGTCGGCTGGACGGCGCGAGCGGTGCAGGAACTTGCCGGCGCTGGCGTGCGGGGCTGGGTCTTGAGTAGCCAGGGTGTGCCGGAGGAAGTCGAAATACGCTTGGGTTCAGCAGAGTTTTGTGGTCTGGCGGCGGCTCCATCCGACTTTTTACAAGCCCATCTGAGTGACGCACAAGGATGGCTGGCAACGTTTGAACTTCACGAGGACCTGCGCCCGGATGCCACGCAGGCTGTTGCTGCGCTGCAGCGCGATGGAATCAGGGTTTGTTTGTTATCAGGCGATGGAGCACAGGCTGCAGGACGCGTCGCCGCCCAGGTTGGCATCACGGAGTTTCAGGGGCTTTGTTCGCCCTTGGACAAACTCGAGTTCCTGCGGCTTGCCCAGCGGCAGGGCCAGCGGGTGGCAGTGGTGGGGGATGGACTCAACGACGGGCCGGTGCTGGCCGGCGCCCATGTTTCATTCGCCTTGGGGCGGGCTGCTCCCCTGGCGCAGGCGCAAGCCGATTTCGTCGTGTTGGGGGAGCAGATCGGAGTTGTCGCGACCAGTTTTCAAGTGGCGCGCCGTACTCTTCGTGTCGTGCGCCAGAACCTCTGGTGGGCCGCCGCTTACAACGCGGTTTGCGTGCCCCTGGCGGTGGTCGGGTGGCTGCCTGCCTGGCTGGCAGGCCTGGGTATGGCCCTGAGTTCCCTGCTGGTGGTGCTCAATGCACTGCGGCTGTCTACCATCACTACCTAGCAGAAAGATCATCGTGGATATTCTCTATTTGCTGATTCCTTTGTCGGTTGTTCTTGTTTTTTTCATACTCGCCGGGCTCTGGTGGGCCATCCACCGGGGTCAGTTCGACGACATTGAGGCTGAGGGTGAGCGAATTCTTAAGGATTCATGAAAAAACCTCAGAAATTTAACGTAGATCACATGGAATCCGTGTTTGCCGTGCGAAACTTTGGCCGATCCAACTAAGAAGAGGTGTAAATGATATTTCCCAATTCGCTAGCAACAAGCTACAACGACAAGGTCGTCAGGCAGTTTGCCATCATGACCGTGGTCTGGGGCGTGGTGGGCATGCTGGTCGGCGTCATCATCGCCGCCCAGTTGACCTGGCCCGAACTCAACTTTGGCATTCCGTGGCTAAGCTATGGCCGGCTACGCCCGCTGCACACCAATGCAGTTATTTTTGCGTTTGGTGGCTGCGGCTTGTTTGCCACGGCATACTATGTCGCCCAGCGCACCTGTCAGGTTCGTCTGTTCAGCGACAAACTGGCTGCCTTTACCTTCTGGGGTTGGCAACTTGTCATCCTGTTGGCCGCGCTCTCCCTGCCGCTGGGTTTTACTTCCGGCAAGGAATACGCCGAACTGGAGTGGCCGATTGACATTTTGATCACCTTGGTCTGGGTGTCTTTTGCCATCGTCTTCTTTGGCACCATCGGCACCCGTAAAGTTCGCCACATCTATGTGGCCAACTGGTTTTTTGGCGCCATGATCATCGCGGTGGCCTTGCTGCACCTGGTCAACAGCGCAGCGATTCCAGCAAGCTTTTTGAAATCCTATTCGGTCTACGCCGGTGTGCAGGATGCCATGATTCAGTGGTGGTACGGCCACAACGCGGTCGGCTTCTTCCTGACGGCGGGCTTTCTTGGGATGATGTACTACTTTGTTCCCAAGCAGGCTGAGCGGCCGGTCTACTCGTATCGGTTGTCTATCGTCCACTTCTGGGCCCTGATCTTTACCTATATGTGGGCGGGTCCGCACCATCTGCATTACACCGCGCTGCCGGACTGGACGCAGTCTGTGGGCATGGTGTTTTCGCTGATCCTGTTGGCGCCAAGCTGGGGCGGCATGATCAACGGCATCATGACTCTGTCGGGCGCGTGGCACAAACTGCGTGATGATCCGATTCTGCGTTTCCTGATCGTTTCCCTGTCCTTTTATGGCATGTCCACCTTTGAAGGTCCGATGATGTCCATCAAGACCGTGAATGCCTTGTCGCATTACACGGACTGGACGGTGGGTCACGTGCACTCAGGCGCCCTGGGCTGGGTGGGTCTGGTCACCATGGGTTGTATGTATTACCTGATTCCGCGCCTGTTTGGACAAAAGCAGATGTACAGCATGAAGGCCGTTGAGGTGCATTTCTGGACCGCAACGATCGGTATCGTGATCTATATTGCTGCCATGTGGATTGCCGGGGTGATGCAGGGCCTGATGTGGCGTGCTGTCAACGCCGACGGTACCCTGACCTATACCTTTGTCGAGTCGGTCAAGGCCACCTTCCCGTTCTATGTGCTGCGCCTCCTGGGTGGTCTTCTGTATCTGAGCGGTATGTTGATCATGCTCTGGAACGTACTCAAGACAGCGACCACCGGCCGCTCCGTCACCGTGACCATTCCGGCCGCTGTTGCCCACGCCTGAAAAGGAAAAATACCATGGCAAATAACAATACAAGCGGCGGACTGTCGCACGAAAAGATTGAAACCAGCAACTTCCTGATGATCGTTTTGATTCTGGTGGTGCTGCTGTTTGGTGGTTTGGTGGAAATTGTTCCGCTGTTCTTCCAGAAGTCCACAACCGAGCCGGTCAAGGGCCTGCAACCCTACACGGCGCTGCAGTTGGCGGGTCGCGACATCTACACCCGCGAGGGCTGTTACAACTGTCACTCGCAGATGATTCGCCCGTTCCGGGCGGAAACATTGCGCTATGGGCACTATTCTGTGGCTGGTGAATTTGTCTACGACCATCCGTTTCAGTGGGGCAGCAAGCGCACCGGCCCGGACCTGCAACGTGTCGGGGGCAAGTACAGCGACCAGTGGCATCGTGATCACATGAACAATCCGCGTGACGTGGTGCCCGAGTCCAATATGCCGGCTTATCCCTGGCTGCTCAAGGACGATGTGGATGCTGCCTCGATGCCGGCTCACATGAGGGCTTTGCGTACGGCAGGCGTGCCCTACAGCGACGACCAGATTGCGAAGTCTGTGGCCGAGCTCAAAGGCAAGAAGGAAATTGAAGCGGTTATTGCCTACCTCCAGGTATTGGGAACCTTGGTGAAGTAAAGGGGTGCACCTTCATGGAATTTGATATCAACTCCCTGCGTTCACTTGCCACCGTCGTTAGTTTCGTCGTGTTTATCGGCATTCTTGTCTGGACTTATTCGAGCCGCAAGGCAGCGGATTTTGAACAGGCAGCCAAACTCCCGTTCGAGCAAGACTGACCCAGCGCAATCTAAGGAAATAATATGAGCGACTTTACAAGTAACTTCTGGTCGGTCTATGTCGCCGGCATCACTTTGGTGAGTATTTTGGCGTGCCTGCTGCTATTGTGGGTCACTGGCAAAGCCAAGGCCATGACGGCAAGCGACAACACCACCGGACACGTCTGGGATGGTGACTTGCGTGAAATGAACAATCCCTTGCCACGCTGGTGGGCCTGGTTGTTTGTGATTACCATCGTTTTTTCGCTGGTCTACCTTGCCCTGTACCCGGGTCTGGGAGCCTACAACGGCAAACTTGGATGGACTTCGACCGGGCAGCATCAGTCTGAAGTAGATAAAGGCAATGCCGAAACAGCGCCTCTGTACGCCAGGTTTTCGGCGATGAAGCCCGAAGACGTGGCGAAGGACGCGAAGGCTATAGCGATCGGTGAGCGTTTGTTCATGAACAACTGCGCCCAGTGCCATGGTTCTGATGCTCGTGGCAACAAGGGGATTCCGAACCTGACCGACAATTTCTGGCTCGGTGGTGGTACACCGGAGGTCATCAAGACCAATATCACCAAAGGCCGGGTTGGCATGATGCCGCCGATGGCAGCAGCCGTAGGTACTGCAGATGATGTGAAGAACGTCGCCCAGTATGTTTTGAGCTTGTCCGGCAGTCCTCACGATTCGGTGCGCGCGGCCCTTGGTAAAGAAAAGTTCGTGGTTTGCGCAGCCTGCCATGGTCCGGACGGCAAGGGTATGCAGGCGATCGGCTCCGGTAACCTGACCAATCAGAGCGTCTGGCTGCACGGAAGTGGCGAAGCGAATATCATCGCCATGATCAACAATGGCAAGACAAACCAGATGCCGGCCCACGGCGACAAGTTTACCGAGGCGCAAATTCATGTGTTGGCCTCTTATGTCTGGGGACTTTCCAACAAGGGTGGGGTCACCGTCAAGTAGTCTGCGCCGGCCAGTCTTTGCTGATCGCAGGAAATATTACTTTTGAACAGCAAGGACCCCGGTTCCCGCAAGATCATCCCCATCCAGGCCGAAGACGCTGATGGGGAACTGGTATCGCTGTACGCCTCCCACCAGAGAATCTACCCGCGCAGCGTCTCGGGCCTGTTCTCGCAGTGGCGCTGGGGCATGGTCTGGCTCACCCAGATCATCTTCTACGGCCTGCCCTGGCTGGAGTTCGGCCAGCGCCAAGCCGTTCTGTTTGATCTGGGCGCCAGACGCTTCTACATCTTCGGCCTGGTCCTGTACCCGCAGGACTTCATCTATCTGACCGGCCTGATGGTGATCTCGGCCCTCTCGCTG
>CAITZZ010000004.1 GCA_903897005.1 uncultured beta proteobacterium | reverse complement strand
TCCACCAAAGGTTTGTTGCCGGGTAGCGGTTGCAAGGCCTTGGCCAGCAGAATGCGCCTGACATCCACCGTCACGCCCGGGCTCTGCGCTGCGGCCTCGGCGATGATGCCGCGCAGGCTGGCCTCGACCTGCACCGGATCCTCTTCCGGGATCATGCGCCGGTCGAGCTTGAAGCTGACGCGTCCCGGAATGACGTTGGTGTTGGTGCCGCCTTCAATCATGCCCACGTTCAGGTAGGGGTGTGTGATGCCTTCGACGCCAGAGCAGACCTGCTTGTACAGCAGGTTCTGGGCATACAGCGCAATGAGAATCCTGAGCGCCGCTTGCAGTGCGTCAACGCCGGATTCGGGGATCGCCGCGTGCGCCATCTGGCCATGCACCGTCACCTCCATCTGCAGGCAGCCGTTGTGCGCGGTGATGACCTGGTAGCTGAAGCCGGCGGCAATCATCAGGTCGGGTTTGACCAGTCCGTGCGAGAGCATCCAGAGCGGACCGACTTCGCCACCAAATTCTTCGTCGTAGGTGAACAGCAGTTCCACGCTGCCGCTGTGCGGCTTGGCGACGGCTTCGAGCGCGCGAACGGCAAACGCGTAGGTCGAAAAATCACACTTGCTGACGGCGCTGGCGCGGCCGTAGATGCGGCCGTTTTCAATCTCGCCACCATAAGGGTTCTTGCTCCAGCCTTCACCCGGCGGCACCACATCGCCGTGAGCGTTGAGCAGAACGGTTCGACCCGGACCGTAGTCGCGCCGCACCAGCAGATTGGTGATGCTCTGCAAGCCGGCAGCGCGCACCTCGGCCTCGGGCACCGGAAACTTCTGCGCCTCCATGCCGAAGGCCTGCAACAGCGCAGCGGCGCGCTCGGCGTGCGGTGCGTTGTTGCCCGGCGGCGTGTCAGTGGGGACGCGGATCAGTTCCTGCAGAAAGCGCACCTGCTCGTCAAAGTGCGCATCAATCCAGGAGTCAAGTTGTTCGTAGGTGGTCATAAGTTTGGGTGTGAAAGGAGCAGCCATTGTCATTGCGGTCCGGTGCGGCTATTGCAGGCTGGTATTGTCATTGCGGGCCGGCATTGTCATTGCAGGTCGGTATTGTCATTGCGGGCCCCGACCCGCAATCCATGCCTCGTGTGGCACTGGATCCCGGATCAAGTCCGGGATGACAGAGGCACTGTCCGGGATGACAGAGGCGCCGTCCGGGATGACGGGGGCGCGGTCCCGGATGACAGAGGCGGGGTTCCGGAGGCTCACAACGACGAACCGGTCAATTCCAGCATTTGTGCGAAAGCATCCACGGCCAGTTGCATATCGTCGCTGGTGCTGGACTCCAGCGGGTTGTGGCTGATGCCGGCGTTCTGGCCGCGCACAAACAGCATGGCTTGCGGCATGATTCTGTGCAGCATCATGGCGTCGTGACCGGCGCCGCTGGGCATGCGGTGCACAGGCACCGCCAGTTTCGCCAAGGCCTGCTCCCAATGCTGCTGCCAGAGCGGATCGCTCGGCGCTGCTGCGACGCGCATGGTTTCGGTCAGTGTGTAGCGTAGCTGGCGGCGCTCACAGATTTCAGTCAGACTGGCCAGTATGTCGCGCACCAGAGCATCGCGCTGGGTATCACTGGGCGCGCGCATGTCGAGCGTGAACTGGCAGCGCCCCGGCACCACGTTGGTGGAACCGTTGGGCACCAGCAACTGGCCCACGGTGGCGACCGAATCGCCGTCCTGTGCGGCACGTTTCTCTACGGCGAGGATCAGTTCGGCTACCGCCGCCGCTGCGTCCTGACGCCGAGTCATCGGTGTCGTGCCGGCGTGGCAGGCGGTGCCCATGACTTCGCCAGTGCAACGCACGCTGCCGTTGATCGAACTCACCACGCCCAGCGGCAGGTTCAGTTCATTGAGCACCGGCCCTTGTTCGATGTGAACCTCGACAAAGCCCAGGTAGTCAGCCGGATCGCGGCGCAGCGCAGCAATCTCCGCCGGGTTCAAACCTGCATTCAGCATGGCCGAGCGCAGGGGGAGGCCATCGGTGTCAGGCAGTTCCAGCCAGGCCTTGTCGAACGCCCCGACCAGTGCGCTTGATCCCAG
>CAITZZ010000003.1 GCA_903897005.1 uncultured beta proteobacterium | reverse complement strand
TAGAGGTAAAGCAGAAGCTGGCCGAGGGCTGGAAATTTTCCCTCGTCACTGCGAGGTCGCAGCCCGCGGCAGACCCTGAAGCCATTTGTCAGAAACCAGATTGGCCGCCGGCACAGCGGTTACGCCTTGCGCCAGCGCCCAAGGTTCACCAGCGCCGTGGCACAGCAGGTAAAGGTGGTCGAGCTCCAGGGCTTTTCTGGCCGAGTGCATGGATGCGCTGACACTGGGCGAGTGGGTCAATTTGATTTCAAAACCGAGACGCTGACCGTCCTTGAGAATCAGCAGGTCGAGTTCGGCACCGCCGTGCACGCTCCAGAAAAATGCCTCGTTGCGTTTGGCTCCGACAACACGGATGAGTTCACGCAAAATAAAACCCTCCCAGGAGGCGCCGCATTTGGGGTGCGCCAGCAGGGCCTCCAGGTTGCCGATGCCCAGCAGGCTGTGCAGCAAGCCGCTGTCTGCCACGTAGACCTTGGGCGCCTTGACCTCGCGCTTGCCCACGTTGGCATGCCATGGCTGCAGGCGCAGCGCCATGAAGGTTCCCTCCAGAATGTCGAGGTAACGCGATACCGTCTTGTCGGTCACGCCCAGGGCGCGCGCGAGTTCGCTGCCGTTCCAGGTCTGGCCGTGGTAGTGCGCCAGCATGGTCCAAAAGCGGCGCAGGGTGAGCGCCGGCAAGTTGATGCCGAGCTGAGGCAAGTCACGTTCCAGGTAGGTGCGGATGAAGGCGTCGCGCCAGTCCCGACTGAGTTGCAGGTCACTCGCCAGCAGGGCGCGCGGAAAGCCGCCGCGCAACCAGCGGCGGTTGAGCCAGTCAGCGTCCTGCGTGTCAGCGGGGGCGATTTCGTTGAGCGCCAGTCCATCGAGTTCATAAAAAATGACGCGCCCGGCAAGGCTCTGGGCGCTTGCATTCAGCAATTCAGGCGCAGCACTGCCGAGAATCAGGAAGCGAGCCGGTGTGCCCGGGCGGTCGGCCAGCACCCGCAGCAGCGGGAAAAGGTCGGGACGCAGCTGAATCTCGTCGAGCACCACCAGGCCGGTCAGGTCGCGCAGAACAAAAGAGGGGTCGGCAAGGCGGGCCTGGTCGTCCGGGTCTTCCAGATCGAAACGCCGGACGGGACCCTCCCAATCCTCTTGCAGTTGACGCGCCAACGTTGTTTTGCCAACCTGCCGCGCCCCCAGTATGGCCACCACCGGAAAATTGGAAAGCTGGCGTTTGAGCGCCGCAAGATGCTGTGTTCGCAGAATCATGGGCGAATGATACGTGAAATATCGGAGTTTGAATCCGATATTTCATGGTTTAGTCTACCAGCTCACACGCAAGCCGCTGTAGGCGCCCCAGTTGTCTTGCTGAAACAGCGTCAGGGAACTCGACTGCGCAACCCGCTCGAGGCCCAGCAGCCACTGCGCCCCCACAGCCAGCGTTTGCTGGTACTCAAGCCGTGCGGCGCGGCGTGACACGCTGCGGATGCCACCGTCGTCAATGATGGGGCTGTAACCGCTGGCGTCGGTCTGCTGGCTTTGTTCAAAGTCCAGCAGCAGCCCGCGCCGGCCCAAAGCGGCGAGCGGCATGAAGCCGGCCAGGCGGACACTGCTTTGGCTCTGGTCACCGCCGGGGCGGGCCGGGTCTTGCGCCGCATCGCGGCCCGTCTTGAGCCCCAGCAGCCATTGCAAGCCCGTTGGCTGCTGGCACGACCAGTAGCCTGCCAGGCCACTGTAGCGCCCAGAGAGCACAGGATTGGTGAGGTAATTGCGTGCCTGCCATTCGGCACCAGCCCTTGCTTGGCAAGCACTCTCTGCACCGCCGCGCCAGACCGCGCCTGCGCCCAGACTGGCTGCGCTGTAGTGCATGCCGGCTCTGGACTCCAGTGCCGAGGCGCTGGCGTTAAAGTAGCTGCCCAGCGCGCCGGGCTGGCTCTGGCTGCGCTCTAGCAACAGGTCTGCCTGGGTTGACCCTGCCTCGGCCAGCGTGGGGCTGTAACGGCTGCGCAAGCTGGCCACGGCGTCCCAGCGGCTGCCGTCCGGGGCGTTGCGGTGCAGATCCAACTGGGCATCGGCGCGGGTGTAGCTACCGCCACGAGCCAGGTAACTTTCATCGAGTGCCAGCACCAAGGTCTGGCCCGAGAGCGTCAGCGCCAGGCTGCCGAGGTTGGGCGAGCCCATCAGGTTGCTGTCGTAACCGACCCGCGCCGCCAGCGTGAAGCGGCTTTGCCAGGCGTTAGCGCTGCTGGCAGCGATGGAGGCAAACCGGCTGGCCGCTGCGACATCAGCCAGTGCCGCCTTTTGCTGCTGAATCAGCGCTCGCAGCGTGGCGGGCATGGCGGGATCGCTGAGCATCTGCTCAAGCAGCGCTGCGGCCGACGTGATGTCGCCGCTACCGGTGAGCGCAATGGCATAGCTGAGTTGCGCGTCCTTCAGGTTGGCGTCGAGCATGAGGGCGCGCTCAAGGTGATCAGCAGCCTCAAGGTAACGCCCCTGAGCATTCAGACGCTGGCCCAGCGTGGCCAGAAACATGGCGTCTTTCTGGCAGCGCGGTAGGGCGGCAAGCATGCGATCGACCGAGGGGTCAGCAGCGCAGCCAGGGGCGTCCTGCGCCTGTGCCGGAGCAGACAGCCCAACAAGCAGCGCGGCCAGCAGGAGCCAGAGCAGCATCGGCATAACGTTTGACCTAGTGCAACTGGGGTGCAGGCAATTGCGCGGCATGAAGCGGGTAGGCGTAGATGTGGTGCGGCTTGCGCATGCCGTCCAGCAGGAAGGTGCCCATCGATTCCAGCCCGGCGCCGCCCAGCTGCGCCGCCAGTCCTTCGCCAACCAGAATGGGGTGCGCCAGCTCTGCCGTCATTTCAACCAGGCGGCTGGCAATGGTGACGGTGCGCCCCATCACCATGTGGGTGCGCCGGCTCGCCAGGCCAAAAGAGCCCGCCATGGCGGGACCGGTTTCAGCACCGATGCCCAGTGAGAGTGGCTCCAGCCCGGCGGGCGCCGGGTCGGGCAGCACGCCCTGCATGGCGGCCTGCAGTTTGATGGCCGCCTGCAGGGCACGCTGGGCGTGGTCACTGCTGCTGCCGCTCTGCGTGGCACCGGGCGCGGGCTCGCCGTTCCAGACGGCCAGAATGGCGTCGCCCTGAAAGGCTTCGATGACGCCGCCTTCGGCCTCCACAACGCGGGTTGCGGTGGAAAAGAAGGCGTGCAGCACGGCGGCGGCCTCTTCGGGTGGGCGCGCTTCGCAGTAGGCTGAAAAATTGCGGATGTCGGCAAACAGCACTGAGACCTGATTGGTGCTGGCTTTGATGGCGCTGGAAGGTGCTTGCAGCGCCAGTGCGGCAGCAACGGGCGCTGGCAGGTAGCTTGAGAGATGGGTGTAGAGCCGGTCGCGGTCGATGCGGCTTTGGGCATGTTCCAGAATGCCCATGATGGATCCGGTAGCCAGCACAAACAGCGCCGGGTCAAGCCAGCCCAACCAGAGCGCAGCGCGGCCTAGCAACGCCGCATGGCCGACCCACAGCACGGCGCACCAGAGGCTTGCCACCAGCGGCAGCAACACCACCGGAAAACGCTGTCTGAGCGGCTGGCTGAGTGCGGCGTTTTGCTGTGGTTTGCGCGCGAGCAGCAGCAACAGCGCGGCGCCCAGGGCTGCGGCCAGAATCTGCGCCAGCATGGCACCGCGTGGCGTGTAGGGCGTGCGGCCATCGATCAGCGCGGTGATGACCTGGGCATGCACCTGCAAGCCGGCGCCAGCACCGCCAAACGGTGTGGCAATGGCGTCGTTCAGGCCAAAGGCACTGCTACCCACCAGAACCCAGGCCTGGTCGAGCAGGCCAGCCGGCACGCGGCCAGCCAATACGTCGGAAGCCGCCAGACTGATAAAGCTGTCGGGGTGCAGGCGCCAGGAGACGCGCAGGTCGCCACGCTGGTCAAGCGGTATGGGTCCGAGCGCAAAGCCCGGGGCGCTGAGCTTCCAGGGGGGCTCCAGCCAACTGCTGCCACGCTCGAGTGCCAGACCGTGCTCGGCAGCGCCGTGCATCAGCGCTGCCAGCGCGAGCGCGGGGTAGGACTTGCCCTGAAAGCAGATGACCGCGGGTTGATGGCGGACAAAGCCGTCGCTGGCAATGCGCGGTGTGATGTGACCTACGTGTGCTGGCGCTGGCGGCGCGGCGCCCGGTGTCTGTCCACTCAGAGCAGCAAAGTTGGCCAGATAACCACTGGCCGTGCCAAAGGGCGCTGGGCAACTGGACCAGTCAAGCGCACCCGCGAGCTGACCCACGGACGGTTTTCCGCCCTGCTCCAGCGCGAACACCTGGGCCAGCACGGGACGCTTTTGCTGCACAGCTTGCACCACAGCGGCGTCTTCGGCCTGTGGATCGGTAAAGACGATGTCGAAAATCTGCTCGCGCGCACCCAGAGCCGCTATTTGCTGAACCAGCTTGGCCTGAGTGGCGCGCGGCCAGGGCCAGGGGCCAACTTCGCGCAGGCTGCGCTCGTCCACATCGACCACGATCAGGCGGCGCTCGTCCTTGCGTTCGGCACCCAGGCGCCAGACCAGATCGCCGGCGCGTTCTTCGAGTTGGGTCAGCATGGCACCTGCTGCAAAATGCAGCAGCGCCCATATCAGGCCCGCTAGCAGCAGGCTAAGGACGAAGACGCCATGGCGGCGCAACGATTGCGAAGCGCTGAACGTCAATCAGCGCCCCCACAGGGTCAGGCCGGTCAACTGCCCGGCGGCCAGCGTTTTCTCAAAGAAGTAACCCGCTTCTTTGCCGTCCAGACTGAGCGCACCGGCCGTGTAGGCGTTGCCGCCCTGCCCAAGCAGGACACCGTTGGATTTGATGATGCCGTTGGAGGTGACGCTGTCAACGCCGATGCGTGCATTAGATACGTTCAGTTGGGTGGCGTAAGTGGAATGGGCAAAGTCAACGCTGAGTGTGCCGTTGTTAACCTGTACCGCTTCGCTAACCGTACTGCGACCCGAGGGCATGGTTAGCTGGGCCGCCGAACCCGCCAGCCGAAAGTTGGCCGAAGTGTCGGCGCTGGCAAGAACCACGGGAGCTGTGGCGGAGACTTCGCGGTACAGGCTGTAGGCAAAATTGCCAACCGTACCCTGACGACCGCCTTCGATGGCTTGCGCAAAGCTGCGGCTCAGGCTGTCACCGTCTGGTGCCACCTCAGCCATACGAGCCCATACCATTTGGGTAACCACGGGGGGCAACACAACCGGCGTAACAGGGGTTACCGGAGTGACGACAAGCACTGGCGCTATCGGTTGCACAGGGACCACGGGGGTGACGGGCTGAACCGGGGCTACAGGCTGTGTCGGCGTAACAACTGGTGGCACAACGGGTTGCGTCAGCTGCGCTGCGGAAGCAACCTGCACTGCCACCATCTCAGTCACACGCGACTCGCTGACCACCGTCTTTTCAGGGCTTGTGTCGGTCCGGCTGACAACCGGGCTGGCAACCGGATTGACTTCCGGCTTGATTACAAGGTCGGGGCGCACCGTGACCTCGGCCATGACCGGGCGCACCACGCGTTGGGCCAGCAGGTCAACCGCCGGCACGAGTTGCGGCGTAGCTTGCTGGCGACTGAGCGAAAGCATCTGCCCTTTCATGTCTTCGGAAAGCAGTTTCTCGGAGCCGTTCAGGCACGGGCCAAAGCTGGCCTGGCAACCAATGCCTGCGATGGGCGTGAGCATGATGGCACCGGTGTAGACCGAAGCCAGCGTCGTTTCACCGTCGGACTTGACAACAAAGTCAGTACCTTTAACACCAATGGCAGCCACCGGTGTGTTCAGCCGAAAGCGGTCGCGCTCGGCTTCGCCCCAGGCACCGGTGATGGAACGCACCACCCCTTCGTCGAGCCGAAACTTGATGGCAGTGAGCGCACTGGCATCACTGGCGCGGCTGTAGTTTTCGACTTGCAGTCGGCTGGCCGGGCGCACGCTCAGTCGAGCCCCGTCGACAAAGCGCAGGTGCACGTGGCCGCCCACGCCGGTTTCAATGCGGTCACCGACACGGATGGCGGTGCCCCGGTCCACCAAACGCTCAACGCCATCGGTGGAAATCAGCCTGGCCACACCAATCACCAGTGTGGCTTCCCCAACCATGGCGGCGCCGTCTGGCGCACCCGCTGCGCGTGCCGGACTGGCGAGCGCAAGCAGCAATATGGCAAGAGGCGCCAAACGCAGGAATGAGGGGACTGTTTTCATGGGAATACCTCGCAAATACACTGCTCAATCTAGCAGATTTGACGTTTTCGTTCTGTGTTGCCCATCACAAGTTGGCGTTGGGGGCCAGGCGCTAAACTCGCGGGGAATGCCCGTCTCGCTGCAATTACTCACGCAATTTCCATTGTTGCACCCGTTGCCACGGGAAGCTCTGGAGCCGCTGTCGGCGCAAATGAGCCTGCGCTCTTTTGCACGCCGGGCCATGGTGATGTCCAAGGATACTCCGACCCAGGAACTCGGCTTTCTGGTGGACGGGCGGCTGCAGGGCGTCGATTTTACGGTGGACGGGCGCAGCGTGGGACTGTATTTTGTGGACCCGGGCGACTATTTTGGCGAACTTTCGGTAGTCGATGGCCAGTCTGGCTCGGAGTTTGTGGTGGCGGCGGCGCGCTCGACGGTGGCCTTTCTGGATGCAGCAGCAGCGCGTGAACTGATTGCCATGAACCCGGATCTGGCGCGCGCCGTGATGGCGCGCCTGGCGCAGCGGGTACGCGCCGTGATGGCGCAGCGCATGTTGCTGAGCCTGACCAATCCGTTCCAGCGCCTGAGCGTGCAACTGCTGCAGCTCTCGCACAAAAACAGCGCCGGCGTGACGACGGTGGACCCGGTGCCAACGCATCAGGAACTGGCCATCATGATCAATGCCAGCCGCGAGACCGTGACGCGCGCCTTCCAGTTGCTGTTTCTGAACAAGATTCTGGTGCGCGAAGGCAACACGCTGACGCTGGTGCGCAGCGACAACCTGAAAGACATCGCCGAAGGCCGCGTCGAGCCGCCCAAGGCTTAAACTCCTGCCACTGTGCCCAAGCTCCTGTCGTATCTTTTTCCCTGGCGCTACGCCAACCTGATCGGGCAATTTGCCAGGCGCGAGATTGACGCGCGCTACCGGCAGTCTTTGCTCGGCGCGGTCTGGGCATTTGTAACGCCGCTGTTGATGCTGGGCGTTTACACGCTGGTGTTCCGCTTTGTCTTCAAGCTGCGCTGGGGCAGTGCTGGTGATGAAAGCGATCTGACCTTTGCGCTGCGCCTGTTTGCCGGGCTGGCAGTGTTCAACTTTTTTGCCGAGTGTGTGAACCGCGCGCCGCGCCTGGTTCTGGACCAGCCGCATCTGGTGAAGAAGGTCATTTTTCCGCTGGAAATTCTGCCCTGGATCAGCGCCGTGGCGGCGCTGGCCAACCTGGCCGTCTCCCTGCTGCTGCTGCTGCTGTTTGGCGCCTGGGATCAGGGCGGCCTGCCGCCAAGCGCACTGGCGCTGCCGCTGGTCTTGCTGCCACTATTGCCGCTGTGCGTGGGCCTGGGCTGGCTGCTGGCTGCCGTCGGAACTTATGTACGCGACGTGGGGCAGGTGCTGGGTATGCTGGTGAGCCTGTTGATGTTCTTGAGCCCGGTCTTCTTTCCGGTAGAGGCACTACCCGCTGCGCTGCGACCGTGGATGTTTTTGAACCCACTGGCCTTGCCGATCACGCAAACGCGCCAGGTGCTGCTCGACGGACAGTGGCCGGATGGGTCGGCGCTGCTTCTTCATTTTTTGGCCTGCTGTTTGCTGGCTCTGGTGGGGGCGCTCTTTTTCAGGGCGGCGCGCAAGGGGTTTGCCGATGTCGTCTGAGTTTGCGATCGAGGCGCGCCAAATTGGCAAGTGCTACAACTTGTACGAGCACGAGGGCGACCGGCTCAAGCAGTTGTTGTGGGGGCGCTGGCTGCGGCCGACAAGGCCCTATTTCCGCGAATTCTGGGCGCTCAAAGAGGTAAGTTTTTCCATTGCGCCAGGCGAGGTGGTTGGCATTGTGGGGCGCAACGGCGCGGGCAAGTCAACCCTGCTGCAAATGGTCTGCGGCACGCTGCAAGCTAGCAGCGGCGAGTTGCAGGTCAAAGGCCGGGTGGCAGCGCTGCTGGAACTGGGAGCCGGCTTCAACCCCGACTTCACCGGGCTGGAAAACATTTACATGAATGCCGCCATTCTGGGGCTGAGCCGGGCCCAGGTCGATGAGCGGCTGGACAGCATTCTGGCTTTTGCCGACATCGGCGACTTTATCCGCCAACCGGTGAAGACGTATTCCAGCGGCATGTTCATGCGCCTGGCTTTTGCCGTAGCCACCAGCGTGGAGCCCGATATTCTGGTGATCGATGAAGCGCTGTCGGTGGGTGATGGCGCGTTTGCGCGCAAGTCGTTTGACCGCATCATGACGCTCAAGGACGCAGGCAAGACCATTCTTTTTTGCTCGCATTCGATGTACCAGGTAGAAGCCCTGTGCTCGCGTGCACTGTGGATCGAGAACGGCACACTGCGCATGGAAGGCCGAGCGGCCGAGGTGACCAGCGCCTACCAGACCAGTCTGAATGCGAGCAGCAGGTCGGCCAAGGGCGACGAGAAGGAGCGGATTGATCTTGCCGGCAAGCAAGCGCCAAATGCACCGCGTGGCGGCGGCAGAATCAACAAGATCTTTGCCACGGTTCATGGTCTGCCCGGCCGCGAAGTTGAAATCGTCTCAGGCGAGACCGACCTGCAGATCACACTCGATTTTTCGATTGACCCGACCTTGCCCGTGCCCAGCGTGGCGTTTGGCTTTTCCGATGCCAACAATCTGACGGTGAGCAGCGCCTTGTCAAAAAGCGACGGCGTCAAACTGCAGATGGACGCGCTGGGTCATGGGCAGGCAACTCTGCTGCTACCGCGGCTGCCGCTGCTCAAGGGAAGATACACGGTGACGGGTTTTCTTGCCTGTGAAAACGCGGTTCATGTCTATGAGCAAGTGGAACAGGCACTGGTACTGAATGTGACGCAGAAGGGCAAGGAGCAGGGTTTGGTGACGCTGCCTCACGAGTGGCGACCATGAGTTCAACCCAGGTTCAAGTCGGCGAGTTTGCCTTGACCCTGCGTGACGTCATGCCCGGTGACGAGGAAGCGGTGACGGCCTTGCACACACTGGTCTTCGGGCCCGCCGCAGATGCCGCCTGGTTTGCCTGGAAATATGGTGCAGCAACCGAACAGGGGCAAGGTCAGGCCATCGGCGTGTGGCACGACGCTGATTTGATTGCCTATTGCGGTGGCCTGCCACGCACCCTGTGGCAGCGAGGCGAGCGCCGCAACGGCCTGCAAATTGGTGACGTGATGGTGCACCCGCAGTGGCGCGGCATCCTGAGCCGGCGTGGACCGTTCTCTCAGGTCTCAAAAACTTTCTACGACAGCCGCCTCGGCACAGAGCAGAGCCGTGCTTTTCAACTGGGGTTTGGCTTTCCCAATGCGCGGCACTTAAAGCTGGCTGTCGCACTGTGCCTGTTGCATGATGGCGGCGAGATGGAATGCCTGCATTGGCGTGTCGATCCGATGGGCATGGACAGCCTGCCCTGGAGCTGGAAATGGCAGACGCTCGATCCGTCCAGCGAGCGCTTTGCAAGCAGCGTGAACGATGCCTGGACGGTGATGCGTGCGTCGGCGCAAGCGTTGTCGATCGGTCAGCGCGACGCGGCTTACCTGCGCTGGCGCTTTGCCCAGCGTCCGCCGGATGTTGGCACGCCCGCCGCAGCCGCCCGTTACCGTTTTTTTGCGCTGCATCGACGCTGGTCACGCACCTGTGCAGGTGTCGCGGTCATGGATCTGCGGGGCGGTTCTGCGCATTGGCTGGACTGGGTGGGTCCGCTGTCGCTGATGCCACTCGTCAGCACGGCCTGCCGCCAGGAGGCAGCGCG
>CAITZZ010000002.1 GCA_903897005.1 uncultured beta proteobacterium | reverse complement strand
TGCACGGGCTTTAGCGTAACAAGCCGGCTGCTTTCGTGGTCGCTCGGGCAAGCGTTGCCGTGGCCCTCATGCTGCCAAATGCGCAGAAATCGGTCCCCGGCAACACCCGCCCGAGCGTGTCCCGCTGCAACCGCTATGGCTCAAATCCAGGCAATCAGATGTCGGCCAGCAAAGGGTAGGGCGGCGGAGTCGCCACGATGGCGGTGCCGCTAGCTGAATTCAGATGCAGGGCGCCAGCTTCAACGGCAGAGATCTGCATCGAAACAATCGCGTCATAGCCGCCAGTCGGCGACCCTGCGGCTTGCGCGACCGTGCCGCAGGGCTGCTCCGGATCGGCCTCCTGAAACACTTCGTCGCCCGCCTTCATGGGGGAGTCTGAATGCGCCAGAAAAGCCCGCCGCTTCAGGGTGCCACGAAACTGGCTGCGCGCCACCACTTCCTGACCCGGGTAGCAGCCCTTCTTGAAATTGACACCACCCACCGACTCGTAATTGAGCATCTGGGGCACAAACGCCTGTGCCACCGGCTCGCTGATCATGGCAACGCCGCTACGCACCTCGCTCCATAGCCAGTCCTGCAGAGTCAGGCTCGGGCCAGCCGGTGCGCCCTGCGCGGCGGGAGCGAGCCACAAGGCGCGGGGCAGGCCGTCGGCCGGGTACAGACCAAGGATAGAGACATCGCCTTCGTAACGGCGCGCCCAAGGCGCCAGCGCGCCAGCGCTCAGAGCGTCAAGCGCCGCACCGGCCAGGCCAAAGATCGCATGGTCGGCGCTGGCGTCACTGAGTTTGACCTTGGCACGCAGGACGAAGCGCGACAGGTTCTTCAGTGTGGCAGCCAGCAGGTCCTTGCTGCAGATCAGAACGATTTCGGTCGGGCTGCGCTTGATGGCATAGAAGCTGGCCAGCATCCGGCCCTGTGCCGAGCAATAGGCGGCCAGCCTGGCCTCGGATGAGCCCAGCAGCAAAATATCCTGCGTCAGTTGCCCGTGCAGAAAGGAAGCGGCGTCAATTCCCTCGGCACTGATAACACCCAGGTGTGCCAGTTGCACCACGCCATTGAGTTTGCTTTGCATGAGGTGAATTATCATCCCCCGTCGAATTCATACAAGGCTGTAGGGCTGTGCGTCGTTTTTTTACTGTTGTGAAGTGGCTGCTTGCGCTGGCGCTCCTGCTGGGTGGTGGGGCTGTCTGGTGGGTCAACCAGAGCCTGCGCCTGTCTGGTGAAACGGTTGATCTGTCGATTGAGCCGGGCACGCCGGTGCGCGCAGTGGCGCAATTGGTCAGTGAGGCAGGTGTCGACGTCGACCCGACGCTGCTGTACTGGTGGTTTCGCCTGTCAGGCCAGGCACGCCTGATCCGCGCCGGCAGCTACGAGATCGAAGCTGATGCCAGCCCGCGCAGTCTGCTGCAAAAGCTGGTGCGTGGCGAAGAGGCGCTGCGCGCGGTGACGCTGGTGGAGGGTTGGAACTTCAGCCAGGTTCGCGCAGCGCTGGCCAAGGCCGAGCAACTCAAGCCTGAAGCCAAAGGACTGCCAGACTACATGATCATGAAGGTGCTGGGAAGACCGGGCCTGCATCCGGAAGGTCGCTTCTTTCCGGACACCTACACCTACGCCAAGGGCAGCAGCGATCTGGCGGTGCTCAAGCGTGCCATGCGCGCGATGGACAGGAATCTGGCGGCAGTGTGGCGTCAGCGCTCGCCCGATGCACCGCTGAAAACACCGGAGCAGGCGCTGATTCTGGCCAGCATCGTCGAGAAGGAAACCGGGCGCCCTGGCGACCGGTCCATGATTGCCGGTGTCTTTGCCAACCGCCTGCGCATCGGCATGATGCTGCAAACCGATCCGACCGTGATTTACGGCATGGGCGACGCTTTTGACGGCAACCTGCGCAAGCGCGATCTGCAGGCCGACACCCCCTGGAATACTTACACACGCGCCGGCCTGCCGCCGACCCCGATTGCCATGCCGGGCAAATCGGCGCTGCTGGCCGCCGTGCGACCCGCCGCCAGCAAGGCGCTCTATTTTGTGGCGCGCGGCGACGGCAGCAGCGAATTCAGCGCCAGCCTGGAAGAGCACAATCGGGCAGTCAACAAATACCAGCGCGCTCGCTGAGGCAGCGAACAAGGACCTATGGCAACAGGCGGAATCTTCATCAGTTTCGAGGGCATTGACGGTGCCGGAAAATCCACCCACATCGAGGCTTTGGCACAGGCCTTTCGCGCTCATGGCAGGAAGGTGACGCTGTCGCGCGAGCCTGGCGGTACGCCGCTGGCTGAAAAACTGCGCGCTCTGGTGCTCCACGATGCGATGGACGCGATGACCGAAGCACTGCTGGTGTTCGCGGCGCGGCGCGATCACCTCAAACAGCTGATTGAGCCGGCGCTGGCAGAAGGCGCTGTGGTGCTGTGCGACCGCTTCACCGATGCCAGCTTTGCCTACCAGGGCGCTGGCCGGGGCTTTGATTTGAAACTGCTGTCGCTGCTGGAGAGAATGGTGCAGGCAATCCCCGGCGAGCAAAGCGAGGTGATTCGCCAGCCGGACCTGACGATCTGGTTTGACCTGCCAGCGGCCATCGCCGCCAGTCGGCTGGCGCTGACACGCCCGCCAGACAAGTTTGAAGCGCAACCGCTGGAGTTTTTCACTCGTGTGGCCGCCGGCTATTCGCAGCGCATGAGCGCGAATCCACGGCGCTTTGCCCGCATTGACGCCGACGCCTCGCGCGAGGCGGTCTGGCTGCAGGTGTTGCGCTCTGTGCAGGGCAGGGGCTGGCTGGCATGAGCGACAGTGCAGCCGCGCCCTGGATGCTTGCGCAGTGCAAGGCCCTGCTGGCGCAGCGCGGTCATGCCTGGCTGCTGGCCGGGCCCTCCGGATTGGGGCAGTACGATCTGGCACTGGCGCTGGTGCGGGCCTGGCTTTGCGAGCAGCCGACGGCGCTGGGCGCCTGTGGCCAATGCGGCAGCTGCCATGCCATCGATGTGCATACCCATGCGGACCTGTGTGTGCTGATGCCTGAGACCGTGATGATCGATCTTGGCTGGCCGCTGAGTGAAGCGGCACAGTCCGACATTGATGACAAGAAGCGCAAGGCGAGCAAGGAAATCCGCGTCGAGGCGATGCGCGAGGCAGTCGAGTTTTCGCAGCGCACCAGCGCACGTGGGCGCGGCAAGGCGGTGCTGGTTTTCCCGGCTGAACGCATGAATCTGGTTACCGCCAATGCTTTGCTCAAAACGCTGGAGGAGCCGCCGGGTGACGTCAGGTTTGTGCTGGCCAGCGACGCCGCCTACCAGTTACTTCCGACGATTCGAAGCCGTTGTCTGGCCCACACCATGACCTGGCCGTCACCAGATGCTTCACTGGCCTGGTTGTCGGAAAGAGGCCTGAATGCGCAGCAGGCCAGGGTGATGCTGCAAGCCGCCGGCTGCCGGCCGCAGGATGCATTGCAGTTGTTTTTGGCGAAGGCGGATGCACAGGCCTGGGTTCTGCTGCCCAAGGCGATTGCCAGCGGCGATCTTGGCGTGTTCAAGGACTGGTCGGCGCCGCAGGTAGTCAATGCGCTGCAGAAGCTCTGTCATGACATGCTCGCTCTGAAGGTGGGTGCCGACACCCGCTTCTTTGATGCAGCGGCCTTGCCGGCGGGCGGATCGATTGCCTGCTTGACAGAATGGGCCAATGATCTGGCTGCCAGCAAACGAACGGCCGAACACCCGTTTAATGTGGGCCTGATGATGGAAGCGCTTGTGAGCCAGGCGCAAAACGCCCTAAACTCAGGCCACTAGTTATTGCCGACGATCCCATCGATGTTATCCAGCCCGCGCCCCAGCGTCATTCAGTTGGCGATCAAAGAGAAGCCCGCCCTTTACGCGGCGTTTATCCCCCTGTTTGCAGAGGGCGGGATTTTCATTCCGTCGACGCGAGATTACAAGTTGGGTGACGACGTCTATGTGCTGCTGTCGCTGCCAGACGATCCTGAACGCTATCCGGTGGCCGGAAAAGTCGCCTGGATCACGCCCGCCAAGGCTGCCAACAACCGCACCCAAGGCATTGGGATACGCTTTCCCGAAGGCCCGAAGTCTCTGGCGCTGCGGCAAAAGATCGAGGCGATTCTGGGCAACCTGCTGGCATCGGATCGGCAAACTCAAACCGTCTAATGCCGCGGCTGGCGGGTCATGTTCACTGATTCACACTGTCATCTGACTTTTCCCGAGTTGGCAACGCAAATGCCGGCGCTGCTGGAGGCCATGCGGCAGGCCAAGGTTGAGCGTGCCCTGTGCATCTGCACGACGCTGGAGGAATTTGACACGGTTCTTGGCCTGGCTCAGCAGCACGACAATATTTGGGCCACCGTGGGCGTGCATCCGGAAAATGAAGGCGTGGCAGAGCCTGGCGTGGGCGATCTGACGCGCCTGGCTGAGCACCCGCGTGTCGTCGGCATCGGTGAGACCGGCCTTGACTACTATCGCCTGGGTGAGCGCAGTGTGGCCGACATGGCCTGGCAGCGCGAACGTTTTCGCACCCATATCCGGGCGGCGCGCCAGTGCGGTTTGCCGCTGGTAGTTCATACCCGGGCCGCCTCGGCCGACACCCTGGGCGTCTTGCGCGAGGAGGGCGAAGATGGTTCAGCGGCTTGTGCCGGCGGGGTGTTTCACTGCTTTACCGAGACGGCAGAGGTGGCCCGCGCGGCACTGGACATGGGGTTCTATATCTCGTTTTCCGGCATATTGACCTTCAAGAACGCCCAGTATCTGCGCGATGTAGCCGCTTTTGTCCCGCTGGATCGGCTTCTGATCGAGACTGACAGTCCCTATCTGGCGCCGGCTCCGTACCGTGGCAAGACCAATAATCCTGCTTACGTTCCCTACGTGGCGGCTGAACTGGCGCGACTCAGAACTTGTTCTGTCGAGCAGATGGCCGAGTTGACGAGTCGCAACTTCGAAGCCCTGTTCAAGCGTGTTTTGGCGACCTGAATAGACCATGTCGAATATCATGTATTACATCAGATATGTGCTTTATCTATATGTAGTTATTGGATATTCTTTGTGTTATTCCGGGTCTTTCGACGATTTTTTCAGCGCACTCAGGCAGGACGATCCAGCGACCATCGAAATGTTGCTGAGCCGCGGTTTTGATCCGAATACGATCAGCCCTGCGGGTGAACACGGACTGATCGTCGCGCTTCGAGAGCCTTCCCTGAAGGCCGTATCGGCCTTGCTTGGCGCGCCCAAAGTCAACGTCGAGGTGCGCACCCCACATGACGAGAGTCCGCTGATGCTCGCCGCGCTCAAAGGTCTGACCGATCTTTGTCGGCAACTGATCGTCCTTGGCGCCGATGTCAACAAACCCGGCTGGACGCCGCTGCATTACGCCGCGACCAACGGGCATCTGACGACGATGGAGTTGCTGCTTGAGGCACATGCCTATATTGACGCCACATCGCCGAACGGCACGACACCGCTGATGATGGCCGCGCACTACGGCACGCCTGCGGCGGTGAAGTTGCTACTTGAGGGCGGCGCTGATCCAGGCCTGAAAAACGAGCAGGGTTTGTCTGCCATTGATTTTGCGCAGCGCGCCAGTCGGGTTGATGCAGCGGAGATGATTGCGGCCGCTATACGCGGCCGGCAACCCAAGGGAACCTGGTGACATGGGCTAAACTGTACTTCATACGATGTATATTATGTTAACTAATATATCGATACGGAGAACGGATGAATCATGTGGGAGGCTGTGACACCGAGAAGCGCAGCGTTGGCGCACTCACGTCGGCAAACGAAGATCCGAGTGATATTTCGCCCTGCCCATGCAGTACGCATTCCTCCCGACGCAGCAGCAAGTCGGAACCATCGCCGGAAAAGCGCAGCCAGCAACCGTAGGAACTCAAATCCACCAGCATCATGCTGCCGTTGCGCCAGTCGATGCGGGCGTGGGTACGAGAAACCCGCGGATCATCGACAACAAACTCGGCTTGCCGCAGGCGCCCGATGTGAATCGGCAGGTCAAAGGATTTAAAGGACTTTCTCACATCCATCCAGATCAGTTCGATCTGCCCCCCCAGCGTGTCGACCTCTGAAGGATCGAACAAGGGAACCATGTCGGACTGCATGGTCAGCAAGGATGAGGCGGCGTCGTCTTCCCAATCCACCTGGTGCACCGTGCAAGGCTCGGTGCGCCCGCGTATGCTGATCGGACCCAATACCCGAAACCGCACACCTTCTGCCTCATTGATACCTTCGAGCGCAGCGCTGTTGGCCCAAATCTGGTTGGCACCGGAGAGGTCGCTTAGTCGCGCGGCCACGTTGACGGCGTCGCCATAACAGTCCTGACTGGCAGCGACAATTTCGACATCGCCACAGGCCACGCCAATACGGATCGGCAAGCGGTGCGCCACGGGGACGCGAGCCATGCGCTCCTGATGCTTTCGCTGAATTTCGACCACCGCATTGATGGCGGATCGGTTGTTTCGAAACAAGGCCAGTACGCCGTCACCCAACAGCTTGACCACCCTGCCACCATGAGCGCCGATGGTGCTGGCGATCCAACTCGTTACCTGCGTGACCGCTTGAGTCGCCTGTGCATTGCCCAAGGCCTCATAGACACTTGTGCTGCCGAACAAATCAGTGAATACAACGGTGGCGTGAACACTCATTCCAGAATAATTCTATTGCTTGAACTGATGCACAGTTTAGGGCATAACCTGCCCTAAGACGTAGCGCTCCAAAAGAGCATCGCGTCACGCCCGTCCAGTATCAACTCAACTTGCGCGCCGACCGGTAGCAGGACCTTGGTCGCAACATGGCCGTAGGGCAAGTTGGTGACCACCGGAACCCGGATCTGCTGGCGCAGCCAACTCACGACGGTGGCCAACTTGTAGCCGCGATCATGTGGGACCAGTGAATACTCGGTGAACTGGCCCAGCACAATGGCCTTCTGGTTCGCCAGGACGCCTGCATGAAGCAGTTGCGTCAACATGCGCTCAATCCGGTACGGATGCTCTGCCACATCCTCCAAGAACAGGACACCTGCCTTCACATCAGGAAAATACGGTGTGCCGAGCAGCGATGTCAGCACCGACAGGTTGCCGCCCCACAGGGTCGCCTTCCTGAAGTGCCTTGCCGCCACGGGATAGCCATCTCGGTTCTGGCGCCAGCCAGCACCCTCCCCTTGGCCACTGGTGAGATCACCAAAACAGGCTTCCATGATGTCGTCCGGCAACTTCGCCTCGCCGTGTCCGTGACCGTCCACCAGGTCGGGTTTGCCGCCCACACCAAAACCTTCGCACAGGGCCGGGCCGGCCCAGGTAAGCGCGCCCGTCTGTGCCAATACAGCGCTCTGAAACGCAGTGAAGTCACTGATGCCGACAAAAAGCATGCCGTTCTCGATGGCATGGGCCACCTTCTTGTATTTGATTCCACTGAGTATGCGCGTCAGGCCGTAACCGCCGCGGGAAATCAGGGCGACATCGGCGCCGCTGGCTGCGGCGCGGTGGATGGCAGCCAGGCGTGTTTCATCATCACCGGCGAAACGCAGGTGGCTGGCCAGCGCGGCCGAGTCGACTTCCACCTCATAACCAAGCGTCTGCAACCGCGCCAGGCCGCGTCGAAACGCCGCCTTGTCACGCACGGCGCCGGAGGGAGAATAGATGTAGATGCTCTTTTTCATGCGGGTACCGGTCACGCTAAGGATTATTGCCGGCCCGCGCCAACTGGCGCCGTTCCTGGAAAAAAGTTTGTAACAGAGCGCTACATTCGGTTTCAAGCAGTCCGCCCTGCAAGCGGGTCTGATGATTCAGACGCGGGTTGACAAACAGATCAATCACCGAGCCGGCCGCACCCGTCTTGGGGTCGCTGGCACCAAAGACCACTCGTTTCAGACGCGCCTGCAGAATGGCACCAACGCACATGGCGCAGGGCTCCAGTGTGACGAACAACTCGCAATCAAGCAGGCGGTAGTTACCGATCAGCTGTGCTGCTGCGCGCAGGGCCTGGATTTCGGCGTGGGCAGTGGGATCATGAGTCGCTATCGGAGCATTGCTGCCGCAGGCGATCACCTGGCCATGGCGTACCACGACGGCGCCGACCGGTACTTCGCCAGCAGCCATGGCGACACGGGCCTGCGCCAGCGCCAGCGTCATGAAGGCCGCATCATCCATCAGCGCTCAGGGATCATGCCCAATCGATCGATCCAGTCGGCCAGCGCCCGCTCGTTCTCGTTGCCTGCGGCATACGTGGCGCGCATCGTCGCGTGCGACTCGGGTCGGTGCTGGTTGATCTTGATCTTGCACTGCAGATCGGTCACGAGAAGCTCAAAACCAACGATGCCCGCGAGCATCTTCTGGGCAAACTCGGAACCCAGGGAGCGCCATTGCTGTGCATAAGCAGGTTCATGATCGGCAATCAGTTTCTTCAGCAACTGGTCTTTCTGCTCCGGATCTTCAATCAGCGTCGTCTGTACGCTGCAGTGCACCGCGAGATAGTTCCAGGTCGGCACGCGCAGCAAGTCCGGATAGACGGCAGGACTCAGGTACGCGTGAGGGCCCATGAAAGTCACCAAGGCCTGCGGACGTGCCTGCAGGTAGCGCCAGTGCGGATTGGCTTTGGCACAGTGGCCCAGCAGCACCATCCTGTCGTCATGGAGTTCAAGGTGAAGCGGGACATGACTGACGAAAGGCAGTCCGCTCTCGTCCACGCTGATCAGACTGGCCAGCGGATAAGCGCGCATCAGCGCGGCGGCGTCAGCGCTACTCTTCGATTTGAACTGGGGCGGTAAATACATGGCTTGCTGACCTCGCTATTCCCACTCAATGGTGGCAGGTGGTTTGCTCGACACGTCATACGTGACGCGGTTGATTCCACGCACCTCATTGATGATGCGACTCGAGACCTTCTTGAGCAATGCGTAGGGCAATTCAGCCCAGTCCGCCGTCATGAAATCGCTGGTCTGCACAGCACGCAGTGCCACCACGTAATCGTAGGTTCGGCCATCGCCCATCACGCCCACGCTCTTGACCGGCAGAAACACAGTGAAGGCCTGGCTGGTGAGTTCGTACCAGTTCTTGCCGCTTTCCTCATCCACGAAATTGTGCAACTCCTCAATGAAGATGGCATCGGCGCGACGCAGCAAATCGGCATATTCCTTTTTGACTTCGCCCAGAATCCGCACACCCAGACCCGGGCCCGGAAACGGATGGCGGTACACCATCGCATGCGGCAGGCCCAGCGCCACACCGAGTTCACGTACTTCGTCCTTGAACAATTCGCGCAAGGGTTCCAGTAATTTCAGACCCAGTTGCTCCGGCAAGCCGCCAACGTTGTGGTGACTCTTGATGACGACCGCCTTTTTGGTCTTGGCGCCACCCGACTCGATCACATCGGGGTAGATGGTTCCCTGCGCCAGCCAGGCGACGTGCCGCGACTGGTCGCTCTTGAGTTTGCTCGCCTCGCTCTTGAAGACCTCGACAAACTCCCGGCCAATGATCTTGCGCTTGGCTTCCGGCTCACTGACGCCGGCCAGATGTCCCAGAAACTGGTCGGCGGCGTCGACGCGGATCACCTTGGCGTGCAGCTTGCCGACAAACATATCCATCACCATGTCGCCTTCGTTCAGGCGCAGCAGGCCATGGTCGACAAAAACACAGGTCAACTGGTCACCGATGGCACGATGGATGAGCGCTGCGGCGACCGAGGAGTCGACACCACCGGACAAACCCAGAATCACCTCTTCCTTGCCAACCTGCGAGCGAATTTTCTCCACCGCTTCGCTGATGTAATCCCCCATGATCCAGTCCGGACGCGTCGCGCAAATGTCCAGCACAAAGCGCTCCAGGATGGCGGCACCGCGCTTGGTGTGGGTTACTTCGGGGTGAAACTGAACGCCATAGAAACGTCGCTCCTCGTCGGCCATGCCGGCAATCGGACAACTGTCGGTCGAGGCCATCAGCCTGAAGCCATGCGGCAGTTCCACCACCTTGTCGCCGTGGCTCATCCACACTTGAAGCATGCCGTGGCCCATGGCCGTGGCGTAATCCTGTATGCCATCGAGCAGTTGCGTATGCCCATGCGCGCGCACATCCGCGTGGCCGAATTCGCGCTTGTGGCCACTTTGCACGACGCCGCCGAGCTGGTGCGCCATGGTTTGCATGCCATAGCAAATTCCGAGCACCGGAACACCCAATTCAAAGACGCTCGGTGGCGCCTTGTCGGTGGTTTCTTCGTACACACTGGCATGGCTGCCCGAGAGGATCACACCTTTGAGTTTGCCGTCTCTGGCATAGGCACGGATCCAGTCATCGCTGACGTCGCAAGGGTGAACCTCGCAAAAGACATGTGCTTCGCGGATACGTCTGGCAATCAGCTGGGTGACCTGGGAACCAAAGTCAAGGATAAGAATTGTTTGATGCATTTGGGGTCTGTCAGGCGCTCACTCGGCTCGGTAATTCGGCGCTTCTTTGGTAATCTGGACGTCGTGCACATGGCTCTCGCGAATGCCGGCGGTGGTGATTTCCACAAATTCAGATCGGCTCTGCAAGTCATCGATCGTGGTACAGCCGCAATAGCCCATGCTGGCACGAACGCCACCAGCCATCTGGTAGATGATGGCCACCATGGAACCCTTGTACGGGACACGCCCCTCAATGCCTTCGGGCACCAGCTTGTCCGCGTTCGGATTGCCGGTGGTCGACTCCTGAAAATAGCGATCCGCACTGCCCTGCTGCATGGCACCAATGCTGCCCATGCCACGGTAACTCTTGTAGCTTCGGCCCTGAAACAGAATCACTTCGCCCGGCGCCTCTTCGGTACCGGCGAACATGCTGCCCATCATGACTGACCCGGCGCCGGCCGCGAGTGCCTTGGAAATATCGCCGCTGTAGCGAATGCCGCCATCCGCGATCAAGGGAATGCCACTGCCGCGCAGCGCTGTGGCGACGCTGTCGATCGCCATGATCTGTGGCACGCCCACGCCCGCCACAATGCGTGTGGTGCAGATGGAGCCGGGGCCAATACCTACCTTGACCGCATCGGCACCCGCCTCGGCCAGCGCCAGCGCCGCCGCACCCGTTGCTATATTGCCGCCAATGACGTCCACCTGCGGGTAGTTCTGCTTGACCCAGCGCACACGCTCAATCACGCCCTGGCTGTGGCCGTGCGCCGTATCAACCACGATCGCATCAACCCCGGCGCGCACCAGTGCCTCGACCCGCTCCTCGGTACCCTCGCCCACGCCGACCGCCGCGCCAACCCGCAACTGGCCCTGTGCATCGCGCGCCGCATTGGGAAAACTGGTTTGCTTGGTGATGTCCTTGACCGTGATCAGTCCCTTGAGCTCAAACGCATCGTTGACGACCAGCAAGCGCTCGATCTTGTACTGGTTCAACAACACCTTGGCTTCTTCCAGGGTCGTGCCATCGGGCACGGTCACCAGTTTGTCGCGCTGAGTCATGATGTGGCTGACCGGCAAGTCCAGTCGTGTCTCAAACCTCAGATCCCGCCCGGTGACCAGACCTACCACCTTGCCAGCGTCGCAGACCGGAAAACCCGATACCCCAAGTTGTTCAGACAGGCTCATCACCTGGCGCACGGTGTGCTGTGGCGTGATCACCACCGGATCACGCAACACACCTGACTCGTAGCGCTTTACTTTGGCCACCTGCGCTGCCTGCTCTTTGGCGGACATGTTCTTGTGCACGATACCGATACCGCCCTCTTGCGCGATGGCAATGGCCAGACGCGCCTCGGTCACGGTATCCATGGCGGCTGAAACCAGCGGCAAATTGAGTGCGATATTGCGGGAGAAACGGGTGGCCAGTGAGGTGTCCTTGGGTAGGACCTGGGAGAACGCTGGCACCAACAAAACATCGTCGAAGGTGAGCGCTTTGCCTATGAGGCGCATGTTCTTGAGCTCCAAATGGTGGATTGTAGCCACGTGAGAGCGTGCGCTGCCTTTGGCAAGAATGCCTGGTGCAGGATAAACTCGCGCGATGAAACATTTCCGCCACCTTCTTGCCGCCCTGCTCTGCCTGGTCAGCCTGCAGGCGACCGCTCATTGGCAGTGGCTGGACAAGGAAGGGCGCAAGGTCTTCAGCGACCGGGCGCCGCCGCCTGGCATTGCGGAAAAGGACATTCTGGCGCGTCCCGCCGTACAGCCTGCCGCGTCTGCGCCACAGAATGGTGCCAGTGCACCGCGACTTGGCGGGGTTGACAAGGAATTGACGGACAAGAAGAAGAAGGCCGAAGAACTTGACCTGGCCAAGCGCCGCGCGGATGGCGAAAAAACGGCAGCATCCAGAGCGGACAACTGCGCGCGGGCCAAGCGCGCCAAAGCCAACCTTGACTCCGGTCGCCCGATCGCTCGCAGCAACGAAAAGGGCGAACCCGAGATGCTGGACGCTGCCGCGCGGGCTGCCGAGCTGAGCCGGGTTCAGGACATCATCGAAGCCGACTGCAATTGATGACGCTGGACGCCAGCGCTTGAGTCAATCACCTGCTTTGGCGCTGAGACGCCTTTTAGTGAAGAGGCCAGCGCTGCGTGCTCCCTGCTTTGCAAAGCGTGCCCGCCGGGCCACTTTCGGGTCGACCTTGAGCGTCCGATAGATCTCGACGCGGTCATGGTCCAGCAGTATCGTCTGTAGCATCACTTTGCGCCCCCAGACGCCAAACACGGCGGCCAATGGCTCGTACAGCGCCAACAGTTCCAGCAGACCACTGGCCTGCAGTGCTTGCAGCACTGTGCTGCCGGGCGAAAGCGACAGCCTGACTTCACGTACCTGACGCGGCGCTGGCGAATAGACCACACTGACGCAAAGCGCCGGGTCACTCGCCATAGACCTGCCCTGCCCGTTTGACGAACGCATCGACCATGCTGCTGGCAATCTTGTCGAATACCGGGCCAACTATTTTGCTCAAGGCCGCGTTGTCGAAGCCATAGTGCAGTGTCAACTCCACCTTGCAGGCGCGCTGTGTGCCGTCTCCGATCGGCAGGAAGTTCCACTCGCCGTCGAGCTTGGAGAACGGACCGCTGACCAGCTTGATGGCCACCTGACGATCCTGCACATGGGTGTTGCGGGTCGTGAAGGTCTGACGGATTCCGCTGAAAGCAATACCAATCTCCGCTGTCATTCCAACCGCATCGGAACTGACCACCCGGGCTCGATCACACCAGGGCAGAAATTGGGGATACCGGTCAACGTCCGTCACCAGAACATACATCTCTGAGGGTGTGTACCAGATGAGGACGGACTTGGTTACGGTTTTCATAGAATGGAGGTCTGCGCGGGATTGTAGACAAGCCTTGTACGCACGACTTACAACCCCAGATTGACCCCATGGCCAAGAAACCCGAAACCACCGCCCGCATTGCTGACAACAAAAAGGCGGCCTACAACTACTTCTTTGAAGAACGCTTTGAGGCGGGCCTGGTACTCGAAGGCTGGGAAGTGAAATCGCTGCGCGAAGGCAAGGTGCAACTGACCGACGGCTATGTCGTGATTCGCGACGGTGAACTGTTCATCATCGGACTGCAGATCAACCCTTTGGGAACCGCCTCCACCCACATCAGTCCGGACAAGGTGCGCACCCGAAAGCTCTTGATGCACAAGGAAGAGATCAAGCGTCTTATTGGCAAGGTCGAGCAAAAAGGCTATACGCTGGTGCCTCTGAATCTGCACTGGAAGGCCGGCAAGATCAAATGCGATATTGCGTTGGCCAAAGGCAAGGCCGAGCACGACAAGCGCGACACCATCAAGGACCGTGAAGGAAAACGCGAGGTGGAACGCGCCATGAAGGGGCGCAATCGGTAGTTGCGTTTAACCCAGATCGCGCAGCGGGTGCGTCTGGGGCGTCCAGGGACTGCCGAAAAACGGCGTCACCATGCTCGGCTCGACCTGCTCGATGCGAGTCGGATTCCAGTGCGGCGTATTGTCCTTGTCGACAGCCAGGGCCCGGATGCCCTCCACCGCCTCACTCTGCGCGTCACCGAGGTTCAGATGGCGTGGATGAAAACAGTGATGAATCATGTCACGTTCCATGCGCAGGTCGTCGGCCAGCGTCATGTGACGGGCGCGCCGGATCTGGGCCAGCACCACATGCAGCATCAAGGGTGAGCGGCGGCGCAGCGTATGCGCCGTGTGTTGCGCCCAGGCTGATTCATCCGCTTCAAGCGAATGGACGATGGCACTGACCGAGTGCTTCGCAAAGTGATGGTCGATCTGCGCCGTGTGCGCATTCGGATCTTCTGCCTCAGCGTTCGAGAACAAGGCGAGCCACTGATCGACCGCGCCTTCCCGATCAAAATCGGAACTACCCAGCGCGGCCCAGGCCGAGGCCAGTTGTGCTGTTTCAAAGCAGGCGTCCGCCAAGCCCAATTCAAGCGCCAGGCCGGCGCCGACGATTTCGCCGGTCAGGGCCAGCCATTCACCGCTGTGTCCCGGGCAACGGCTCAGAAAGTAACCGCCGCCGACATCCGGGAACAAGCCAATATTGGTTTCCGGCATGGCCATGCGAGTTCGCTCGGTGACAATTCGGATCTGGGCGCCCTGACTGATGCCCATGCCCCCGCCCATCACGATGCCATCCATGAACGCGATATAGGGTTTTGGGTAGTCATGGATCAGGTGATTGAGCGCATATTCCTCAGTGAAGAACTGCTCCAGTTCATCGTTGCCAGCCAGTGCGGCCTGATGAAAAAAGCGGATGTCGCCACCAGCACAGAAAGCGCCGAAAGGCCCTGGCTTGCCGGTACCGCGAATCGCCACAGCATGCACGGTCGGGGCATCGCGCCAGGCCAGCAGACACTTTGTCAGGCTGCGGATCATCGGCAGCGAAAGCGCATTGAGGGCCTTCGGGCGATTGAGCGTGATCAGTCCTACATGACCGTGTACCTCAGTCACAATCTCTGCCGCGTTGCCGGTTGGCAGTTCGGGGTTCTTATTCATCCTCTGTTTCTCCAGCCGATTAATTCATTGACCGCCAGCGCGCCAATGACCAGTGCGCCGCCGGCCAGCACGTTCGCGCCCGGCACCTCATTGGCACCAACCCAGGCCAGCAGAATACCAAAGATCACTTCCAGCAAGCCCAGCAAGGACACTTCAGGCGCTTTCAGAACCCGGGCGCACAGCACCGAAAGCGCCGACGGGATGGCCAGCTGCACAACGCCGAGCCCGGCCAGCAGAGTCAGATCATGGCCAGAGGCCTGAAACGGAAAGGCCAGGGGCAGCGTCAAAATGCAGGAAAAGACAGCGCCAATCAGGACCGCCGGGATCAGGTCGACATCACGCCCCTGAGCGTGCGCGTGCTGCGTGACGGTCCAGTTGGCAGCCCCGGAAATCGGTACACACAGGGCCACCAGCGTACCGACCACACTGACGCCCTGACTGATCTGGGTGCCGTACATGTAGCCAATACCGCAGCCGGCGACCACAATGGCAAGCCAGGTACGCAGCGGTATTTTGTGGCCAATAAAGAGTCGGGATGCCAGCGCCGTCAGCAAGGGGCCGATCGACATGGTCACCAAGACATTGGCCACGCTGGTCAATGTGAGAGCCACCATGAAGAAGGTGAACATGCCGCACCAGCAGATGCCAGAGATCCATAGGGCCGAGCCGCCGCGCTGCATCCGGCGAAACACATCGCGCCCCTGAAACAGCGGCAGAATCACCAACAAGGACAGCACGGTAAAGAAGCTGCGCCAGAACGTCACCTCAAAACTGCGTGCATGCTCCAGATGCCGAGTCACAACACCGGCGATTGACCACATCAGGGTCACCGCCAGCATCAGGAGAACCGCCCGGTTGTGAGTGAGCTTCAATCCAGTCTCTACACCGGTCCGCGGCTGGCACGTTTGCGTTCGTTCTCGGTCAGGTGGCGCTTGCGCAAACGAATCGACTTCGGCGTGATCTCGACCAGTTCGTCGTCTTCGATGAACTCAACGCCGTATTCCAGCGTACATTCGATCGGGGGGGTGATCTTGATTGCATCTTCCTTGCCACTGACACGGAAGTTGGTCAGCTGCTTGGTGCGGGTGGCGTTCACCACCAGGTCGTTTTCGCGGCTGTGGATGCCAACGATCATGCCTTCGTACACCGGATCGTTGGCTTTGACAAACATGCGCCCGCGGTCATCGAGCTTGCCCAGTGCGTAGGTGAAGATCTCACCGGCGTCCATGGAAATCAGCACACCGTTCTTGCGCCCGCCGATCTCACCCTTGTGCGCCTCGTAGCTGTCGAAGATGTTGGAGATGAGGCCGGTGCCGCGCGTCAGGTTCAGAAATTCGTTGGTAAAACCAATCAGGCCGCGCGCCGGGATGCGGTACTCCAGGCGTACGCGGCCGCGGCCGTCGGATTCCATGTTGAACAGGTCACCTCGACGCTCGCCAAGCGCCTGCATCACGCCACCCTGGTGCTGTTCCTCAATATCGACAGTCACCATCTCAATCGGTTCGTGCTTTTCCCCATCAACCATCTTGAACACCACGCGTGGCTTGGACACCGCCAGTTCGTAGCCCTCGCGGCGCATATTTTCCAGCAGGATGGTCAGGTGCAGTTCGCCACGGCCCATCACTTCAAAGATACCTTCTTCGCCAGTTTCCTTGACGCGCAGCGCCACGTTGTGTTGCAGCTCTTTTTGCAGCCGGTCCCAGATCTGGCGACTCGTGACGTACTTGCCTTCGCGCCCGGCCAGCGGGCTGGTGTTGACGCAGAAGTTCATGGTCAGGGTGGGCTCATCTACCTTGAGCATGGGCAGCGGCATCGGATTGACGGGGTCAGTGATGGTGACACCAATGCCGATCTCGGTCAGCCCGTTGATCAACACAATTTCGCCGGGCCCCGCATCGGTGGTCTGGACGCGCTCCAGTCCCTGAAAGGTCAGGACCTGGTTGACACGGCCTTTGACCGCCTTGCCGTCCGGTCCTTCCATGACGACCACGTCCATCATCGGCCTGATCGTCCCCTGGCTGATGCGCCCCACACCGATGCGGCCGACAAAGGTTGAGAAGTCGATCGCGGAGATCTGTAGTTGCAGCGGCGCCGCCGGGTCCCCCTGCTGGTGCGGTACGTGATCGAGGATGGTGTTGAACAGGGCCGACATGTCGGGTCCCCACTGTTCACCCTGGGCGCCCTCCTCCATCGACGACCAGCCGTTGATGCCGGAGGCGTAGACCACCGGAAAATCCAGTTGCTCGTCGGTTGCACCAAGTTTGTCAAACAGATCGAAAGCCGCGTTGACAACCCACTCCGGGCGCGAACCAGGCTTGTCCACCTTGTTGACCACCAAAATCGGCTTGAGGCCCAGCGCCAGCGCCTTCTTGGTGACAAAACGCGTTTGCGGCATCGGACCCTCCTGCGCGTCGATCAGCAGCACCACGCCGTCGACCATGCTGAGCGCCCGCTCCACTTCGCCGCCGAAGTCGGCGTGACCCGGAGTGTCGACGATATTGATGTGCGTATCTTTCCAGGTCACGGCGCAGTTCTTGGCCAGAATCGTGATGCCGCGCTCCTTTTCAATGGCGTTGTTGTCCATCACGGTGTCGACCACTTTCTCGTGCTGGGCAAAGGTACCGGACTGGCGAAGCAACTGGTCGACCATGGTGGTCTTGCCATGGTCGACGTGGGCGATGATGGCGATGTTGCGTATTTGTTTATGGCTCATGGTTCACTTTCAAAATCTGTTCATCTGCTCAATCTCGACAGGACTGAGCAATCGTGTTGGTATCAATTCGCCCGCCTTGACATGGGCACTGCCCAGCAAGGTACGCGGGTTGCCGGCATAGACCGCTGCCTGCGCCGTGTCGGTCCAGGCACCGCGCCGGCGCAATCCACTGAGGAAGCGCCCCGAGTTCTCGGCATCAAGTTCGACTGGCGTGTGACCGCTCAGCAAACTATCGACCGGCAACAGGCACTTCAGCCGCTCTTCCTCGGTCATGTCTTCAAGCGCTTCCAGGGTCACGCAAAGCGCCAGGCCGAAGCCTCCGGTCGCCGTGCGACGCAATGCAGTCAGGTGCGCGCCACATCCGAGCGCTTCGCCCATGTCTTCAGCCAGTGTGCGGATATAGGTTCCCTTGCTGCACTTGACCGTCATTTTAATAAGCTCTCGCCCCGAAACTTCGCTTGCCAATCTGGCTGTCAATTCCATAATCCTTAGCTCACGAGCTTCCCGCTCGACTTCGATGCCGGCCCGCGCGTAGTCGTACAGGGCTCGCCCATCCTTCTTCAAAGCGCTGTGCATCGGCGGCGTCTGCCGGATCAGACCGGTAAATTGCGCCACCACTCGCTGCAGCGCCTCGTCATCCACCTTGACCGGCCTGGTTTCGATCACGCTGCCTTCAGCGTCTGCCGTGCTGGTCTTGACACCCAGACAGGCCACTGCCTCATAGGTTTTGTCGGCATCAAGCTGTAGCTGACTGAACTTGGTAGCCGCTCCAAAACACAGTGGCAACACCCCGCTGGCCAGCGGATCGAGTGTCCCGGTGTGACCCGCTTTTTCGGCGCGCAGCAACCACTTGACCTTCTGCAAAGCATCATTGCTGCTCCAGCCCAGTGGCTTGTCCAGCAGCAGCACCCCGTGCACGGGGCGCCTGGCAACCCGTGCACGCGGCGTTTGTAGCATGCTAGTCCTCGTTTTTGGAACGTGAAGCGACCGCCTGCGCAATCAAGGCGTTCATGTCCGCCGCGTGTTCGGTCGTTCGATCAAAAACAAAATGCAGGGTCGGCACGGTATGGATGTGCAGACGTTTGAAGAGTCCCGCACGCAGGAAGCCGGCAGCCTGATTCAGGCCCTCGGTACATTCCTTGATGTCGCCTGCCAGCAGACTGAAAAAAACCTTGGCGTGCGCATAGTCAGGCGTGACCTCGACCGCCTGGATGGTGACCATGCCGACGCGCGGATCCTTGAGCTCGCGCGCGATCAATTCCGTCAGATCGCGCTGGATCTGATCGGCCACCTTGAAGCTCCGGTTCGGAGTGCTTGACTTCTTGCGCACGTCAACTTAAAGCGTTCTGGCGATCTCTCGAATTTCAAAGAACTCCAGCACATCGCCTTCCTGAATGTCGTTGTAATTCTTGATATTCAAGCCGCAATCAAAGCCTTCCTTGACTTCCTTGGCGTCGTCCTTGAAACGCTTGAGCGAGTCCAGTTCGCCGGTAAAGATGACAAGGTTGTCGCGCAGCAAGCGTAGCCGTGAGGTACGCCGCACCAGGCCCGATGTGACCATACAACCGGCGATCGAGCCGATCTTGCTGACCTTGAAGACCTGCCGAATCTCGGCCGTACCAATGACTTCTTCCTTCTTGTCTGGCGTCAGCATGCCCGACATCGCGAGTTTGAGTTCGTCCACAGCGTCATAAATGATGTCGTAGTAGCGAATATCGACGCCGTTGCTCTCGGCCAGTTTGCGCGCACCCGCATCGGCTCGGGTATTGAAGCCGATGATGACAGCCTTGGCAGCGATCGCCAGATTCACATCCGATTCGCTGATGGCGCCCACGGCGGTGTACACCATCTGCACCTTGACTTCGTCGGTGGAGAGCTTGAGCAGGGACTGCGCCAGCGCTTCCTGCGATCCCTGCACATCGGCCTTGACGATGATGGGCACCATCTTGACCTCGCCCGCCGCCATGTCCGTAAACATGTTTTCGAGCTTGGCCGCTTGTTGCTTGGCCAACTTGGTATGACGGAACTTGCCGGCACGGTAAGTGGCAATTTCACGGGCGCGGCGCTCGTCTGCCATCACCATGAAGTCATCACCCGCCTGCGGCACCTCGGTCAAGCCCTGAATTTCGACTGGAATCGACGGTCCTGCGCTCTTGATGCTCTTGCCGTTTTCATCGAGCATGGCGCGCACACGCCCGTAGGTCGAACCGGCCAGCACCACGTCACCGGTCTTGAGCGTGCCCGACTGCACCAGGACGGTGGCGACCGGGCCGCGTCCCTTGTCCAGTTGGGCTTCAATCACCAGGCCCTTGGCCATGGCATCGACGGGTGCGCGCAGTTCAAGCACTTCAGCCTGGAGCAAGACCTGCTCCAGCAAGGCGTCAATGCCTTCGCCGGTCTTTGCCGACACGGCGACGAAAGGCGAGTCGCCGCCAAACTCTTCTGGCACGACCTCTTCGACCACCAGTTCATTCTTGACCCGTTCCGGATTGGCGTCCGGCTTGTCAATCTTGTTGATCGCCACCACGATCGGCACACCGGCTGCCCTGGCGTGCTTGATCGCTTCCTTGGTTTGTGGCATCACGCCATCGTCGGCGGCCACGACCAGAATCACAATGTCGGTTGCCTTGGCACCGCGGGCCCGCATGGCGGTAAATGCCTCGTGACCCGGTGTATCAAGGAAGGAAATAACACCGCGCGGCGTCTCCACGTGATAGGCACCGATGTGCTGTGTGATGCCACCCGCCTCGCCCGAAGCCACTTTGGCGCGTCGGATGTAATCAAGCAGTGAAGTCTTGCCATGATCGACGTGGCCCATGACGGTGACAACCGGTGCACGCGGCAGCGACTCGGACTGCTGCTTGGACACCTCGTCGTCGGTAAAGGCTTCCGGATCATCCAGCGCCGCGACGATGGCTTTGTGGCCCATCTCCTCCACCACAATCATGGCGGTATCCTGATCCAGCGGCTGGTTGATGGTGACCATCTGGCCGAGTTTCATCAATTGCTTGATGACCTCGGACGCCTTGACCGCCATCTTGTGCGCCAGTTCGGCCACCGTAATGGTTTCGGGCACATGGACTTCAATAATGCGTGTCTCGACCGGTGCAGCGGCCGCTCTGTTGTCATCGCGATCATGGCCGGTATTGCCGCGTTTGCCGCGTGGGCCAGAGCGCCAGTTGTTGGCACGACCCGGACCCGTAGGACCAACCGCGCCACGCGTTGGTATGGCTTTCTTCTTGGCCGGGTCACCGGCCCAACTGCTGGAAAGCTTGGCCGACTTGACTTCCTTGCCGGCGCCTGCAGCGCCGGCGGCTGGTGCTCCGGCGGCGCCGGGACGAACCGGTTTGGCGGGCGCGGTGCCGGCAGCCGGCTTGTGCAAGGTGCCCTTGATACTGGCGGCCTTGGCGGCGTCTGCCGCGCCTGGTTTCTTGACCTCTTCAAGCTTCTTGACTGGCGGCTTCTTGGCGGGTGCCGACATCATCAGGCGAATGGCAGCAGCCTCCGCCTCCGCCGTCCGTCTGCGGCCGGCCAGATCATCGGCGCGCGCTACCTCCTCGGCCGCCTGGGTCTTGGAATCCGCAGCAGCTTTTTCACGAGCCAGTTCGAGCGCATCGGCCTGAGCCTTTTGCGCCACTTCGAGGCTGTCGGCCGCAGCCTTGTCGATCGCTTCCTGGACTTGTGGGTCGGCCGCCTTGGGCTTGCCGCTGTCCAGGCTGGCTTGCAGCACCGCCTTCTGCGCCGCAGACTCGGCAGCCAGCGCTGCCGCGGCACGCGCATTGGCTTCCTGCTCTTCGCGCAGACGCCGGCGCTCTGAAAGTTCCTCTTCCTGACGCCGGATCAACTCTGCCTGACGGCGCGCTTGCTCCTCGCGGCGTGCCAGTTCGGCGTTATCGATCAAAGGCGCCGTCTCGACCGCCTGTTCTGCCTCCGCTGCCTCGGCCGGCGCATCAACACCGTCCTCGCGCCGGACAAAGGTACGCTTCTTGCGCACTTCAACCTGAATCGTTCTGGCCTTGCCAGTCGCATCCGCCTGCTTGATTTCGCTGGTCGATTTCTTCACCAGCGTAATCTTCTTGCGCTCCGACCCGGCAGCGCCGTGGGTCGATTGCAGGTAGGCGAGCAAACGCTGCTTGTCAGCGTCGCTGAGCCTGTCGGAGGCGGCCGATGTGGCAACGCCTGCCGACTTCAATTGCTCAAGCAGCGTATCGGTTGATTTTTTGAGTTCGCTGGCAAACTCGGCGACGGTCGTACTGGACATTTGTTGTGTAACCTTTAGTTCGGCATAACAAGCTCTGCGGGCATTTGTTAGCCATCACTGAAACTTTGTATTCATGACATTTACTTTAAGCTTGAGAAACTGCTTCATTGGCAAACCAATGTTCGCGTGCTTTCATGATCAAGGTCTTGGCCTCGTCCGCAGACTGGCCTGATATTTCGATAAGTTCGTCAACGGCCAGATCGGCCAGGTCGTCGCGGGTGTGAACTCCAGCATCGGCCAGTTTGGCTATCAGTTCGGGGGTCACGCCTTCAAGGTCACGCAAATCGAGTGACACGGCCTGTGCGCTCTCTTCCAGGGCGATCTCCATGGTCAGCAGCGCGTCTTTGGCGCGGGTGCGAAGCTCGTTGACCGTATCCTCGTCGAAGCTCTCGATTTCGAGCATTTCCTCCAGCGGCACGTAGGCCACCTGCTCCAGACTGGTAAAGCCCTCGGCGATCAGCAGGTCGGCAATCTCTTCGTCCACATCCAGCTTTTCCATGAACAGTTTGCGGCCAGAGTCCGTCTCACTGGCTTGCTTCTGCGCAGATTCAGCGGCGTCCAGAATATTGATCTTCCAACCCGTCAACTCAGACGCCAGGCGCACATTCTGACCACCGCGACCAATGGCAATGGCGAGGTTTTCTTCGTCCACCACGACATCCATGGCGTGTCGTTCCTCGTCCACCACGATCGATGACACATTGGCAGGCGCCAGTGCACCAATCACAAACTGCGCCGGATCCTCGCTCCAAAGCACGATATCGACACGCTCACCGGCCAACTCATTGGTGACACCGTTGACCCGTGTGCCACGAACACCGACGCAGGTGCCGATAGGGTCCACCCGCTTGTCATGCGACAGAACGGCAATCTTCGCGCGAGAACCGACGTCCCGAGCGCAGGACTTGATTTCCAGCAGACCCTGCTCGATCTCCGGTACTTCCTGTCGAAACAGTTCAATCATGAATTCCGGTGCCGAGCGCGACAGGATGATGGGTGCACCACGCAGCGTGAGATCAACCTCCATGATCATGGCGCGAACGCGGTCACCCATGCGCAGGTTCTCTTTCGGGATCATCTCGCTGCGGCGCAGACGGCCTTCAACCCGTCCGCTTTCGACAATGATGTCGCCCTTGTCCATGCGCTTGACGGTACCGACAAAGATCTTGTCGCCACGCGACATGAAATCATTGAGCAACATTTCCCGCTCGGCGTCGCGGATCTTCTGCAGAATGACCTGCTTGGCAGCCATCGCGCCAATGCGACCGATAGGCACCGACTCAACCGTTTCTTCGATGTATTCATCGACTTCGATATCGGCAATCTGTTCTTTGGCCTCAAACAACAGGATTTCCTGGTCGGGCAACTGCAGGCCATCCTCGTCTGGCACGACGTGCCAGCGCCGAAAAGTCTCATAGGTACCGCTGTCGCGATCAACCGCCACCCGGATATCGACATCACCCGGGTAAAGTTTCTTGGTCGCCTGCGCCAGTGCTGCCTCAACGGCGCCAAATACAACATCGCGTTCGACGTTCTTCTCGCGTGAGATAGCTTCCACCAGCATTAACATTTCGCGATTCATGCCATGACTCTCCTGTTTCAATTCAATCTGTGTTCGACTCTGTGCTTCCCCCGGAAGCACGACCTTTGAAGCTCACAATCGGCGCCAGACGCGCCTCTCTCAACTCATCGAGCGTAAAGCCCAAGGCCCGCGTTGGTGCCGGCAACCTTTTCTTGCTCACTCTCTGACCAGGCTTGACGCTTGGTGCGTCCGTCCAGACGATCTGCCATCCGGGAGTTGCCTCCTGGCCACCCTCAGCCTGCCTGCGCTCCAGTCTGCCCTGAAACTTCTTTCGACTGGCGCTGACCTGCCCGTCCGCAACCAGCGTGCCAACAGGCTCCCTCAGCGTCACATCAATAACCTGACCGGCAAAGCGCTCAAAATCTTTCTCGCTGCGCAAGGGACGGTCAATTCCGGGCGAAGAAACTTCCAGCCGTTTGAAGTCAATCCCCTCCACTTCCAGCGCAAACAGCAACTGACGCGTGACCTTTTCACAGTCTTCAACCGTCACAAACTGCTCTGCACCCGGGGGCGGCGAGCCTGCCCCGCTCGCTGCAGACCAGGGCAGATCGATCGTGACGCGCAGCAAGCCTGCGGTGGAACGTTGAATTTCCACCAATTCATAGCCCAGACCGGCTACCGTTTGTTCAACAATTTCTTTCAATGCCACTTGTGTACAGATGCAAGCAAAAACAATCGACCAAAAAAAACGGGCGGTAGATACCCGCCCGTTTGGTCGTGAAACTGGATTGTATCTTAAAACGTCGTAAATACCATGATTTTCAAGGCAATTTTACGGCAAGGTACCGGCCTTGACCAGAATCATCTGCTCGGGCTTGAGATACTTCCGGATCGCAGTGTTGACCTGCGCCAGCGTCAGCGCGTTGACCCGCAAGGGGAAGTCGTCAAGCCAGTTCAGTTCGTACCCCCGATTCACTGCCGCCAGCAGGGCACCGGCCATGCCATCGCTGGTTGCCAGATCAACCTTGAAGGAACCGATCAGACTGCTCTTTCGCGCTTCGAATTCAGCAGCCGTGACGCCCTGCTCGTACCAGAGCGCAAGCTGCCGCCGGATCGACGCAATGCCCTGATCGAGCGTCGCTGGTGCAAAAGACGCCGTGATTCTCCAGTCGCCCGCATGGAACATGTCATTGCCCAATCTGGCACCTACATCGTAGGTCAAGCCCTCCTTGTCACGCACATTGGCCATCAGACGCCCGGTAAAGCCGCTGCCCAGAATGGCGGTGCCAAGGCGCAAGGCCTGATAGTCAGGGTCGCTGTAGTGCAAACCACTGGCCTGCCCCAAAACGACCGAAACGCTGGTCTTGTCCGCAAGCGCGACGTCCTGATTCGGAGTCCGCTTGCCAGAATCCGTGAAAGCCGTGCGCACGACCTTCCTGCCACCTTGCCAGCCGGCAAACGCTTTGCCGAGTTCCGCCTGAAAACGATCCAGATCGAGATCTCCAACCAAGACCAGCGTCATTTGCTCCGGTCCGTACCAGGCCTTGTGGAAGGCCAGCACGTCCTCAAGACTGGCTGACTCAATCGCTGCCAGCAAATCCTCAGGCGCGGGCTGCCGATTGGGGTGGCCAAGCGGATAGACGGCACGGGAAAAGGTTTCGCCGGCCCGGAAATCGGTGTTCTCCAGACTGCGCCTGACAGTTCCGGCAAACTGCTTCTTGGCTTTGGAAAACTCCTCTGCCGAGAAAGCCGGCGCTCGCAACTGTTCGGCGATCAGGCTGATCAAAAGCGGCGCATCCTTGCTTAGCGACTTGGCGCTGATCTCCAGCAGGTCGGCTCCAACTCTGAACTCGATGCTGGCACCGACCGCTTCCAGCTTTTCAGCGATCGAGAACTTGTCCTGCTTCCGGGTACCCTGATCCAGCAGCATGCCGGTCAGTGTGGGGATGCTCGGATTGCCGGTCGCGCCGGCCCCTTTGCCTGCTGGCAAGGAAGCCCGCAGGGAAACCACATTTTTTACGCCTGTGGCGTAGGCTATGACGTCCACCCCGGCAATCTTCATCCGCTTGGCCTTGGGGGCAATCTTCGCACCCGTGTCCGCGGCCCCAGCGCCGCTCGGCAACGCCGGTTCCGTCGCAGCGACGGCGTTCTCCGGCTTGCGGTAGTAGTACGGCCCGTCTATGCGAGATGCTTTGGCCTTGGCCGCGCCTGCACCGCCCGCTGCCGTCGGTATGAACCAGCCGGTTGTACTTTGATCTTCGTTCAGATAAAGCCTCGCAACACGCTGTATATCAGCCGTTGTAACCTTTTGAGTCGCATCATCCAGTGAGTAAAACAGCGACCAGTCGCCCGCGGCAATGCACTCGTTAAGATTGCCGGCAATGGCAAACGAGCCATCGCGCTTGAACGCCGCATCGGCCAGGTTTTTTGCTATCGCCGCCTTGAGTTCAGTCTCCGAGACACCTTGCGCCTTGATTTGCTCAATCTCCTGCAGGATCGCTTTCTCAACTTCATCATGCTTGGCACCGGGTGCCAATGGCGCAAAAATGATGTGCAAGGCCGGATCACTGTTAAAGCCTGCATCAGCCTCCACTTCGGTGGCCAGATTCCTGTCGGTAACGGCTTTGTACAGGCGACTGTTCTTTCCGTCGGTCAGAATGGCACTGAGCAGCGCCAGCGCAGCATAGTCAGCGTGCGTTGCTGCCGGAATCTTGTGCGCAAGGGCAAGCACGCCGAGCTGTCCCGCACGCTTGACTGTGACGCGTCGCGGGCCGGACTGGGCGGGTTCCTCTGTATACACCGTCGGAATCGGTTTGGGAGAGCGTGGGTAGACGCCGAAGGATTTTTTGACCAGAGCCAACGCCTGGCTCACTTCAAAGTCGCCGATGATGGAAACAGTGGCATTGTTGGGCCAATAGTAGGTGTCGTAAAACTCGCGGAGTTTTTCGATCGAAACCTTTTCGATGTCACTGCGATGCCCAATGGTGCTGTGATGGTAGGGGTGGGCCACAAATGCAGCCTGGTAGATTTCCTTGTACAGGGCCTGCAGGGGCGAATTCTCGCCACGCTCAAATTCGTTGCGCACCACCGTCATCTCCGGTTGACGATCTTCATCGCGCAGCAGCAGTTTGCGCATGCGATCGGCTTCCATGTCGACTACGGTCGCGAGGTGCTCGCTGCCCAGAGTTTCATAATAATTGGTGCGGTCAAGCCAGGTCGTGGCGTTGTATCTGGCGCCTGTGCGTTCGAGCAATTGATCAACGTTATTGCCCTTGCTGCGGTCGCGCTCGGAAGTGCCTTTGAACATCAAATGTTCGAGGATGTGCGTGGCACCGGTGCTGCCGGTAACCTCGTTTTTCGAACCGACCCGGTAGGTCACCATGAAGGTCAGCGTCGGGCTCGAATGCTCGGGTAGCAGCAGAACCTGCAAACCATTTGAATTGAGCCTGTACTCGTCAATGCTATTGACGGTCTTTACATGGGTAAAACCCTCCACCGCCACGGGACTGGCCTGGAGTCCCAGTGTGGCAAACAGGAAGCCGAGAAGCGCAAGACAACGTTTCATAAATTGACCACGAATAGAAAAACCAACCTTAGCATACCGCCTCGCCGCTGAGCCCGGAGCAGGGCAAGTCACCGCGCCGCATGCGACAATTCCTCACCGGCAGCATGGATCGCGTGCTGAACTGACTGTCAATCGAAGAGGAAGATATGGGATTTTTGAGCGGAAAAAAACTGCTGATAACCGGTGTGTTGTCCAAGCGGTCCATTGCTTACGGCATCGCGCAGGCTTGCCACCAACAAGGTGCCGAACTGGCATTCAGCTACGTCGGCGAACGTTTCAGGGAGCGAATCGTCGAGTTTGCGGCAGATTTTGACTCCAGATTGGTATTTGATTGTGACGTGGCCGATGATGCGCAGATCGAGAAACTCTTTGCCGACCTGACACAGACCTGGCCACGCTTCGACGGCTTTGTGCACAGCATTGGCTACGCTCCGCGTGAGGCTATCGCCGGCAACTTTCTCGATGGACTGAGCCGCGAAAATTTCCGCATTGCGCACGACATCAGCGCTTACAGCTTTCCGGCCATGGCCAAAGCAGCCCTGCCCTATCTCACTGACAAGGCGTCCCTGCTCACACTGACCTACCTGGGCGGTGTGCGCGTTGTGCCGAGTTACAACACCATGGGTCTGGCCAAAGCATCGCTGGAATCTTCGGTGCGCTATCTGGCCGATGCCGTGGGACCGCAGGGCATACGCGTCAACGGATTGAGCGCCGGTGCCATCAAGACCCTGGCGGCAAGCGGCATCAAGGACTTTGGGCGTCTGCTGTCCATTTCGGCCAATGCTTCCCCACTGCGGCGCAATGTAACGATCGAGGAGGTTGGCAACGTTGCGGCATTTCTGCTCAGCGATCTGGCCTCCGGAATGACCGGACAGATTTCCTATGTTGACTGCGGCGTCAGCCAGACAGCGGTGGCCGTCGTCGAGACCCCGGCCGGCTGACGGAGCTTTGCGGGCCAGCTAGGCCACGACACAGTCTGCGTAGTAGTGGCGGTGTCCGTCCCTGTCCTCTTCTTCCACCAGGCCGTGGATATCGGTCTCAAAGCCGGGACAGCGCGCGTTGAACTCGCGTGAAAACTTCAGATAGTCAACAATTTTTCGGTTGAATACTTCGCCGGGTATCAGCAGCGGAATGCCGGGCGGGTAAGGGGTAACCAGCCCGACCGTAATGCGGCCCTCAAGATCGTCAATTTCGACCCGTTCGGTCTTGCGCAGCGCAATATGGGCGTAGGCATCGCTGGGCTTCATGGCTGGCGTCAGGTCGCTCAGGTACATATCCGTGGTCAAACGCGCAATATCGTACTTGGCATAAAGCTGGTGAATATGCTGGCACAAGTCCGCCAGCCCCATGTTTTCGTATTTCGGGTATTTTTGACAGAACTCCGGAAGAATCCGCCACATGGGCTGATTCTTGGCATAGTCATCCTTGAACTGCTGCAAGGCGGTCAACATGCTGTTCCAGCGACCCTTGGTGATGCCGATGGTGAACATGATGAAGAAACTGTAGAGGCCGGTCTTTTCAACCACAACGCCGTGCTCGGACAGGAACTTGGTCACAACACTGGCCGGAATACCGGTCTTGGCGAACTTGCCACTCAGGTCCATGCCAGGGGTCACGATGGTGGACTTGATCGGATCGAGCATATTGAAGCCCGCTGCCATCTTGCCAAAACCGTGCCAGTTGACGCCAGCCTTGGCCTTGGCTGACTCGCCCTTGATGATCCAGTCGTCTGCCCGACCGATACCCTCGTCGACCAGTTTGTCCGGTCCCCAGACCTTGAACCACCAGTCGTCGCCGTACTCTTCATCGACCTTGCGCATGGCGCGGCGAAAGTCGAGGGCCTCAGCGATGCTCTCTTCGACCAGGGCAGTACCGCCCGGCGGCTCCATCATGGCTGCCGCGACGTCGCAACTGGCAATGATGCTGTATTGCGGACTGGTGCTGGTATGCATCAGGTAAGCCTCGTTGAAGAGGTGTTTGTCGAGTTTGACGGTCTGCGAGTCCTGCACCAGGACGTGACTGGCCTGACTGATGCCGGCCAGCAATTTATGCAAGGACTGGGTGGCATAAACCATGGCATGCCTGGGACGTGCCCGGTTCTTCCCCATCGCATGGTAGCTGCCGTAAAACGGATGGAAGGCGGCATGCGGCAACCAGGCTTCATCAAAGTGGATGTTCTCCACATAGCCATCGAGCAAGCCCTTCACGGTCTCGGTGTTGTACAGCACCCCGTCGTAGGTTGACTGCGTGAGCGTCAGTACGCGGGGTTTGATCTTGCCGACATCAGCGTCCTGCAGGTGCTGGCGAATCAGCGGGTTCGTCCGGATCTTGTTCCTGATCGCCTCTGGCTCAAATTCGCCTTTGGGGATGGGCCCGATGATGCCGAAGTGGTTACGCGTAGGCTTCAGGAAAACCGGAATGGCGCCGGTCATGATGATGGCATGAAGGATCGACTTGTGGCAGTTCCGGTCGACCACGACCACGTCGTTGGGCGCCACGGTGTGATGCCACACCATCTTGTTGCTGGTGCTGGTGCCGTTGGTGACAAAGAAGCAATGGTCGGCATTAAAGATGCGCGCCGCGTTGCGCTCACTCTTGCCAATCGCCCCGTCATGGTCCAGCAACTGGCCCAGTTCCTCGACGGCGTTGCAAACGTCGGCCCGCAACATGTTCTCGCCATAAAACTGGTGATACATCTGTCCGACCGGACTTTTGAGGAAGGCCACGCCGCCGGAGTGACCGGGGCAATGCCATGAGTAGGAGCCATTTTCAGCGTAGTCCAGCAAGGCCTTGAAGAACGGCGGCTGCACGCCTTCGAGGTAACTCTTGGCTTCGCGGATGATATGGCGGGCGACGAATTCCGGCGTATCCTCAAACATGTGGATGAAGCCATGCAGTTCGCGCAGAATGTCATTGGGAAGATGGCGCGAAGTCTTCGTTTCACCGTAGATGTAGATCGGCACATCGAGGTTCTTGCGTCGCACCTCCTCGATGAAATGACGCAAGTTCAAGACCGCGGGATCCAGGTCGGGTCCGGGCGTAAATTCTTCATCGTCGATGGAGAGAATAAAGGCACTGGCACGGCTCTGTTGTTGGGCGAACTGGCTGAGATCGCCGTAACTGGTCACCCCCAGCACCTCAAACCCTTCAGATTCAATCGCCTGAGCCAGTGCGCGAATGCCCAGGCCGGAGGTGTTCTCGGAACGGAAGTCTTCATCGATGATGACGATGGGAAAACGGAACTTCATTGAAATCTCCAGCCAGGCGCGCAAAAACACATAAACAGGCGCGAAGTGTAAGGACTAAATCGGCCTTACCCTGGGAGCGTGGGAGCTTTTGGCGCAAAATGTGGCGATACCAACACAACTGAGGCAGATATGAGCCAATCCACAATCTGGTGGGTGTTTGCAGGGGTGCTTGTTGCCACCGAACTCATGACGGGCACGTTCTACTTGCTGATGGTCGCGTTCGGCCTGGTTGCCGCCGCGATCGCCGCGCATCTGGGCGCCAGCCTGGCTGTCCAGTGGTTGGTCGCTGCCGCCCTTGGAGGTGGCTCGGTCATCGCGTGGCGCTTTTATCGACAGGTCCAACCTGCCGCTGCACCGGCTACCGCCAATCACGACGTGAACCTTGATATTGGCGGGACCGTGCAGGTTGACGCCTGGGACAGCGACGCCAACAGCGTGGTGAAATACCGGGGTGCCAGCTGGAACGTTTCTCTGGCACCTGGTGCCAGCGCCGTGCCGGGCAAGCACAGCATCGTGGAAGTGATCGGCAGCCGTTTGATTGTAAAAAAACTGTGACAGGAGAAATTGATGGAAATCGCCCTTGTTTTGTTCGTCATCGCCGTCGTTTTCATCACGCAGTCGGTCAAGGTCGTGCCACAGCAGCACGCCTGGGTCGTCGAACGCCTCGGGAAATACAACGGAACACTGAGTCCGGGTTTGAGTTTTCTGATGCCGTTTGTGGACAAGGTGGCCTACAAACACGTGCTCAAGGAGATCCCGCTGGACATCGCAAGCCAGGTCTGCATCACACGCGACAACACGCAGTTGCAGGTCGATGGCATCCTGTATTTCCAGGTAACGGATGCGATGCGCGCCAGCTATGGATCGAGCAACTACATCACAGCGATCTCGCAGTTGGCGCAGACCTCGCTGCGCTCGGTCATAGGCAAACTCGAACTCGACAAGACTTTTGAAGAGCGCGACATCATCAATGCCCAGGTCGTGCAGGCCATTGACGAGGCGGCCTTGAACTGGGGCGTCAAGGTGCTGCGCTACGAGATCAAGGACCTGACGCCGCCCAAAGAAATATTGCACGCCATGCAGCAGCAAATTACGGCGGAACGGGAAAAACGTGCGCTGATCGCCGCCTCCGAGGGGCGGCGTCAGGAGCAGATCAACATTGCCACCGGCGAGCGCGAGGCCTTCATTCAGCGTTCCGAAGGCGAAAAGCAGGCCGTCATCAACCGGGCGCAGGGAGAAGCGCAGTCGATCACAGCCGTAGCCCAGGCCACCGCGGAGGCGATTGAGAGGATTGCGGCGGCCATCCGTCAACCCGGCGGTGCCGAGGCTGTGCAGCTCAAGGTAGCCGAAAAAGCCGTTGAGGCCTATTCCAAAGTCGCGTCAGATGCCAGTACCACGCTGATCGTGCCGAGCAACATGACCGAAGTATCGGCGCTGATTGCCTCGGCCATGAAGATGGTTCAGGCAATAAAAAGCTAGTTGCGCTCACCGGCCTTTCGTCGCCTCAAATGCGTCAAACGGGAGGCGTTTGAACAGTTGAACTGTCTAAGTGAGGTTGCGATCCAGTCCAATCACATGATGATTGAATCGTCCAAATCGTTGCTGGTTCGCAACACAATCAAGCCCTAACGCTATAACAATGTGAGCGGCGATTGACAGCAGTAGCGGGTCGGCGTCAATATCGGGCTGTCTAAATATGCGGAGTGCACCTGTACAGTACAAATGGTTATGTTGAGCAGTCTGGAAGTCATTGAAACATCAGGCATCTCGCGCGCTACATTGCACAATTACGTAGCCCTGGGTTTATTGCCGAAACCGATAATCCGAAATCCGGATGACAGTTCCAACACGCGCGCCAGACAACTTGGCTATTTCCCACCAGACGCCATTGACCGTATTGAACGCATCAAACTTATGAAAAAAGAAGGACTCACCATGGCCGACATCTTCCGTCATATGTCACGCGAAGGGTTTGAAGCTTCGCCAACGCAGACCACAGCCACGCCTCGCTTTGAAAGAGAACGCGACAGCCGCTCGGCAGACAGCGCTGTGTCGCGGTCGACAGCGGCTCCCATGGCCGAAACTGGTTCGCTGCGCCTCACCATAGACAAACTGCCCTACCCGGCATACATGCTTAACTACAACCTGGAACTGGCCTGGTACAACGAAGAAGCCAGGGTTTCCCTGCTTGGCGATTTTGACCGTCTACCTGCTGATACCAAGGAACGCTACGTTCTGGATTTCTTTTCCCGTGGCGTCTATGGCAAGAGCGTGGAAAATTTCGAAGCGTTTAGACAACTGCACAAGCAGTTGGGGCGTGAACGTTCGCCCGACACCATGAATGTCGGATCTCGCGAATCAGACAAGGCCGCCCGCTCCATCACAGAGTGGCCGCTCTGTCTTCGTTCGCCAGACGGCGAGAACGAGCACTATCGCGTTTACACCTCCTACTTCCGCGAAGGCATACTTGTTGTCTTTACCGACGATGTGGATAGCCACCAGGGGTTACTGGGGCTGCTGGAACGACGCGATGACGTGATCCGTAATTTGCTGAAGAAGCGTTTGCCGGTGCTTACCGATGTTGCAGTGATCGTGGCCGATCTGCAGAATTCCGTGCGTATTTGCTCGGAATTGCCACCAGAAGAATATTTTGAGCTGATCAACCAGATTTGGGCCACCATGGAGCCCATTTTCCGCAGTTACTACGGTACCCACGGCAAGCACGTTGGTGATGGCTTGGTCTACTACTTTTTCCCACAGCCCGACAGTAATTACATCTACAACGCCCTGCGTTGCGCTAACCAGATTCGGGAAGCGATGCGCAAGATCAGCAAAGAATGGCAATTGCGCAAGAACTGGGTCAACGATCTGTACCTCAACACCGGTATCAACGAGGGGCAGGAATGGTTGGGAATCTTTCATATCGAAACCAAAGTTGAGTTCACTGTCCTGGGAGACACCATCAACCATGCTGCCAGACTGTCTGACATCGCTCGTCACGGCTCGATGTGGGCCACCAAGAATTTGATGGCGAAATTGACTCCTGAAGAACGCAAGACGGTGCGCTTTGGTGTCAAACGGCAGATTTAATACTGTTATATCCCAAGACTTGATAACTTCTAAGGGAAGAGTAACCACATCAATCG
>CAITZZ010000001.1 GCA_903897005.1 uncultured beta proteobacterium | reverse complement strand
CCCTGCAGGGCGCCGTAATGGCGCTCGTTCAGACGCCAGCTGTTGACGACCGGCAGCCAGGTGCGGTCCATGGCGTCGAGTACATGCCACAGTGTGCGGGTGGCGCGTTTGAGAACGCTGGTGTAGGCGACGTCAAATTCAAAGCCCTCGGCCTTGAGCAGGCGCCCGGCCTGATCGGCCTGCGCGATGCCAGTGGGCGTCAGATCGACATCGGTCCAGCCGGTAAAGCGGTTGTCCAGGTTCCAGGTCGATTCGCCGTGGCGGATGAGAACGAGTTTGTACATGATGAGGCAGGGCTAAGGCGGGGAATAACAGGGTGAATCGGTGGCGCGCAGGGCTTCATTCTAAAATGCTGGAGCATTGATGGGAAAACAAGTGGAATTTATTGATGTTTACAGGATTCACGGCACCGGTGGACCAGAGTGAACAAAGATCTGTCATTGCGGGCTTGACCCGCAATCCAGGGATGTAGTGGCACTGGATCCCGGATCGAGTCCGGGATGACGCTGCGCTCCTCCGGGATGGCGCTTCGCTCCTCGGGGATGGCGCCTTGCTCCTGCGGAAACACAGCATCAACTCTTGTGCGTGACATCATTTACAAAAGTCTCAATAGAAAGAAGCAATGAAGTTTATTCTCGACAACTGGATGTTGATGTCGGTCGCGCTGGTCTCGGCCAGCCTGCTGTTCTGGCCCTTGCTCAAAGGGGCCGGCGGCGGGTTGACGGCACAGGGCGCGGTGCAACTCATCAACCGTGAGAAGGCGGTGGTGATCGATGTCTGCGAAGCCAATGAATTTGCCGCCGGGCATGTGGGGGGTGCCAAAAATATTCCCCTGAATCAGCTGGAAGAAAAGCTGACGGCTGCCGTGAAAAACAAGGCGCTACCGGTCATCCTGGTTTGCCAGTCGGGCGCGCGCTCGAACCGCGCCGTGGCCATTGCGAAGAAGCTTGGCTACGAGCAGGCGCAGTCGCTGGCCGGCGGCTTGAGTGCCTGGAGAACCGCCAATCTGCCGGTGGAAAAAAGCTAATAACTTTGAGGGACAGATCTTTAGCTCTGTCCCCAACTAATATGAATAAAGTCAAAATTTACACCACCGCCGTCTGCCCCTACTGCGTGCAGGCCAAGCAGATCCTCAAGGCCAGAGGCGTCGTACAACTCGAAGAAATCCGGGTCGATACCGACCCCGCCCAGCGTCAGAAGATGATGGAGCTGACCGGGCGGCGCACCGTGCCGCAGATTTTTGTTGGCCAGACGCATGTCGGTGGCTGTGACGACCTGATGGCGCTTGATGCTCGCGGTGGCCTGCTGCCGCTGCTTAACGCGGCCTGAGATAATCTGTCTCGTTTTCCGTTTTCGCTCGGAAATTTCCGTAGCGTTTTTTTTGATCAGAAAGAAATCCCATGTCCGAACAACAAGGCCCCATTTTCCAGATTCAACGCGTTTACCTGAAGGGTGCTTCGCTGGAACAGCCTAATTCCCCGGCCATCCTGCTCGAGCAGGAGGCACCTACCGTCGACATTCAGTTGGGCGTCAATGCCGCGCCGGTGGCAGAGGGGATTTTTGAAGTGACCATCACCGCCACGGTGCAGACCAAGATCAAGGACAAGACGGTCTTCCTGGCCGAAGCGACACAGGCCGGTATTTTCGAAATCCGCAATTTGCCAGAAGATCAAATGGGTCAGGTGATGGGTATCGCCTGTCCGCAAATTGTTTACCCCTATTTGCGTGGCAACGTTGCGGACCTGATTCAGCGCGGCGGCTTTCCGCCGGTGCATCTTTCGGAAATCAACTTCCAGGCCATGTACGAGCAACAGCAGCAACAGGCCGCTGCGGCGGCGGCTGCTGCGCCGGCTGCAGTCACGCAGTAAGCAGTTGTTCTGAAGCTCCGGCTTGCGCGGACCTCACCGACGATGAAAATTGTTGTGCTTGGGGCCGGTGCCTGGGGTACTGCACTGGCTGTCAATGCGGCCAGTCAGAGCGGCGCTGCGCACCGCGTGAGCCTGTGGGCGCGTGACCCGGTGCAGGCCCAGGGCCTGCAGACGAAACGTGAAAACGTGCGCTACCTGCCGGGCATTGTCTTGCCATCAGCCTTGAGCGTGGGGCCGGGCGGCGCTGCAGAATTGCGGGGTCTGGTAGCGGGCGCTGATCTGCTGGTGATTGCAACACCGATGGCGGCTCTGCGCGCTTTGCTGAGCGAACTGAAGTCGTGCACGGTGCCTGTGGCCTGGCTTTGCAAGGGCTTCGAGGCAGCGAGCCATGAATCACCGGGCCTGCTGGCGCACGAGGTGCAAGCCCAGGTAGCGCCCGGCTTGCTTGCTGGCGTGCTCAGTGGCCCGAGTTTTGCGCTGGAGGTGGCGCGGGCTCAGCCGACGGCCCTGGTGGCCGCCAGCGGGTCGGCCAGCGTGCGCGAAGTCTTGGTGCGCGCCTTTCACAGCCAGACCCTGCGCGTCTATGCGAACGACGACATCGTTGGCGTCGAAGTCGGCGGTGCGGTCAAGAACGTGCTGGCCATTGCCACCGGGCTGTGCGACGGTTTGAATCTGGGTCTGAATGCGCGGGCCGCCCTGATCACCCGCGGTCTGGCCGAGATGACACGGCTGGGTGTTGCGCTGGGCGCGCGTGCTGAAACCTTGATGGGGCTGGGTGGGCTGGGCGATCTGGTGCTGACGGCGACCGGCGACCTGTCGCGCAACCGGCAGGTCGGTCTGGCTCTTGCGCGTGGTCAGACGCTGCAGCAGGCGCTCGCCGCCCTGGGACATGTGGCGGAGGGCGTGCACTGCGCCAGAACCGTGCTGCTGCGTGCCAGCAGCGTCGGCGTGGAGATGCCCATTACGCAGGCGGTGGTGAACTTGCTGGACGGGAAAACCCAACCGTCACAGGCGGTCGCGCTGCTGATGGGGCGTCAGGCGGCAGGCGAGTAGGCGAGCCGGACGTAGATCGGCGCAAAGACTTCGGCCTGTGTGATTTCTACCAGCGTTTCCTTGGCCAGTTCAAGCAGGGCGATGAAGGTGACAACCAGCACCGGCGCGCCCTTGGCTGGATCAAACAACTCTTCAAATTCAACAAAACGCCGGCCCTGCAGTCTTTTGAGCACCAGACTCATGTGTTCACGCACCGACAGTTCGGCGCGCGTGATCCTGTGGCGCTGCACCAGCCTGGCGCGTTGCAGCAGTCCGGCCCAGGCGTCCTTCAGATCCACCGCGTCAACGTCCGGAAAACGCGGTTGCAGCGACTGCTCGATATAGACCTGAGCCTTCAGAAAGTCCCGGCCAAACTGCGGCAGGGCATTGAGCTTGGCGGCGGCCAGCTTGATGCGTTCGTATTCAAGTAAGCGGCGTACCAGTTCGGCACGTGGGTCCTCCGCCTCCTGGCCCGGCGCCACTTTCTTGGGTGGCAGCAGCATGCGCGACTTGATTTCAATCAGCATCGCTGCCATCAACAGGTATTCGGCAGCGAGTTCCAGATTGCGGCCACGGATTTCTTCGACGTAGACCAGGTACTGGCGCGTCAGTCCCGCCATGGGAATGTCGAGAATATTGAAGTTCTGCTTGCGGATCAGGTACAGCAGCAGGTCCAGCGGACCCTCAAAAGCTTCCAGGAAGACTTCCAGCGCGTCGGGCGGGATGTACAAATCCTGCGGCATGGAAAAGAGCGGCTCACCGTACAGCCGGGCCACGGCAACGTGGTCCACCACCTCCGGCATGCCTGCCAGCTCTGGCGCTAGTTCAAGATCAAGCCCTTCCTGGGCGAGGGTTGCCAAGGCCTTATTTGGCAGCGGTCTGATAGACGTAAGGCTGCTGCGCTACCCGGGCGGCGCCAAAGTCGCTCTGGGCATCACGGTCCAGCGTCTTGTTCCACAGCAGGGCGCGACCCTCAACCTGGCCGTTGGCCATTTGCGGGTTCCTGGCTTTGAGTTCGTTGATGAACTGGGTGGTTTCGGACAGGTATTTCGGGCGGTAGAAGATATTCATGAAGTGGGACCTCTTTCGTCTATTTTAGCGGCCAGTTGCACGGCAGCGCTGACGCCGCTGGCCAGGTCAGGGTAGAACTGCTCGGCGCCGACCTGACTGACGAAGCCGCTGCGCTTCGCAATATCAAGCGGTTGATGACTCAGTCCACAGATCAGCAGACTCACGCCGCTGTTGCGGCAACTGCGTGCCAGGTCGTTCAGGGTATCGGCGCCCGAGGAGTCGACGTAGAGCAGGTTCTTCAGATCCAGTAGCAGCACCTTGCCCGGCAGCTTGTCCTGCAGGTTTTCGATCAGTTTGACAGCACCGAAAAACAGTGCGCCGTAGAGCCGGTAACTGGCCAGTGTTCGCTCGGGCCCGACGACGCCTGCGAGTTCCGGGAAGTCCGCCACCGCCACTTCCTCGCAGCGCGACAGGCTGGAGATGCGGTAGATGAAAGTCAGGCAGGCGGCCACCAGACCCACTTCAACCGCCACCGTCAAATCAAAAATCACCGTCAGGAAAAAGACGACGAGCAAGGTAACGCGATAGGGCATGCGGTAGTGACGCAAATGGACAAACTCGCGCCACTCGCCCATGTTCCAGGCGACAAACATCAGGATCGCCGACAGGCAAGCGAGCGGCACATCCTTGGCCAGCGGCGCAGCAATCAATATCACCAGCAGCAGGGTGATGGCATGCACCATGCCGGCGATCGGACTGCTGCCGCCGTTCTTGATGTTGGTGACGGTACGCGCAATGGTTCCGGTGGCCGGCATGCCACCAAAAAACGGGCAGATGAAGTTGGCGATGCCCTGCGCCATCAGTTCCTGGTTCGGGTTGTGGCGGTCGTCGATCATGCCGTCGGCCACGCGCGCGCAGAGCAGGGACTCGATCGATCCGAGCAGGGCCAGCGTGGTGGTTGGAATCACCAAGAATTTTGCCGTTTCCCAGCTGAAGTCCGGCAACTCGAAGGAGGGCAGAGAGCTGGGGATGCCGCCAAAGCGGCTGCCAATCGTGTCCACCTGCAAGCCGAGCACCGACACGGCTATCGTGGCCAGCACCAACGCCACAATCGAGCCCGGAATAGGCGTGAGCTTGCCGACGAACTGCGCGCTGCCGATCTTGGGCATCATGACCTGCCACAGGATGATGACGGCCAGCGATGCAAGTGCCAGTAGAAAGGATTGCGTGTTCAGGGTGTCCAGGTTCTTGCCAATGGTCGAAAGAATGCCAAAGAAATCCGCCGGCATCACCTTGACCTGCAAGCCCAGAAAGTCCTTGATCTGGGACAGGCCGATGAGAACCGCAATGCCGTTGGTAAAGCCGATCACGACCGAGATCGGTATGAAGCGGATCAGGGTTCCGAGCTTGAGCAGCCCCATCAGAAACAGCAGCACGCCCGACATGGCGGTGGCGATGATCAGGTTGCCCAGGCCATAGCGCTGCACAATGCCGTAGACGATGACGATGAAGGCGCCGGCTGGGCCGCCAATCTGGACCCTGCTGCCGCCCAAGGCGGAAACCAGAAAGCCGGCAATGATGGCGGTAAAGATGCCCGCTTCGGGCTTGAGCCCGCTGGCAATGGCAAAGGCCATGGCCAGCGGCAGGGCGACCACACCCACGGTCAGACCAGCTCCTATGTCACGTACCAGGCGCTCCCGGCTATAGCCCTGCAGCGCGTCCAGCAGCTTGGGCTGAAATTCAAACTTCAGCATCAATGCACCCGCATGCCGGGCTGCGCTCCGGCACTGGGCTCCAGCACGTAAATGCCGGGATTCGATTTTTCATCGGCGTGACTGGCCGCCAGCACCATGCCTTCGCTGACACCAAATTTCATCTTGCGTGGCGCCAGATTGGCCACCAGCACCGTGAGCTTGCCGATCAGTTGCTCGGGTTGGTAGGCGCTGGCAATACCGCTGAAAACATTGCGCGTCTTGCCTTCACCCGCATCCAGCGTCAGGCGCAGCAGCTTGCTGGAACCCTCCACGGCTTCACAATTCACAATTCTGGCAATGCGCAGGTCCATCTTGCTGAAGTCCTCGATGCCAATCGTCGGGCTGATGGCCTCGCCGCCGGGCAGCAGCAGTTCGGGCTCGGGTACGGCAGGCGCTTCAAACAGGGCTTCGAGCTGCTTCACGTCCACCCGTTGCATCAGGTGCTGGTAGCTGCCAATGCGGTGGCCAGCACCCAGTGCCTGACTGGCTTGGCCAAAGGTCAGAGGCTCGATGTTCAGAAAGCTCTCCACCTGTGCCGCCAGTTCAGGCAGCACCGGTTTCAGGTAGGCTGTCAGCACGGCAAAGGCTTCGATACAGACGGTGCAGACATCGTGCAGGCGCGCCTCCCTACCTTCCTGCTTGGCCAGTTCCCAGGGCTTGTTGGCGTCCACATAGGCATTGACCCGGTCGGCCAGCAGCATGGTCTCGCGCAGTGCCTTGGCGTATTCGCGGTCCTCGTAGAGTTCCTCGATGCCGCTTTGCGCGTTGCGCAGCAATGTCAGCAGGTCCGACCCGTCGGCGGACGGCAGACCGAGCTTGCCGTCAAAACGTTTGCTGATGAAGCCGGCAGCGCGGCTTGCAATGTTGATGAACTTGCCCACCAGATCACTGTTGACCCGGGCCATGAAGTCTTCCGGGTTGAATTCCACGTCTTCATTGCGGGCGTTGAGCTTGGCCGCGAGGTAATAGCGCAGCCACTCGGGGTTCATTCCCAGGCTCAGGTACTTGAGCGGGTCCAGGCCGGTGCCCCGGCTCTTGCTCATCTTCTCGGCGTTGACCGTCAGAAAGCCATGCACAAAGACCGCGTCGGGCACCTTGCGTCCGCTGAAGTGCAGCAGCGCCGGCCAGAACAGGGTGTGGAAGGTGATGATGTCCTTGCCGATGAAGTGGTACTGCTCGGTGGCCGGATCCGCCATGAAAGCGCCATAGTCCACGCCGATCTTGCCAAGATAGTTTTTCAGCGAAGCCAGGTAGCCGATCGGCGCATCGAGCCAGACATAGAAGTACTTGCCCGGCGCGTCCGGGATCTCGATGCCAAAGTAGGGCGCGTCGCGGCTGATGTCCCAGTCGCCGAGGTCGCGTTTGCCGGTCTCGTCGGGCAGCAGCCACTCCTTGATCTTGTTGTAGACCTCGCTTTGCAGGTGCGTCTGGCCGCGCGGGTTGCTGCCCTGCGTCCATTTCTCCAGGTACTCGGCGCAGCGCGGATCGGACAACTTGAAGAAGTAGTGCTCCGAGTCACGCAGCACGGGCGTGACGCCGGACAGGGTCGAATAAGGATTTTTCAGATCGGTCGGGCTGTAGACGGCGCCGCATTCTTCGCAGTTGTCGCCATACTGGTCCTTGGCACCGCATTTGGGGCATTCACCCTTGATGAAGCGATCCGGCAGGAACATGTTCTTTTCGGTATCGAAGAACTGCGCGATGACGCGTGTGGAGATCAGGCCCGTGGCCTTCAGGTCGCGGTAGATCGCCTGGGCCAGTTCGTGGTTTTCCACGCCGTCGGTCGAATGCCAGTTGTCAAAACTGATGTGAAACCCGTCCAGATAAGGCTTGCGACCCGACGCAATATCGGCCACAAACTGCTGCGGTGTCTTGCCGGCTTTTTCGGCAGCAATCATGATCGGTGCGCCATGGCAGTCATCGGCGCAGACAAAGTGCACTGCGTTGCCCATCATCCGTTGGTAGCGCACCCAGATGTCGGCCTGGATGTACTCCATGATGTGACCGATGTGGAAGTTGCCGTTGGCGTAGGGCAGGGCGGTGGTGACAAAGAGTTGGCGTGGCATGGAGTCGTCGGCTTTCGGGAGGGAAGCGTGATTTTAGTCGCCGCAGTGTGAGGCTACCCGGTCTTGCCGCTGTGGTGGGCTGAGGGCGACGCAGTGGGTGTCTCCGCGAATGTCCTCCGGCCTTTGGTCTTGTCATCCCGGACTCGATCCGGGATCCAGTGCCACACCACCACTGGATTGCGGGTCAGGCCCGCAATGACAAAACCATGTGATAGATCAGGCTGGTGGGGCACTCAGCGCAGCGACATAAAGAAGGAGCCCGAAGGGCGGGTGACAGTCGCGAAGCTGAGTGCTCCAGCGGCCAGATCCACCTGTCAGACAGTGCTGACCTCTTCGGCTGTCAATACCGGCCCATGACCGCTGAACCGGTCCAGCGCCAGATAGATCACGGGCGTGATGAAGAGCGTGATGGCCTGTGAAAACACCAGGCCGCCGACGACGGCCAGACCCAGCGGCTGGCGCAGTTCCGAACCGGCACCGAT